>NZ_CP059451.1:0-300000 GCF_022023855.1 Azospirillum brasilense
CGAAATCGAGGTGGTAGGCGTGCTCGTACAGATCGAGCGCCAGCACCACGCGGCCGTCGGCGAGCGTGTGGGTGTGATCGGCCGCCCAGACGTTCCGCAGCCGGCCGTCCCGCTCCGACAGCGTCAGCAGCACCCAGCCGGACCCGCCGGCGAGCGCCTTGCCCATCGCGGTGAACTCCCGCCGCCACCGCTCCACCGACCCAAAGTCCCGCTCAAACGCGGTGGCGAGATCGCCGACGGCATCGCCGGCCCCACCGAGGCTGTCGAAGTAGGCCTCGTGCAGGATCATCGAGTTCGCGGCGATCAGTTCCTCGCGTTTCAGACCGTTGATCACAAAGGTCGGCGCCGTGGCCCAGTCGAGCCGGGCGAGGTCTTCCTCGATGGCGTTCAGGCGGCGGACGGCCCCGCCGTAGTTGTTCTCGTAGTGGCTGGCGAGCAGGCGTTCGGACAGGCCGTTCAGCCGCGGTGGCTTGAACGGCAGCGGTGCGGCCTCGTAGGGCATGGCACATCTCCTGTGCACGCGCCGGAGCATCCGGCGCCACGCGAACCGTACCCCAGCGCCAAGTTATGATACAAGTGTTGCATAATACATATCTCTGAGATACAGGTAGCCGATGAACGATGCGCCCATCACCTCGGAGTCCCGGTACGCTTGGTTGCTGCTGGCCCACCAACTGCGGCCGAAGCCCGCCTATTTCCGTGTGAAGGTCTGGCGCCGCCTCCAGGGGCTCGGAGCGGTGGCCATCAAGAACTCGCTCTACGCGTTGCCGGCCGGTGAGCAGGCCCGAGAGGACTTCCAGTGGCTGCTGCGCGAGATCACCGAGGGCGGCGGTGAAGCGGCGGTGTTCGAGGCGCGCTTCGTCGATGGCCTTACCGACCCGGAGGTGCGGGCGCTGTTCGACAAGGCCCGCGACGCCGACTACGAGGCGCTCGCCGCCGACGCCCGCGAACTGGCCGAGGGGCTCGCCGCCGACCGGGACTCGTGGAGCGCGCGCAAGGGCGACGTCCGGACTCAAGCGACCCGCCTGCGGCGCCGGCTGGCGGAAATCGTCGCCATCGACTTCTTCGGCGCGGGCGGCCGGGAACCGGCGGAGGGGCTGCTCGCCGGGATCGAGGCGCGGCTCGCGCAGTCCGAGCGTGGCCCCGAACAGGAGGACGAGACCATGGACGCCGACACCATCGGAGAGCTGAAGGGGCGGACCTGGGTGACCCGCCGGGGCGTGCTGGTAGACCGCATCGCCTCGGCGTGGCTGATCCGGCGCTCCATCGACCCGCAAGCCCGCTTCAAGTTCGTGCCGGACAAGGGCTACGCGCCGGAGCCCGGCGAGCTGCGTTTCGACATGTTCGAGGCGGAGTTCACGCACGAGGGCGACCAGTGCACCTTCGAGGTGCTGCTGGCGAAGCTCGTGCCGCCGGACCGCGCGCTCAAGGCGATCGCCGAGATCGTCCACGACATCGACCTGAAGGACGGCAAGTTCCAGCGTGAGGAGGCAGCCGGGATTCGGACGCTGCTCTCCGGCATCGCCGCGGCGACCGACGACGACGAACGCCGCCTGGAGCGCGGTGGCGCCCTGTTCGAGGATCTCTACGAACACTTCCGCAAAACGCGCGATCGGGGAGACGCTCGATGACCGAACAGGCCATCGCGGATACAGCCGTATCCGCGCAGAAGAACGGCGGGCATGGCGTGAGCCTCGGCGAGGCCACGCGGGTGTGGGCGCGGATCGCGGCGCTAAGCTTCGGCGGGCCGGCGGGACAAATCGCGGTGATGCACCGCATCCTGGTGGACGAGAAGCGCTGGATCGGGGAGGAGCGGTTCCTCCACGCGCTGAACTACTGCATGCTGCTGCCGGGGCCGGAGGCGCAGCAACTGGCCGTCTACGTCGGCTGGCTGATGCACCGGACGCTGGGTGGCTTGATCGCCGGCATCCTGTTCGTGCTGCCCGGCGCCGTCGCGATCATGGCGCTGAGCCTGATCTACGTCGCTTTCGGCAACGTCGGGCTGGTGCAGGGCTTGTTCTTCGGGTTGAAGGCGGCGGTGCTCGCCATCGTTCTCGAAGCCGTGGTGCGCATCGGGCGGCGGGCGCTGAAGAACGGGGTGATGCTCGGCATTGCCGCCGCCGCCTTCATCGCCATCTTCGCCTTCGACGTGCCCTTCCCGGTCATCATCCTGGCGGCCGGGCTGATCGGCTTCGTCGGGGGGCGTCTGGCGCGTCCGGAGTTCAAGGTAGGCGGCGGGCACGGGGCGTCGGGCGGCGCGGTGCTGGCCGACGTCGACAGCCGGCTCGGTGCCGGGACGCCGGCCCATGCCCGGCCGGCGCCCGGCCGGTTACTGCGGGTCGGCGCCGTCGGGCTTGCCCTGTGGCTCGGCCCGGTGCTGGCGCTGCTTCTGGCCTTCGGCCCGGCGGACGTGTACAGCCAGATCGCCGTCTTCTTCTCCAAGATGGCCGTCGTCACCTTCGGCGGGGCCTACGCCGTGCTGGCCTATGTGGCGCAGCAGGCAGTGGACCATTACGGCTGGCTGCAGCCGGGCGAGATGCTGGACGGTCTGGGCATGGCCGAGACGACGCCGGGGCCGCTGATCATGGTGGTGCAGTTCGTCGGTTTCATGGGCGCCTTCCGCGATCCGGGCGCCCTGCCGCCGCTGCTGGCCGGCGCGCTGGGCGGGCTGCTGACCACCTGGGTCACCTTCGTGCCGTGCTTCCTGTGGATCTACCTCGGCGCGCCCTATGTCGAGGCGCTGCGCGGCAACCGCGCGCTGAGCGGCGCCTTGTCGGCGATCACGGCGGCGGTGGTCGGCGTCGTCCTCAACCTGGCCGTCTGGTTCGGGCTGCATGTGCTGTTCCACGAGTTGCGTCCCCTGGCGGTGGGCGGCCTCAGCCTGGACGTTCCTGTCCTGTCGTCGCTCGACCCGGTGGCGGCGGTGCTCACCCTGGCCGCGGTGCTGGCCGTGTTCGTTCTCAGGATCGGGATGATCCCGGTCCTCCTCCTGTGCGCGGGGGCTGGCCTGCTGCTGCGCGCCGTGTTCTGAAAGCGGACCGGAGGCGTCAGCGAAACAGCCCGAGCGTCTCCATCGCCTAGCCGAAGCTTTGCGGCAGCGTGGAGCGCGGGACCGCGACGTACTGCCGGCCCCACTCCCCGATGGTGCCCTCGTTTCACAGGATGGTGACCGCCGCACTGAGGGCCATCGCGGCCGGTCAACAGGACGGGAGAGCGTGAGCGGCCCAGCGTCAGGCCGGGTCGTGGCTTCCGGAGAGCACGGCCAGCGTGATCCCAAAGCCCTGCAAGGCGTGGAGGCCGACATAGAGGCCGACGAGCACGATCACGGCGCTCGACAGGTAGGGGGCGCGGATCGACGGTGCCAACCGCTGGCAGGTGTTCCGCCACATCATCCTGGCCTATCTGCGCCCGGCGCTGGTCGTCTGCGGCCTGTTCCGGCTGATCGACAGCCTGAAGGCCTTTCCGCTGATCTACGTCCTGACCAACGGCGGGCCGGGCACCGCGACGGAGGTCACCAACTATTACGGCTTCATCGAGGCGTTCAACTTCTCCTATTGGGGCTACGCCAGCGCCATTGCCGTCCTGATGCTGGGCGGCGTCTTCGCGGTGAGCTGGCTGGTGGGCCGCCTGGGATGGAACGAGGTGCACCATGACTGACGCGACGCGGGCCGCCGCGCCTTCCCATCCCCCCCGGATCGCGGCATGGCCCGGACGGGTGCGGCCGCTGCGCTGGCGGCGGCACCGCATCGGCCTGCACGCGGCGGCGCTGGCGCTGCTGCTGCTGGTTCTGTTCCCCTTCGCCTGGATGGTCCAGATGGCATTGCGCCCCGCCGACGCGGTGCTGGGCGACGCGGTCCTCTTCCTGCCGACGCTGGAGAATTTCATGGCGCTCTGGCAGGGGCATTTCCCGAAATCCTTCCTGAACAGCGTCCTGGTCAGCAGCCTGTCCACCGCGGCGTCGCTGGCCTTGGGCGTGCCGGCGGCCTATGTGCTGACCCGCTGGCGCTTCCGGGCGCGCCGGCGGGTGGCGCTGTGGATTCTCGCCACGCGCATGGCCCCGCCCATCGCCCTGACGATCCCCTTCTTCCTGGCCTACCGCTGGGTGGGCTTGCAGGATTCCGTGGTCGGGCTGGCGCTGATCCACATGACCTTCAACATCTCCATCGTCGTCTGGTTCATGCAGACCTTCTTCGCGGCCATTCCCCGCTCGCTGGAGGAGGCCGCCTGGATCGACGGCTGCGGGGTGTGGCAGGCGTTCCGGCGGGTCACGCTGCCGCTGGCGGCGCCCGGTCTGGCGGCGACGGCGGTGTTCTGCTTCATCTTCTCCTGGAACGACTTCTTCTTCGCGCTGATCCTGACGCGCACCAACGCCGTCACCGCCCCGGTCGCCATCACCAACTTCCTCCAGTACGAGGGGTGGGAGTGGGGCAAGATCGCCGCCGCCGGCACGCTGGTGATGCTGCCGGTGCTGGCCTTCACGCTGCTGGTGCGCAAATACCTCGTCCGCGGGCTGACCGCGGGCGGCCTGAAGGATTGAAGGAGGGAAACGCCATGGCGTCCGTGATCATCCGGGACCTCCGCAAGTCCTACGGCGGCACGCCGGTCCTCCACGGCGTGTCGGTCGACATCGCCGACGGGGAGTTCGTGGCGCTGGTCGGGCCGAGCGGCTGCGGCAAGTCCACGCTGCTGCGCATGATCGCCGGGCTGGAGGAGGCCGGGGAGGGCGAGATCCGCATCGGCGGACGCCTCGTCAACGACGTGCCGCCGAAGGACCGGGACATCGCGATGGTGTTCCAGAACTACGCGCTCTACCCGTACATGACGGTGGCGCAGAATCTCGGCTTCGCGCTGACCCTGAAGGGCGTGGACCGGGGGGAGATCGCCGCCCGGGTGGCGCGCGCGGCTGAGGTGCTGGGGCTGTCGGCCCTGCTCGACCGCCGGCCGGGCCAGCTGTCGGGCGGGCAGCGGCAGCGCGTCGCCATGGGCCGGGCCATCGTGCGCGATCCCCGGCTCTTCCTGTTCGACGAGCCGCTGTCCAACCTGGACGCCAAGCTGCGCGTGCAGATGCGGGCGGAGATCAAGGCCCTGCACCAGCGCCTGCGGACCAGCGCCATCTACGTCACCCATGACCAGATCGAGGCGATGACCATGGCCGACCGCATCGTCGTCATGCGCGACGGGCGGGTGGAGCAGGCGGGGGCGCCGCTGGACCTCTACGACCGCCCGGCCAACCGCTTCGTTGCCGGCTTCATCGGCTCTCCGGCCATGAACTTTCTCACGGGGCGGATCGCGGTGAACGGCGGCGCCTCCTTCCGGCTGGACGGCGGCCCGGCCCTGCCGCTGTCCGCGGTTCCGCCGGAGGCGGACGGACGCCCGGCGGTGCTGGGTCTGCGCCCGGAGCACGCCCTCATCGACCCGGAGGAGGGCGTCCCGCTTCACGTCGCGGTGGTCGAGCCGACCGGTTCCGAAACGCAGGTGGTGGGGCAGCTTGCCGGGCAACCCTTCGTCGGGGTGTTCCGCGAGCGCGTGGCCGCGCGTCCCGGAGACGTCCTGCCGTTGCGCCTGCCGGCCGCCTCCGCCCATCTGTTCGACGCCGGCGAAGGGCGGAGGCTGGTGTGGGGTGGGGCTTCATGACGCCCACCATTCCTCACATGGCCCGCTCTCACAGGGCCGCCCTCACATGGCCCGCACGTAGGCCGTCTTGACGGAGGTGTAGAACTCCACGGCGTAGCGGCCCTGTTCGCGCGGACCATAGCTGGAACCCTTGCGCCCGCCGAACGGCACATGGAAATCCAGACCGGCGGTCGGCAGGTTGACCATGACCAGTCCCGCCGCCGAGTGGGCGCGGAAATGGGTGGCGTGCTTCAGCGACGTGGTGCAGATGCCCGATGAAAGACCGAAGGGCGTGTCGTTGGCGACGGCCAGGGCCTCGTCGTAATCCTTTACGCGGACAACGCTGGCGACCGGCCCGAAGACCTCCTCGCGGTTGATGCGCATGGCGTTGGTCGTCTCGGTGAGCAGGCACGGCGAGAGGTAGAAGCCTGGCGTGTCTCGCTCCAACACCAGACCGCCCCAATGCCGTTGCGCTCCTTCCCCCTCGGCTGTGGCGATGTGGGAGAGATCCTGCTCCAGTTGCCGTTCGTCCACCACCGGACCGATGTGCGTCTCGGGGCTCAGCGCGTGCCCCACCACCAGCCGTTCCAGCCGCTCCGTCACCGCCGCGACGAAACGATCATGGATGCCCTCGGTGACGACGAGGCGCGACGATGCCGTGCAACGTTGTCCGGTCTGGAAGAAGGCGCCATTCACCGCCGCCTCCACGGCGATGTCCAGATCGGCGTCGTCCAGCACGATCAGGGGATTCTTGCCGCCCATTTCGAGCTGGCATTTGATCATGCGGCCGACCGCCCGTTGCGCCACGCGGGTTCCCGTCGGGACGGACCCGGTGAGGGTGATGGCGTCCACGCCGTCGACCAGGGTGTCCCCGATCACCGAACCCGGCCCCATCACCAGATTGAACACGCCGGACGGCACACCGGCGCGCGCGATGATGTCCGCCAGCGCCCAGGCCGATCCCGGAACAAGCTCGGCGGGCTTGAACAGGACGCAATTGCCGTAGGCGAGCGCCGGGGCGATCTTCCAGGCCGGAATGGCCATGGGAAAGTTCCACGGCGTGATGATGCCGATCACCCCGACCGGTTCGCGCATGATGTCGACCTCGACCCCCGGTCGGACCGAGGCGACCTTCTCGCCGGGGATGCGCAGGGCCTCGCCGGCGAAGAACTTGAAGACCTGGGCGGCGCGGACCACCTCGGCGATTCCGTCCGTCCGGATCTTGCCTTCTTCCCGCGACAGCAGGGTGCCCAGTTCCTCCCTGCGCGCCAGCAGTTCGCCGCCGACCGCGTCGAGCGCATCGGCGCGTTGCAGTGGGGTGGTGTGCGCCCAGGCCGGAAAGGTCGCCCGTGCCGCCTGCGCGGCCTCCGCAACCATCTCACGGCTGGCGACCGCGTAACGGTCGATGACGTCGCCGGTGTCGGACGGGTTGATGTTGGCGAGGGCGTCGTCTCCGGCCACCCATCGCCCGGCGATGAAATTGTGCCTCATACGCGTTGTCTCCGTTCGCTTGCGGGCCGGCCGGTCACGCCTCGTCCCGCTCGGCCACGGCCTCCGGGTCGGCGGCATCGGACATCAGGTGCAGGGCGGGCACCGTCCCCATGTCGTTCACGAGCGTCCTGCGCTCCGGAGCGAGGTCGGCGAGGGCGAGGCAGTCGTCGAAGGTCAGCATCTCAGGCGCTCCGTGTCCGCATTGCCTGCTCGCGCAGGCCGGTCACCGTGTGGGTCGGGCTGATCGCGTCGGGGTCGATGACCAGTTCCAGCAGGGCGAGGCGTCCCGCCGCCATGGCGCGCTCGAAGGCCGGCATGAAGTCGCCGGTTTCGGTGATCCGCTCGGCATGGGCGCCGAAGCTCTGCGCCAGGGTGACGAAATCGGGATTCGTCAGGTCGGTGCCGCTGACCCGGCCGGGATACTCGCGTTCCTGGTGCATGCGGATGGTGCCGAACATGCCGTTGTTGACCAGCAGAACGACGATCGCCGCTCCGTACTGCGCGGCGGTCGCCAGTTCCTGTACGCTCATCATGAAACAGCCGTCCCCGGCGAATGCGACCACCGGCCGTTCAGGGTGCAGCAGCTTGGCCGCGATCGCCGCCGGGATGCCGTAGCCCATCGAACCGGAGGTCGGGGCGAGCATGGTGCGGAAGCGCCGGTAACGGTGGAAGCGGTTCGGCCAGATGGCGAAGTTTCCGGCGCCGTTGGCGACGATGGTGTCCGGCGGTAGGCTGTCGCGCAGCCATTCCATGATCGCACCCATCTGGAGCGGCCCCGGAATGGACGGGGGCGCCGTCCAGGCCAGATAGGCGTCATGGATGGCCCGCGTCCGTTCCGGGTCCCGGCGCCGCTCCGGAGGCGCCAGAGCGGCCAGAGCCCTGGCCGTCGCGCGCATGCCGGCGTTGATGGCCAGGGTCGGCTGGTAGACGCGGCCCAACTCCTCCGCCCCGGCATGGACGTGCACCAATGTCTGGCGCGGGAGCGGGATGTCGAGCAGCGTGTAGCCGCCGGTCGTCGCTTCGCCCAGGCGCGGCCCGACGACCAGCAGAAGGTCGGCGCCCTGGACGGTCCGGGCCAGGGCCGGATTCACGCCGAGGCCGAGATCGCCGGCGTAGTTCGGGTGGGTGTTGTCGAACAGATCCTGGCTGCGGAAGGAGACGCCGACCGGCAGGTCCCAGGCCTCCGCGAAACGCCGGATGTCGTCGCACGCCTCCGCCGTCCATCCGCCGCCGCCGATCATCAGGAACGGCCGCTCGGCGCCGCGCAGCAGGCGTTCGAGTTCAGCCAGGTCCTCCGGCCGCAAGCCGGGCTCGACGGGGCGGTAGGGCTTCGCCGGGCGGACCGCCGCCGTTTCGACCAGCATGTCCTCGGGAAGGGCGAGCACCACCGGTCCCGGCCGGCCGGATGTGGCCGTGGCGAAGGCGCGGCTGACCATCTCCGGCACGCGGCCCGCCTCGTCGATCTGGGCCACCCATTTGCTGAGCGGGCCGAACATGCGGCGGTAGTCGATCTCCTGGAAGGCCTCGCGCTCCTGCGCGCTCCGCTCGATCTGGCCGATGAAGAGGATCATCGGCGAGGAGTCCTGGTGCGCGATGTGGACGCCGTGGCTGGCGTTGGTCGCGCCCGGCCCGCGGGTGACGAAGCAGATTCCCGGCCGTCCGGTGCATTTGCCGTAGGCCTCGGCCATCATCGCCGCCCCGCCCTCGTGTCGGCAGATGGTCACAGCGATCTCCGGGGAGTCGACCAGCGCGTCGAGCATGGCCAGATAGCTTTCCCCCGGGACGCAGAACACACGGTCAACCCCGTGCAGGCGCAGCATGTCGACAAGAAGGCGCCCACCGGTCGCCGAGCCGGGTCCGTTGCTCATGGTTTCTTCCTTTTTCAGTGCGCCCGACCGGCGGGCGCACGCCTCCCTTCGCTTCGGCAAGGAGCCGAAGCGGCGCATCAATGTCGCAAGGCGTTTGGGCTTAGGAGGAGGGGCCGGTCTTGGCCTCGCCGGCGACGGCGAAGTGCTGCGGCTCGACTTCGTTCAGGATGATGCGGACACTCTCCCGCGGCGCGCCCAGGGTGCGGTGGATGGCGTCCGTGACCTCGCGGTACATCGCGGCCTTCTTGTCCTGCGGCCGGCCTTTGATCAGGGTGATGTTGACGATGGGCATGTCTCTTCTCCCTCGAGGATTTCCTGGGTTCTTCTTACTTTCCAACCACGTGCGCGACGGAGCGGAGGCTGCTGAGCTGGTAGGGCATCAGCTTCGCCACGCGGACCAGCTCCAGGCCGATGTCGGCGACCCTCGCCTCGTCCATATCACGCGAATGACCGGTCACCACCAGGCAGCCGACATGCCCGTTGTTCCAGGTGGGGATGTTGGCCGCGATGGCGGTCAGGCCGAGATGGTGTTCGTCATGAGCCACAACATAGCCCCGCTCGGCGGAGGTGGCGAGGTCCCGCTCCAGATCGGCCTGCTTGGTGATGGTCTGCGCCGTGAAGGCCTTGTAGGGCTCCGGCCCGAGGATGGCGGCGCGCTGCTCCGCATCGAGGCTGAGCAGCAGGGCCTTGCCGGACCCGGACCCGTGCAGGGGGCCGTGCAGCCAAGTGTTGTAGTAGGGGGAGAGCGACCCCGGAGCCTGGGCGATGTCGGTCACCATCCGCTCGGTGCTGAGATAGAGCACGAGGACGACGGTTTCGCGCAGCGTGCGCGCCAGCTCGATCAGGATGGAGTGGGATTCGCGCCGAAGCTGGTTGATGGGGTGCATCAGCGGCAGCGGCAGCAAAGCCTTGGGCGAGGGGGCGTAGCGCTTGGAATCGGCCAGACGGACGACGTAGCCGCTGTCCTCCAGCGTGCGCAGGAGGCGCAGGGTCGTGCTCTGGTCCAGGCGGGTCAGAGTCGCGATCTCGCCCAGCAGCAGCGGCTGCGGCGCGTCCACGATGGCGTCGAGGATCGCCAGCCCGCGGGCCAGCGTGCCGGCCGGCCCTTCGCGCTCGCCGTCGCTGTTGGCCTTCGTCCGTTCCTCGTCCGCGCTCTTCACCATGGCTCTGCCCTGCGTCGTTGTCCGGCCGGGGGACTGCGTGGTTTTCCGGCCCAGCCGTCGGACCTGTGCCCTATCGGAAGATGTGTCAAGACTTTTGCGCGTCATGGCTTTCCAGGGACCCCTCAGGACCGCGCGGCGGCTGTGGCCGCAACCGGGTCCGGCCGCTCCGGATCCAGCCAGCGCCGGGCGATGTCCGCACCGCCCTCGTCCAGCGCCGGCGGTGGGGTGGGGCAGGGGAGGCCGTCGCCGAACTTTACGGGATAGCGGACGACGCGAATCGGGCCGCCGTGTTCCGTCTCGAACCCATGGATCAGATCGCGCCCCGCGACCTGATCGGACGCCAGCGCCTGGGCGACCGAGCGCACGGCGCCGGCGGGCAAACTGCGGGCTTCCAGACGCTCCATCCAATGGGCGCGGGGGTGTTCGCGGAAGCGCGCAGCGAGCCGCTGGCTCAGCCCGGTCCGGTTGGCGACCCGGGCGGCGTTGGTGCGGAAGGCCGGATCGTCGCGCAGGACCGGGTCGTCGAGCACGCCGTCGCACAGGGTGCGGAACTGCCGGTCGTTGCCGATGGCGAGGACGAACGGCCCGTCGGACGCCTCGAACACCTCGTAGGGCACGACGTTCGGGTGCGCGTTCCCGTAGCGTTTGGGCTCCGCTCCCGTAGCGAGCGCTCCGGCGGCCACGTTGGCCAGCGCCGCCAATTGGCAGTCGAACAGGGCGACGTCGAGGAACTGGCCGCGGCCGGTGGTCTGGCGGCCCAGCAGCGCGGCCAGGATCGCCTGCGACGCGTAGAGGCCGGAGAAGAGATCCGACACGGCGACGCCAACCTTGGTCGGCGGCCCGTCGGGGAAGCCGGTCACCGACATCAGGCCGGTTTCGCCCTGGATGACGAAATCGTAGCCGGCGCGCGCCGCTTCCGGTCCCGTGCGCCCGTAGCCGGAGATGGAGCAGTAGATCAGGCGCGGGTTGACCGCCTTCAGGTCGTCGTATCCCAGCCCGAACCGGTCGAGCGTGCCGAGCTTGAAGTTCTCGATCACGACGTCGGCCTCGCTGGCGAGATCGCGGATGAGGCGCTGGCCCTCCGCGCTCTTCAGGTCCACGGCCAGGCTGCGTTTCGACCGGTTGGCGCAGGTGTAGTAGGCGGCGAAGTCGCCCATGTAGGGGGGCCCCCAGCTCCGCGTCTCGTCGCCGTCGCCGGGGCTTTCGATCTTCAGGACCTGCGCGCCGAGGTCGGCCAGGCACTGGGTGCACCAGGGGCCGGCCAGGACGCGGGAGAGATCAAGGACCCGGATGCCTTGAAGTGGCCCCAGGGAGCGCGACGCATCCGCCGCCGCTCCGCCATCGAACGCTGTCATGTCATCGATCCATCGTGATCTGTGGCCCGGCCTTCGCCGGGCCGTGGCCGTCCAGGGGGGCGCCTCAGAGGGGCGCGCGCATCCCGTCGAGGCCGTCCCAATCGAAGGTGAAGCCGACGCCGGGGCGGTCGGGCACCAGGATCGTGCCGTCCGCCTCGATGGGCATGGGCTCGCGGAACAGCGGCCCGAACCACGGCATATGCTCGGCATGGATGGCGCCGGCCGAGGACGCCACGAGATGCAGGCTGTGCTCCGTGAAGATGTGCGGGGAGAAGGGCACGTCGTGGGCCGCCATCAGTCCGATCGCCTTGCGGAATTCGGTGTAGCCGCCCATCCGCTGCAGGTCCGGCATCAGGATGTCGGCGGCGCGGGCGTGGATCTGCCGCTTCAGGCCGTAGCGCGTGTACTCCGTCTCGCCGCTGGCGATCGGGGTGTCCAGGGCCGCCGCCAGGGCCGCGCTCCCCTCGTCGTTCCAGGTCGGGACCGGCTCCTCGAACCACACCAGT
Organism: Azospirillum brasilense; assembly: GCF_022023855.1. Lineage (NCBI taxonomy): Bacteria > Pseudomonadati > Pseudomonadota > Alphaproteobacteria > Rhodospirillales > Azospirillaceae > Azospirillum > Azospirillum brasilense. The sequence goes on from NZ_CP059451.1 coordinate 11,997, forward strand.
TCGAACCCTTCCAGCGCGCGGCCCAGCCGCAGGGCGTGGGCGGGGGTGAGCCCCTGGTTGGCGTCCACCATCAGGGCGATGTCCGGGCCGATGACGTCGCGCACCGCCTCGATCCGGGCGATGTCGTCCTGCCAGCGCTTGGAGCCGAGGCGCAGCTTCATCGCCCTGAAGCCCTGCTCGACGAAGGCCCGAGCCTCCGCCCGGAGTTCGTCCAGCCCGGAGGACAGCCAGAGCCCGCCGCTGGCATAGACCGGAACGCGCTCGCGATGGGCGCCGAACAGCCGGTAGAGCGGCTGGTTGGCCACCTTCCCAATGATGTCCCAGCAGGCGACGTCGATGGGCGTCATGGCGTGCAGCGCGAGCCCGGCCTGTCCGCAGAAGTTCAGATGGCGGAACAGGTCGGCCCACAGCGCTTCCACCTGGAACGGATCGCGGCCGACCACTTTCGGCTTCAGGCTGGCGGTCAACTGGGCGATGGCGCGCAGGCGGTCCATGCCGAAGCAGAAGCCATAGCCCTCGCCGGCCACGCCCTCGTCGGTCCGCACGGTCACGAGGAGGCATGACACCGTGCTGATTTCATGGATCGCCGTGCGCAGCGGCCGCTCCAGGCGCAGGTCCACCGCCGCCAATTCGATGTCGGAAATGCGCAAGCCCTACCTCCCTGCTGTCACGCCCCATCGGTGCGATGAGGGCGCCGACCGTTCGTGATGGCGATTGTTCTTGTTCCTCATGGTTGTCTGATGCTGCTTTCATTGCAAGAACTTTTTCATTTTTGGCGGATTTGGCGTCAGTTTTCGGCGGCGAGTGAGTGTACGCACCGTGACGCCCGATGGTTGGGCTGTGCCGCGATGCGATCTGGCAGGCCGAACTTCCAGCAGCGCGTTGCGTCTCCGGCGAACTGCCTCTTCATGCGCGCGTGGCGGGTCGGGTGCATGAACGAGCGCATTCATCGACATAATTTTGGCGCCTGATGAAAAACATCTTGCGAAATAATGTTCGCTTCGATGATGATCAGCGAAAAGCACGATACACAAAACGGGAGGAACCATGAGCACGCACCGGAATCCCATCCGTATCCATCTTGGCCGTTCGGGGCTGGGCGCCAGCCTCACCCTGGCGCTTGGCCTGCTTGCCGGCACAGCCAGCGCCGACTCCTCGCCGATCAAGATCGGCTGGCTGTCCTCGTTGACCGGTCCGCTGTCGTCGGCGGCCATCGCCGAGAACCAGGGCGTCCAGTTCGCCGTCAACGAGATCAACAAGGCCGGCGGGATCAACGGCCGGAAGATCGAGCTGATCACCCGCGACACCGCGGGCGACCCGACCAAGGCGGTGAACTTCGCGCAGCAGCTCGTGCTCAGCGAGAAGGTCGACTTCGTCATCGGTCCGGTGAACTCCGGCGAATCGCTGGCGACCGTCCCGATCCTCGCCCGCGCCGGCGTGCCCAACATCATCATCGGCACGGTCGACGAGCTGACCGACCCGCAGAAGTACCCGCGCGCCTTCCGCGCCATCGCCACCAACGAGCAGTGGATCAGCAGCGCCAACAGCTACGCCATCAAGACCCTGAAGCGGAGCAAGGTGGCGATCATCGGCGATACCACCGGCTACGGCACGTCGAGCGCGAAGAAGGCGGAGGCCCTGCTGGCGGACGCCGGGATCAAGCCGGTCTACAGCGTGCTGATCGACGCCAACAAGACGGACCTGACCGACGAGATGACCAAGGCGCGCGCCGCCGGCGCCGACGTGGTCATGCCCTGGTCGGCGGCCACCGGCCTGCTGGCGCGGGTTCTGAACGCGCGGGGCAACATGCAGTGGGACGTTCCCGTCGTCGGCCATCCGGCCATCATGGGCCTGCCGATCAAGGATCTGCTGAACAAGCCCGACTATTGGGAAAAGACCTACGCCGCCGGCTACGCCAGCACGACCTACGGCCCGGACGGCAAGCTGCCCGAGGCGACGAGCGCCCTGATGGAGAAGATGCGGCCAGAGTTCGGCGGCACCATCAACTTTACCTTCTGGTGGGTCACGCTGGGCTACGACACCGTCAAGATCATCGAGCACGCCGTGAAGACCGCGGGCTCGACGGACAAGGCCGCGGTGCAGAAGGCGCTGGAGAACACCCAGGGGCTGAAGGGCAGCTACGCCGACTACAGCTGGGGACCGAACCAGCGCAACGGCTTCCCGGATGCCAGCATCGTGATCAACCGCGCCAACACCTTCAAGGACGGCAGCTTCGAGGCCGCCCCGCACTGATCCGGCGGCAGGGCTCTGGCAAAAGGGGCTCTGGCAGCAGGGCTCAATAAGGCAGGGCCATGGCGCGACCCACCGTCGCGCCATCACGGATATCCACGGCAATTCACAAACGGATGGCAGGATGCTTACCGTTCTTGTGTCGGGGCTGGCGATCGGCGCGCTCTACGCGGCGACGGGCCTCGCCTACAACATCATGTTCTCGACCTCGAAGGTCCTGAGCGTGACGACCGGCCACATCTGCATGCTGGGCGGTGTCTTCGGCGCCTATTTCATGCTCGATTTCGGGCTTCCGGCGCCGGTGGCGCTGGTCGGCGCGGTGCTGGTCGGGGCGGGCTTCGGCCTGCTGACCGAGGTCATCGCGATCCGCCGCGTCCTGGCCCGCTCCGACGAGCATCTGTGGCTGCTCAGCACGCTGGCTCTGGCGACCATGGTGCAGCAGGCGGTCGGTCTGTGGTGGGGCACCGAGCCGCGCCCCTTCCCGCGCCTGTTCGACCAGGACTTCACCGCGGGCGTCCTCGACCAGAAATACTGGCTGCCCATCGCCGCGGTGGTCGCGATGGCGCTCGGCCTCGAATTCTTCTACCGGCGGACGATGTACGGTAAGGTGTTCCAGGCCGTGTCGGAGGACGCCTTCGCCGCCCGCGCCCACGGCATCGCCACCGACCGCACCCGCGCCCTGTCCTTCGCCATTGCCGGCGCGCTCGGCGGCCTGGCCGGCTTCGCGGCCGGACAGCTGACCTTCGCCTTCTTCGCGCTCGGCCTCACCCTCACCCTGTACGGCTTCATCGCCCTGGCGGTGGGCGGGTTGGGCAGCAACGTCGGCGCCCTGGTCGGCGGCATCGCGCTCGGCCTGTTCCAGACGGTGGCCACCTACCTGTTCGGCGGCGAGTACCAGCAGACCATCGCGGTCGGCCTGCTGATGGTCGTGCTTCTCGTCAAACCCGAAGGTCTCTTCGGCTCCAAGAAGGTGCGCCCGGTATGACGGCATCCCCCCTTCCGCGTGTCGGCGCGCTCGCCATCGGCGTCATTGCGGCGGCGACGCTGCCCTTGTGGGTCGGCGACTTCTACCAGCTCCACCTCGCCGCGCTGATCGGCGTCTACTGGGTGCTGATCGCCGGGCTCAACCTCGTCGTCGGCTACACCGGCCAGCTGTCCATCGGCCATGTCGGGCTGCTGTCCATCGGCTCATACACCTTCGCCATCGTGGTCGGGCGCTACGGCGTCGATCCGCTGCTGACTCTGGCGCTGGCCGGCGCGCTGGGCGGGCTGTGCGGCTTCCTGCTGGGCCTGCCGTCGCTGCGCCTTCCCGGCTTCTACTTCGCCATGGCGACCATGGCCTTCGCGCTGATCATGGCGGAGCTGTCGCTGGCCCAGGGCGAGTTGACGGGCGGCGGCGCCGGCCTGCCGGTTCCCGCCTTCAACGCGCCCTTCGACACGCCGCCGGGCTTCTATTGGCTGGTCCTGCTGGTCGCCGGGCTGATCACCTGGATGACGTGGAACGTCGCCCGGCTGATGTGGGGCCGGGGGCTGATCGCGCTGCGCGACAGCGAGGTCGCCGCCGCCGCCGTGGGCGTTCCGGTCTTCCGGTTGAAGCTGACGGTCTTCACCTTCAGCGGGGTCACCGCGGGGATCGGCGGCGCGCTGTTCGCCTCGCTGCAGAGCTACATCACGCCGGACACCTTCATCTTCGAACTCGGCCTGTTCTTCTTCGTCTGCATCATCATCGGCGGGCGCGGCAGCATCCTCGGCCCCTTCGTCGGCACGGTGGTCCTCACCGCACTGCCGGAAATGGTGGCGCCGCTCGCCAAGCTGGGGAACTTCTTCTACGGGCTTCTGCTGCTGGCCGTGGTGCTGGTGGTGCCGGAGGGCATCGGCCACCTCATCAAGACGGTGATCGCTCGCTTCCAGAAAAAGCAGCCGGACTCCCAGGGCGTGCAGCCCGACATCGGGCGCCTGGTCACGGCCATCCAACGGGGGCACGCATCATGAGCACGCTGGTTGCCGACAATGTGAGCAAGCGCTTCGGCGGCGTGACGGCGCTCAGCAACGTCTCGCTGGAACTGCAGGAGGGCGAGATCCATGGCCTGATCGGCCCGAACGGCAGCGGAAAGACGACCCTGCTCAACCTGCTGAGCGGCTTCTACCAGACCGACGAGGGCGACGTCCGGCTGGACGGCGAATCGCTCGCCCGCTCGCCGGTGCAGCGGCGCCCCCGCGTCGGGGTGGCCCGCACCTTCCAGAAGCCCCGCCTGCTGGGGAGCCTCAGCGTGCTCGACAACGCCATGCTGGGCGGCTGGTGCGACACGCGGGCGGGCTTCCTGGAGACCGCCCTGGCACTGCCGCGGGCGCGGCGGGAGGAACGGGCCTTGCGCGAACGGGCGGAGGAGCTGCTGCACGGCGTCGGCCTCGGCTACGCCATTCACCGCCGGGCGAGCCTGCTCGACCACGCCGAACAGCGGTTTTTGGAGATCGCGCGCGGCCTCGTCATGCGCGCCCGCTTCATCCTGCTCGACGAGCCGGCGGGCGGCCTGACCGAGACCGAGATCGAGCATCTCGCCGACATCCTCGCCGCGCTGCGCGACGCCGGGGTCGGCGTTCTGCTCGTGGAGCACCACACCGACTTCGTGTTCAGCGTCTGCGACCGCGTCACCACGCTGAACCTCGGGCGCATGATCAAGCACGCCACCCCGGCGGAGGTGCGCAGCGACCCCGAAGTCATCCGCGTCTATCTGGGAGCGTGAGATGCACATGGGCTCAGTCAACCGACCCAACCCGATCCTGCTCGACGTGGTCGACCTGCACGTCGCCTATGGCAAGGCGGAGGTCGTGCACGGCGCCTCCTTCCGCGTCCATCGCGGGGAGTTCGTCGTCCTGCTCGGCCGCAACGGCGCCGGCAAGAGCACGATGCTGCACGCGATCTCCGGCCTGATCCCCAAGAAGGGCGGGCGCGTCACCCTGGCCGGGGCGGAGATCGGGGCCGCCGCACCGCGCGACATCGTGCGCTCCGGGGTCGTCCAGGTGCTGGAAGGGCACCGCGTGTTCGGCGGCCTGTCGGTGGAGGACAACCTCCTGCTCGGCACCTACGCGAAGTCGTCGCGCGGCGACCGCACCAAGCTCGACCGCATCTACGCCCTGTTCCCGGAGCTGGCCGAACGCCGCCACCAGCAGGCGTCGCGCCTCAGCGGCGGGCAGCAGCAGATCCTGGCGGTGGGGCAGGGGGTGATCGGCGATCCGACGCTGCTGATCCTGGACGAGCCGTCCGGCGGTCTGGCGCCCATCGTCATCGACCGCATCCTCGACGTGGCGAGCGAACTCTGCAAGGCCGGCATGGCGATCCTGCTGGTCGAGCAGCTCGTCGAGAAGGCGCTGCGCCACGCCGACTACTGCTACTTGACGGAAACCGGGCGGATCGTCGGCTCCGGCACGCCCGCCGAGGTGCAGAGCAGCGACCTGCTGCAGCGCGTCTATCTGGGCGGCGCGCATTAGGCCGGGACGTGGTCCCCGCGCGCGGCAGTCCCCATTCCATCGCGAGACGATCATGAACATCACCGCCATCGAGGCGATTCCGATCGCCATCCCCTATCGGCACAACGGCCCGGCCACCGGCTTCGGCGGCGCGGTGTGGACCACGGCCAACTATCTCATCGTCCGCGTCGAGACGGATGAGGGGCTGACCGGCTATGGCGAGGCCTTCGGCTACAACGTCATCCCCGTTACCAAACTGTTCATCGAGCGCAATCTGGCACCGCTCGTCATCGGGCGCGACGCGACGGACATCGCCGGGCTGATGGAGGATCTGAAGAAGACGCTCCACATCTTCGGGCGCGGCGGCACGGTCCAGTACGCGCTGAGCGGGCTGGACATCGCCCTGTGGGACCTGGCCGGCAAACGCGCCGGGGTGCCGGTGTGGAAGCTGGCCGGTGGCCATGCGCGCGGCGAGATCCCGGTCTATGCCAGCCTGATGCGGCTGAGCGAGCCGGACCTCGTCGCCGCCTCCTGCGCCGAGGCGCTCGACCGCGGCTACCGCGAGATCAAGCTGCACGAGAAGACCGTGGAGGCGGTCGCCGCCGCCCGCCGCACCGTCGGCGACGGGGTGGAGCTGATGCTGGACGTGAATTGCGCCTGGAGCCCCGGCGCGGCGATCGAGATGGCGCAGAAGCTGGCCCCGCACCGGCTGAAATGGCTGGAGGAGCCGGTCTGGCCACCGGAGGACCTGGATGGGCTCGTGCGGACACGTCGCGCCGCCGTGGTCCCCATCGCGACCGGCGAGAACACGCCGAACGCCTGGGCCTTCAAGGCTCTGGCGGCCTGCGAGGGGATCGACTTCCTGCAACCGAGCGTCACCAAGGTCGGCGGCATCACGGAATTCCTGCGGGTCGGCGCCCTGGCCGAGCTGAACGGGCGGACGCTCGCCCCGCACTCGCCCTATTCCGGGCCGGGCTTCCTGGCGACCCTGCACATGGCGGCGGTCTTCGCCGGAATGGGCGCCATCGAGCGGCTCTACATCGATCTGGAGGCGCCGGTGTTCGGCGCGATCGGCCTGCCGCGGCCCGACGGCACCATCGCCATTCCCGACGGTCCCGGCCTTGGCGCTGATCCCGACCCGGAGGTCCTGCGCCGCTACCGGCTCGACCTGTGAGGTCGGCAAGGCGCAAGCGGGCAGACGACGGACCGCCCTCGGGAACCGGACATGGGGAGACACAGCGGTGAGTGATACCAGCCAGATCCTGGTCGACACGGCGACCAGACTGTTCGAGGAAACCTTTACCCCCCGGCAGCTCGCCCTGGCGGAAACCGGGCGGTGGCTCGGGACGGAGTGGCAGGCGGTCGAGGACATGGGATTGCCGCTGGCCCTGGTGCCGGAGGAGGCCGGCGGCTTCGGCCTGCCGGTGGAGGAGGCGCTGAACCTGATCCGCCTCGCCGGCGCCTTCGCGGTGCCCTTGCCGCTGGCCGAAACCATGCTGGCGAACCGCATCCTGGCCAGTGCCGGGCTGGAACTTCCCGGCGGGCCGGTGACGCTGGCGCCGGTCCGAGCGGACGACCGGCCGACCCTGGAGCGGCGGGACGGGGGGTGGCTGCTCTCCGGCACAGCGCAGCGGGTGCCCTGGGGTCGCGCCGCCGCGATCATGGTCCTGGCCGAGCATGACGGGCGGACCCTGGTCGCCCTGGTCCCGGCGGGGCAGGCGGAGGTCACGCCCGACATCAATCTGGCGTACGAGCCCCGCGACACCCTGCGTTTCGAAACGGTGCTGCCGGCGGAGCGCGTTGCACCGTCGCCCGGCGTCGCGGCGGCGGACCTGCGCCGGCTGGGCGCCGCCCTGCGCTGCCTCGCCATGGCCGGGGCGCTGGGCCGCATCCTGGAGATGACCACCGCCTACGCCAACGAGCGCAGCCAGTTCGGGCGGCCCATCGGCAAGTTCCAGGCGATCCAGCAGCATCTGGCGGTGCTCGCCGGGCAGGCCGCCGCCGCCCGCGCCGCTGGGGACATCGCGGCGGAGGCGGTGGCGCAGGGCGCCTCGGCGCTGCCCATCGCGGCGGCGAAGGTCCGGTGCGGCGAGGCCGCCGGGATCGCCGCGGCCATCGCCCATCAGGTCCACGGCGCCATGGGGTTCACCCACGAGCACAGCCTGCATTTCCTCACCAAGCGCTTGTGGTCCTGGCGCGACGAATTCGGCGGCGAAGGGGAATGGAGCCGTCTGATCGGGCGAGAGGTGGCGCAGGCGGGGGCCGACGGCCTCTGGCCGCTCGTCACCGCCGCCTGATGGCCCGTCCGTAATCCCCTGGCCCCGCCGCGCCGTCGAGGAAGCGAAACCATGGATTTGATCGATTTTCCGCCCCCTCCCGCCCAGGACGTCGAGGCGTTGCGCGCCGAGGTGCGCGCCTTCCTGGCGGAGGAACTGGCGACCCGCCGTCCGCAGGATCGCGCCCGCTCCTGGAGCGGCTTCGACGCCGACTTCAGCCGCAAGGTCGGCGCGCGTGGCTGGATCGGCATGACCTGGCCCAAGCGCTACGGTGGGCACGAGCGCAGCGCCCTGGAGCGTTACGTCGTGCTGGAGGAGATGCTGGCCGCCGGGGCGCCGGTCGCCGCCCACTGGTTCGCCGACCGCCAGAGCGGGCCGCTGCTGCTGAAGGTCGGCAGCGAGGAGCAGCGGCGGACCCTTCTGCCCCGCATGGCCGCCGGGGAATGCTGTTTCTGCATCGGGATGAGCGAGCCGGACTCCGGCTCCGACCTCGCCGCGGTCCGGACGCGCGCCGTGCCGGTGGAGGGAGGCTTCGTCGTCAACGGCACCAAGCTGTGGACCACCTACGCCCACCACGCCCATTTCATGATCCTGTTCTGCCGCACCGGCGGCGCGGAGGAGCGGCATGGCGGCACCAGCCAGTTCCTGGTCGACCTGAAGACGCCCGGCATCACCATCCGCCCGATCGCCGATCTGGCCGGGGAGCATCACTTCAACGAGGTGGTCTTCGAGGACGCCTTTCTGCCGTCCTCGGCCCTGCTCGGCCAGCTCGGGGACGGCTGGAACCAGGTGGTCGGCGAACTGGCCTTCGAGCGCAGCGGGCCGGAGCGGTTCCTGTCCTCCTTCACGCTGCTGGTCGAACTGGTCCGCGCGCTCGGCCCCAACCCGTCGGAGCAGGCGGCGGTGGCGGCGGGCCGCCTGACCGCCCACCTGCTCGTGCTGCGGCGCCTGTCGCGCTCGGTCGCCGGCATGCTGCAGAACGGCGAAAATCCGGCATTGCAGGCGGCGCTGGTCAAGGATCTGGGAGCGATCTTCGAGCAGGAGATCCCCGACATCGCCCGGCAACTGGTCGATGCTGAGCCGTCGCAGCGGTCCACGCGGGACTTCTCCGCGGTGCTGGCCCACACGATCCTGAACGTGCCCTCCTTCTCCCTGCGCGGCGGCACCCGCGAAATCCTGCGCGGCATCATCGCGCGCGGCCTGGGCCTGCGCTGAGCGGCGCGGCCGGACAAGACACATAATCGGACAAGACGAAAGGAACGCGCCGTGTCGACCCTCGTGCTCGAAGACAACGACGATGGAATCGTCACGCTCACCCTGAATCTTCCGGAGCAGCGCAACCCGATCTCCGATCCGGAGATGATCGACGCCCTGGTGGAGACGTTCAGCCGTCTCGATGCGGACATGGGGACGCGCGTCATCATCCTCACCGGTGCCGGCGGGGCTTTCTCATCCGGCGGGAACCTGAAGAAGATGGGGGCGAGTGGCGGCCTGAACGATACGGTCGCCGCGCAGACGCGGCGGAACTACAAGCTGGGCATCCAGCGCATCCCACTGCTTCTCGAAGCCATGGAGGTTCCGGTGATCGCGGCGGTGAACGGTCCGGCGATCGGCGCCGGCTGCGATCTCGCCTGCATGTGCGACCTCCGCATCGCCGGGGAGAGCGCGCGCTTCGCCGAGAGCTTCGTCAAGGTCGGCATCGTGCCGGGGGATGGTGGAGCGTGGCTGCTGCCGCGTGTCGTCGGTTTCTCCAAGGCCTGTGAAATGGCCCTGACCGGCGATGTCATCGACGCCGCCGAGGCGCTCGCCTGCGGTCTCGTCTCGCGGGTCGTTCCTGACACGGACCTGCTGCCGCAGGCGCGGGCCCTGGCCGCGCGCATCGCCGTCAACCCGCCGCATGTGGTGCGCATGACCAAGCGTCTGCTGCGCGAAGGCCAGACGGTCAAGCTCGACACGCTGCTGGAGATGTCGGCGGCCATGCAGGCGCTGGCCCACGCGACCGAGGATCACAAGGAAGCGGTCGCGGCTCTGCTGGGCAAGCGTCCTCCCCGCTTCATCGGCGCGTAAGCCGCCGGGGCCGGCGGCGGCTCATGATACCGGGCTCATGACATCTGGTTGATGGCCTTGCGGAAGCGCGCCAGCGACAGGCTGAACAGGGCCGCGCCGATCCCGATGAGCGCGAGGAACTGCGGCCAGACCACGTCGAGGCCGGCGCCGCGGTACAGGATGGCCTGGGCCAGCGTGACGAAGTGCGTCGTCGGCGCGGCGAGCATCACGTCCTGAACGAGGGCGGGCATGCTTTCGCGCGGCGTCATGCCTCCCGACAGCATCTGCAGCGGCACCATCACCAGGATCAGCAGCATGCCGAACTGCGGCATGCTGCGGGCCACCGTCCCCAGGAAGATGCCCATCGACGTGGAGGCGAACAGGTGCAGGGCGGCGCCGGCCAGGAACAGGGCGACGGAGCCGCCGATGGGAACCGCCAACAGTCCCTGGACGACGAAGACCAGGGAGAAGGCGCAGGCGACGAGCACGACCAGGGCCATCGACCAGATCTTGCCGACCATGATCTCGACGGGCGTGACCGGCATCACGAGCAGATGCTCGATGGTGCCGTGCTCGCGCTCCCGGATCAGGGCGGCGCCGGTCAGGATGATCGACAGCATCGTGACCTGGTTGATGACCTCGATCACCGACCCGAACCAGCCCTTGTTCATCTCGGGATTGAAGCGGACCCGCAGGGCGAGATCGACCGAAAGGGCCGGTTCCCCGCGGTAGCGTTGCACGAAGGCGTTGACCTCCCCGCTGACGATCTGCTGGACGTAGCCGCTCCCGGAAAAGGCCTGGGTCATCCGGGTCGCATCGACGTTGAGCTGGATCGCCGGCTGGCGCCCGGCGAGGACGTCGCGCTGGAAGTCCGGCGGAATGTCGAGCGCGAAGGTGTCGAGCCCAGCGTCCATGCGGGCGTCCATCTCGGCGGGGGTGATCAGGACCGGCGGCAGGAAGAAGGGCGGGTAGAAGGCGCCGACGATGCGGGCCGACAGGGGCGAGCGGTCCTCGTCGACGATGGCGATCGCCGCCTTGTTGAGCGTCTCCGGGATGGCGGTGGCCGCCGTGTAGATCGCGAGCGTGAAGGAGTAGACGATGAGGGCCAGCAGCATCGGGTCGCGGGCGAGGCTGCGCAGCTCCTTGATGCCGAGGTTCAAGACGTTGGACGCCTGCATCGCTCAGGTCTCCTGCTTCTTCAGCAGCAGCGCGCTCGCGCCGATCAGGACCGGCACGGCGATCAGCAGAGCGACGAAGGCGGCGTGCAGATCGCCGAAGCCCAGAGCCTTGGAGAAGACGCCCCGCGCGATGGTCAGAAAATGGGTGGTCGGGTAGACCTCCCCGATGACGGCGGCGGCTCCCCCCAGGGACGAGACCGGATCGATCATGCCGGAATACTGGGTGGCCGGAATCAGCGTCGCGATGGCGGTGCCGAAGACGGCGGCGATCTGGCTGCGCATGAAGCTGGACATCAGGAGACCCATGGCGGTCGCCGAAAAGCTGTAGAGCAGGGCGCCGGTGGCGAGGGCCAGCGCGTTCCCGGTCAACGGCACGCCGAAGGCGGTGACCGCCAGCGCCGTCATCAGAAGGACGTTGAGCATGGCCAGCCCGACATAGGGCAGTTGCTTGCCGAGCAGGAACTCCAGCTTGGTGACCGGCGTGACGTAGAGGTTGATGATCGAGCCGAGTTCCTTCTCGCGCACGACGCTGAGCGCGGCCAGCATCGCCGGGATCAGCAGCAGCAGGATCGGGATGACTGCCGGAACGATGGCCTTCAGGCTCTCGACGTCCGGGTTGTAGCGGAAACGGGTCTCGATGGTGGCGAGGCTGGGCGTCTGGCTCCGCGAGGCCAGCCACTGGCTGTGCATGCCCTGCACGTACCCGTTGACCGTCTCGGCCCGCGTCGGCATGGCGCCGTCGATCCACGCCCCGATCTGGACGTGGCGCCCGCGGGCGACGTCGCGCCCGAAACCCGGTGGGATTTCCAGCGCCAGGGAGAGGTCGCCCGCCCGCATGCGCCGGTCGAGATCCTCGTAGTCGATGATCGGCGCCTGTTCGACGAAGTAGCGGGAACCCGCGAGGTTGAGCGTGTAGTCGCGGCTCGTCGTCGTCTGATCGCGGTCCAGGACCGCGAAGGAGAGATCCTCGACATCCATGTTGATGCCGTAGCCCATGATGACCATCAGCAGAAGGCTGCCGACCAGGGCGAGCGTCGCCCGGATGGGATCGCGCCGCAGCTCCAGCGCTTCCAGGAGCGTGTAGCTGAGCATGCGCCGCAGGTTGAAAAGGCGGCCTTCCGCGCGCTCGCCGCGAGGGTTGGCGTCTGGGGACGGGGCCTGTCGGCGGTCGTCGGGAGCCGCCGTGGCATCGCTGTCCCGGCGCTCCGCCACGGCCTCCTCCAGATAGCCGATGAAGGCCTCCTCCAGCGTCGCGGCGCCCCGCCTCTCGACGAGCGCCGCCGGCGTGTCGCTGACCAGCACGTGGCCGGCGTGCATCAGCGAGATGCGGTCGCAGCGTTCGGCCTCGTTCATGAAGTGGGTCGAGATGAAGATCGTCACCCGGTCCCGGCGCGCCAGCCCGATCATGATCTCCCAGAACGCGTCGCGCGCGATCGGGTCGACGCCCGACGTCGGCTCGTCCAGGATCAGCAGGGCGGGCTCATGGACCATTGCGACGGCGAGGGACAGGCGCTGGCGCTGGCCGAGCGGCAGCCGGTCCGGCAACGCCTCCATCGCGTCGGCGAGGCCGAAGCGCTCCGCCACCGCCGCGACCCGGTGGGGAAGGACGTCCTCGGGCACCTGGAAAAGGCGGGCGTGCAGTTCCAGGTTCTGCCGGATGGTCAGTTCCGAATAGAGCGAGAAGGCCTGGGACATGTAGCCGACGCGCCGCCGGGTCCCGATGTTGCGGGCGTCCACCGGCTGCCCGAACAGCCGGGCCTCGCCCTCGCTCGGCTGGAGCAGGCCGGTCAGCATCTTCATCGTCGTCGTCTTGCCGCAGCCGTTGGAGCCGAGAAAGCCGAAGATCTCGCCGCGCGGGATGCGGAAGCTGACATGGTCGACCGCCACGAAGTCGCCGAAGCGCATGGTCAGGCCCTTCGCCTCGATGGCGATGTCGCTCCCGTCCCCTGTGCGCGGCACGATCGCGACGGCCTTGTGCCCGCGGCGCTTTTCCTCGGGCATCAGCGCGACGAAGGCCCCCTCCAGCGTCGCGGTCCCGGTGCGCTCCAGCACCTCCCGCGGGCTGCCGGTGGCCAGCACGCGCCCCTCGTCCATGGCGACGAGCCAGTCGAAGCGCGCCGCCTCCTCCATGTAGGCGGTGGCCACCACCACGCTCATGCCGGGACGGTCCGCCCGGATGCGGTCGATCAGTTCCCAGAACTGCCGCCGCGAGAGCGGGTCGACGCCCGTGGTCGGCTCGTCGAGGATCAGCAGGTCCGGGTCGTGGATGAGCGCGCAGCACAGGCCGAGCTTTTGCTTCATGCCGCCGGACAGCTTGCCGGCCGGTCGGGCGAGGAACGGGGCCAGACCGGTGCTTTGCGTCAGGTCGGCGATGCGGCGCCGGCGCTCGGCCCGGCCCTGGCCGAACAGCCGTCCGAAGAAATCGAGATTCTCGGCGATCGACAGCGTCGGGTAGAGGTTCTTGCCGAGGCCCTGGGGCATGTAGGCGATGCGGGGGCACACGGCGCGACGGTGACGCGCCTGGGCCATGCTGCCGCCCAGCACCTCGACCGTTCCCTCCTGCAAGGCGCGCGCCCCCGACATCAGCGACAGCAGGCTCGACTTGCCGACCCCGTCGGGGCCGATCAGGCCACTGACACGCCCCGCCGGGACGTCCAGGCTGACCCCGTCGATGGCCCGGACCTTTCCGTACAGCAGACGGACGTCCCGCAGGCGCGCGACGGGTGATGCGGCGGAGCGGTCGGCGGTGTCGCTCATGGCACGAGGTTTTGCAGGTTGGCCGGCCAATCTGTGTCCGGCTCGATCCGCACATAGGCCACCCCCGGCAATCCGGTCTTCACATCACGGATGTATTTCTTGAGCAACGGAGGAGGGATCTGCGCCTTGATCCGGAACATCAGTTTCTGGCGCTCGCTGGCCGTCTCCACCGTCTTCGGCGTGAATTGGGCGACGTCGGCCACGAAGGTGGCCTTGGCGGGAATGACATATTGCGGGAAGGCATCCAGCGCGATCCGCACTTCCGTCCCGATCCTCACCCGCCCGGCGGCCTCCGTCGGCAGGAAGAAGGTCATGTAGACGTCGCTGAGATCGACCATGTTCAGCACCCGCCCGCCAGCGCCGAGCACCTCGCCCGGCTGCGCCACCCGGAACTGCACCCGGCCGTCGCGCGGCGAGCGGAGGGTGCTGTCGCTGATGTCGGCCTGGATGCGTTCGATGGTGGCCGCGGCGGCGTCGACCGCTGCCCTGGCGTTGACGACCTGGGCCTCGGCGGTGGCGATGGCGGCGTCGGCCGCGGCGACCTGCGCCTTCGCCGCGCTGACCGCGGCGTTCGCGCTTTCGAAGCGGGCGCGGTCGGTGTCGAGAACCTGCCGCGACGTCGTGCCGCGCGCTTCCAACTCCTCGGATCGCGCGAGTTGCTTCTGGGCGACGTCCCGCTCGGCCTCGCGCTGGGCTACCAGGGAGAGCGCCGACTGGCGCTCGGCCTGGCGCTGGAGCACCTGATGGCGGGCGGTCTCGACGCCGATGACCGCCTGCTGCTTCTGCGCTTCGGCCTGCTTGGCCTGGGCCTGGAGAACGTCGGTGTCCATCCGGGCGAGCACCTGGCCGGCGGTGACGAAATCGCCCTCATCGACCAGGATGTCCTCGACCCGGCCGGCGGTTTTCGTGGCGATGTCGATTTCGACCGCCTCGATCCGGCCGTTGCCGCTGGCCAGACCGGCGGGTAGTCCCCTGGGTTGCAGAAACAGCCACACCCCATACAGGATCACGACGACGGTCAGCGCGGCTGCGGCCTTGAGCAGCCACCGGCTTGGCTTCCTCATCATCCACCAATCCATTCGCTTGCAGGCAACGCCGTCAAGGACATCCAGCCTAGCAGACCGTCGGCGCGCCGCCACCGGCTTTTTCAGCTTGAAGTGGAATGCCCTTTTGCCGCACTGGCGCGATCGCGCCTGCTCTTACAGGATCGGGCTCGGCACCGAGAGAAAGCCATCCATGGCCAGTGCGATCCCCCCCATGGGAACGGCGTCCGGGCCGAGCGGCGAAACGAGAAGCCGCAGGTCGCGGCGCAGCGGTTCCAGCGCATGTTCGTCAAGGGCGGCGTTCAGCGTCGGAAGGATGAACTCCGCGACGATCGACAGGTTGCCGCCAAGCACCACCAGACCCGGATTTGTCAGGTTGACCATGTGGGAGAGCGCGACACCGAGATGCGAACCGGCCGCCTCCAGAAGGGTGCGCACCACCGGGTCGCCGTCACGCGCCGCGGCGGCGGCCGCCCATAGGTCGGGCAGGGCGCGCCCCCGCTCGCCGGCCTGGGCGAGGATCGAGGTTTCGGAGACGTAGGTTTCCAGGCAGCCCCGCTTGCCGCACCCGCAGGGGCGGCCACCCGGTACGACGGTCAAATGCCCGATCTCCCCGGCGAACCCCTGCGCGCCGCGGTAGAGCCGCCCGCCGAGAAACAGCCCGCCGCCGACGCCCGAATGGCCGGTCAGATAGACGAAGTCCTCGACCCCCCGGCAGGCGCCGAACAGCCGCTCGGCCATGGCGGCGGCCTTGGTGTCGTTGTCGACATGGACCGGCGCGCCCAGCGCCTCCTCCAGCAGCGGCCGGATCGGCGTGTCGCGCCAGCCCAGGTTGGGCGCCAGAACGAGCCGGCCCTCGCGGTCCATCAACGCCGGAATGCCGATGCCGATGCCGCGCAAGGGCGGCGGTGCCGCTCCGCCCTCTGGCCGGCTCGCCGCGACGACCGCGTCGATCCCCTCGTGCAGTTGGCGCAGCGCCGTGGCGAGGTCGGTGCTGCCGGGGATCTGCGATTGCTCGACCACCGTGCCGGCCAGTGTGGTGGAGACGATGCGGATCGTCCCCGGCTCCAGCCGGGCGCCGACCAGCAGCCCGGCCGAGGGCGCGATGCCGAGCGCGGTTTCCGGCCGGCCGATGCGGCGGGCGCGCGGCGCCTCGGTCCGCTCGACCAGCCCCTCCTCGATCATCTGCGCCACGATGGCCGAGGTCGTCGCCTTGTCCAGGCCGGTCAGCCGGCTGAGGTCGCGCTGCGCGCAGCTCGGGTTCTCCCGCAGCGCGTGGAAGACGCGGACCATGTTGAGGCGGCGGATCGCGGCCGAGTTGACCCTTGGCAGCATGCGGGTTCCTGTCCTGCGCGTTCGGCGGCAATCGTTGGGTGGCGGCGCCGGGCGGGGCATACACCGAAAAGGTGGGGGATGGCGCCCCGACATGGCTTGACGCGGGCTGATTCGAATCATACGCTCCCATTTGTTAGACCGTCTATCTAATTCGCGGCCACACGAGAAGCCGCAATCCAGGGAGGGGGCGACCCCATGGCCGAGCCGCTTTTGGCAGCGTTCGGCGTCACGAAGAGCTTTGGGCCCGTCGAGGTCCTCCATGGGGTGGATTTCACCGTCCAGCGCGGTGAGGTGCACGCCCTGGTCGGCGAGAACGGGGCCGGCAAATCGACGCTGATGAAGATCCTGTCCGGCTTCCACCAGCCGACCTCGGGCGCCGTGCGCGTGGATGGGCGGCCGATGAGCTTGTCCGGCATCGGCCCCGCCGAGGCGGCGGGCGTCGTGCTGATCCACCAGGAATTCAACCTTGCTGAACATCTGACGGTCGAGGAGAACATCTTTCTCGGGCGCGAGCTGCGGCGCGGCCCCTTCCTCGACAAGCGCGCCATGCGCGAGCGATCCCGCACCGTCCTGGCGGAGCTGGAATGCCCGGTGGACCCGCGCGCGCGGGTCCGGGACCTCGCTGTGTCGGAGCGGCAGATGGTCGAGATCGCCAAAGCGATGTCGCGCGAGGTCCGCGTCCTCATCATGGACGAGCCCACGGCGGTGCTGACCGGCACCGAGTCCGCCGTGCTGTTCGGGCTAATCCGCCGGCTGCGCGCCCAGGGGGTGGGGATCGTCTACACCTCGCACAAGCTGGACGAGGTGCGGGCCATCACCGACCGGGTGACCGTGCTGCGCGACGGCCATCACATCGCCACCCGCCCGACCGCCGAGCTGACGGAGGACGGCATCGCCCAGCTGATGGTCGGGCGGGCGATCAGCGACCTGTTCCCGGCCAAGACGCCGCCGGCGCCGGACGCGCCCGTGGTGCTGGAGGTGCTGGGGATCGACGTTCCCGGCTGGGTGCGGGGCGCCGGCTTCGACCTGCGCCGCGGCGAGATCTTGGGCTTCGCCGGGCTGATCGGCGCCGGGCGGACGGAACTGGCCGAGGGGCTGCTCGGCCTGCGTCGCCGCACCGCCGGCACGCTGTCCCGCAACGGCGAGCCGCTGCGCGCCCGCCGCCTGGAGGACGCCGTGGCCGCCGGCATCGCCTACCTGACCGAGGACCGCAAGGGCAAGGGCCTGCTGCTCGCCAAGGGCCTGCAGCCGAACCTGACGTTGCTGGCGCTGGACCGCTACGGCCGGGTCTTCGTCGACGAGCGGCGGGAGGCCGCGGCGCTGGAGCGTGCGGTGCAGGAGTTCGACATCCGCGTCCGGACGCTGGACGTGCCGGTCGGCAGCCTCAGCGGCGGCAACCAGCAGAAGCTGCTGCTGGCCAAGACCATGCAGGTCGATCCGGAGATCCTGATCGTCGACGAGCCGACGCGCGGCATCGACATCGGGACCAAGCAGCAGATCTACCGGTTCCTGCACGACTTCGCCCGCCGGGGCGGATCGGTGATCCTCATCTCCTCGGAAATGCCCGAGATCATCGGGCTGTCGCACCGGGTGGTGGTCATGCGCTCCGGCGTGGTGACCGGCATCCTGGAGGGGGCCGACGTCGAGGAGGGCGAGATCGTCCGCTACGCCACCGGCCTGAAAGGCCGCATGGTCGATGGCCTGAAGGGCCGCACATCGCTCCGCTCATCAAGCCGCACATCAGAAGGAGACGCGCATGACGCCGTCGGTCATGCCTGAGGCCGCGCGGAAGCCCTCCTCCGGCTTCGATCTGAAACTCTACGGGCCGTTCCTGGCGCTGGCCGCGCTGATCGTGCTGGGCACCATCGTCAACCCGGTGTTCCTCAGCCCGGGCAACATCGGCAACGTGCTGACCCGCACCGCCTTCATCGGCATCATCGCGGTGGGGGCCACCTTCGTCATCACCGCCGGCGGGATCGACCTGTCGGTCGGCTCGCTGGCCGCCTTCGCGTCGGGCGTCATGATCGTGGTGATGAACGCGCTGGTCGGTTCCATGGGCGCCGGGCTGCCGGTCATCCTGGTCGGCGTCCTGGTGGCGCTGGGGCTCGGGCTGGCGGCGGGGCTGGTCAACGGGCTGCTGGTGACCAAGGGCCGCATGGAGGCGTTCATCGTCACGCTGGGGACCATGGGCATCTTCCGATCCCTGGTCACCTACATCGCCGACGGCGGCACGCTGTCGCTGAATTCGGAGATCCGCACGATCTACCGGCCCGTCTATTACGGCGGCGTCTTCGGCATCTCCTACCCGATCCTGGCCTTCGCGGTGGTGGCGCTGATCGGCGCGCTGATCATGTACCGCACGCGCTTCGGCCGCTACTGCGCGGCCATTGGCTCCAGCGAGGACGTGGCGCGCTATTCGGCAATCAACGTGGACCGGGTCAAGCTGCTGGCCTTCGTGCTGCAAGGTGTGTGCGTCGCCATCGCGGTGGTGATCTACGTGCCGCGCCTGGGCTCGGCCTCGGCCACCACGGGCCTGCTGTGGGAGCTGGAGGCCATCGCCGCCGTCATCATCGGCGGCACCATGCTGAAGGGCGGCTACGGCCGCATCTGGGGCACGGTGGTGGGCGCCGTCATGCTCACGCTGATCGACAACATCCTCAACCTGACCGGCGCCATCAGCGTCTACCTGAACGGCACCATCCAGGGGGTGATCATCATCGTCGCGGTGCTCCTGCAACGGGGGACTGTGGCGCGTCGCTGACAAAATACAAAGAGGGAGGGATCGACCATGACGTTCCGTTTCGGTTTGGCCGCGGCGCTGGCCGCGGGCCTTATGGTGGCGCCGGTCGCCGGCTGGGCGCAGCAGAAGATCAAGATGGGCGTGTCCATCCCCGCTGCGACGCACGGCTGGGCCGGCGGCCTCAACTGGCACGCCCAGCAGGCCGAGAAGCGGCTGGAGAAGCAATACCCGAACCTCGACGTGGTGATCGTCACCGCCCGCGACGTCGGCCGTCAGGCCAACGACCTGGAGGATCTGGTCTCGGTGCAGCGGATCGACGCGCTGGTCATCCTGCCCTTCGAATCCGCGCCGATGACCGACCCCGTGCGCGCCGTCAAGCAGGCCGGCAAGTTCGTCACGGTGGTGGACCGCGGCCTGACCGACCCGTCCATCCAGGACCTCTACGTCGCCGGAAACAACCCGCAGATGGGCGAGGTCTCCGCCCGGTTCATGAAGGAGAAGATGGGCGGCAAGGGCGACATCGTGGTGCTGCGCGGCATCCCGACCGTGATCGACAACCAGCGCGTCGACGCCTTCATGAAGGAGATCGAGGGCACCCAGATCAAGGTGCTGGGGATGCAGTACGCCAACTGGAACCGCGATGACGGCTTCAAGGTGATGCAGGACTTCCTGTCCCGCTTCCCGAAGATCGACGCGGTGTGGGCGCAGGACGACGACATCGCGCTCGGCGTCATCGAGGCCGTCAAGCAGGCCGGCCGCGAGAAGGAGATGTTCATCCTCGGCGGCGCCGGCATGAAGGACATGATCAAGCGCGTCATGGACAAGGACGTTCTGGTCCCCGCCGACGTCCTCTACCCGCCCGCGATGATCGCCGAGGCCATGGAGATCACCGCCAAGCATCTGGTGGAGAAGGCGCCGATCCAGAAGGAATACATCATCGAGGCGACGCTGGTGACTCCGGAGAACGCCGCGAAATACTACTACCCGGATTCGCCGTTCTAAGAACCTCTGCCCCCTCCCTGGCCCTCCCCCGCCTTTGGCGGTGGAGGGGACACCAGCACACTCATGGGGAGACCCATCATGAAAACGATCAAGGGGCCGGCGATCTTCCTCGCGCAGTTCGCGGGGGACGCGGCGCCGTTCAACAGCCTTCCGGCCATCGGCGCCTGGGCCGCCGGGCTGGGCTTCAAGGGCGTGCAGATCCCGTCCTGGGACGGCCGCCTGTTCGACCTCGCCCGGGCCGCGGAGAGCAAGGGCTATTGCGACGAGGTGAAGGGCGTGCTGGCCGAGGCCGGCGTGCAGATCACCGAGCTGTCCACCCACCTCCAGGGGCAACTCGTCGCCGTGCACCCGGCCTATGACGAGGCCTTCGACGGCTTCGCGGCGCCGGAGGTGCGCGGCAACCCGAAGGCCCGCCAGGAATGGGCGGTCAACCAGCTTCTGATGGCGGCCAAGGCCTCGGCCAATTTGGGGCTGACGGCGCACGTCACTTTCTCCGGCGCGCTGGCCTGGCCCTACGTCTACCCCTGGCCGCAGCGCCCGGCGGGGCTGATCGAAACGGCCTTCGACGAGCTGGCCCGGCGCTGGCGGCCGATCCTCGACGCCTTCGACGCGGCGGGGGTGGACCTCTGCTATGAGATCCATCCCGGCGAGGACCTGTTCGACGGAGCCACCTTCGAGATGTTCCTGGAGCGCGTCGGCAACCACCCGCGCTGCAACATCCTCTACGACCCCAGCCACTTCGTGCTGCAGCAGCTCGACTATCTCGGCTACATCGACGTCTATCACGAGCGGATCAGGATGTTCCACGTCAAGGACGCGGAGTTCAACCCATCCCCGCGCCAGGGCGTCTATTCCGGCTACCAGCCCTGGATCGGCCGGGCCGGACGCTTCCGCTCGCTCGGCGACGGGCAGGTCGATTTCGGCGGCATCTTCTCCAAGCTGACCCAGTACGGCTTCGACGGCTGGGCGGTGCTGGAGTGGGAGTGCGCCATGAAGCACCCCGAGCAGGGGGCCGCCGAAGGCGCGCGGTTCATCGACGCGCACATCATCCGGGTGACCGAGAAGGCCTTCGACGACTTCGCCGGGGCCGGCACCGACGAGGCGGCCAACCGGCGCATGCTCGGCATCGGCTGAGCGGGAGGAGATCATGACCATCGAAGGGAAGACGGCCTCCGGGCCGAACCGCCGGCTGCGCCTGGGCATGGTCGGCGGCGGACGGGGCGCCTTCATCGGGGCGGTGCACCGCATCGCCGCGCGCCTCGACGACCGTTACGAGTTGCGGGCCGGGGCGCTGTCCTCCGACCCGGAGCGGGCGCGTGCCAGCGGCGCCGACCTGTTCCTGCCGCCGGAGCGCTGCTACGCCAGCTTCGCGGAGATGGCGCAGGCCGAGGCGGCGCGCGACGACGGCATCGACGTGGTCAGCATCGTCACGCCCAACCACCTGCACCACGACGCCGCCAAGGCGTTCCTGGAGGCGGGCATCCACGTCATCTGCGACAAGCCGCTGACAACCACGGTGGAGGACGCGGAGGATCTGGCGGCGGCGGTGGAGCGCAGCGGCCTCGTCTTCACGCTGACCCACAACTACACCGGTTACCCGATGGTGCGGCAGGCCCGCGCCATGGTGGCGGCCGGCGATCTCGGCGCCCTCCGCGTCGTTCAGGTCGAATACCCGCAGGACTGGCTGAGCACCCGGCTGGAGGAGAGCGGGCAGAAGCAGGCGGAATGGCGGACCGACCCGGCGCGCAGCGGCATCGCCGGCTGCGTCGGCGACATCGGCACCCACGCCTTCCAGCTGGCGGAGTTCGTCACCGGCCTGCGCTGCACGCGGGTCGCCGCCGACCTGACCGCCTTCGTGGAGGGGCGCCGGCTCGACGACAACGCGCACATGATGCTGCGCTTCGGCAACGGCGCGCGCGGCATGCTGTGGGCGAGCCAGGTGGCGCCCGGCCACGAGAACGGGCTGCGCCTGCGCGTCTACGGCGACAAGGGCGGGCTGGAGTGGTTCCAGGAGCAGCCGAACCACCTGCGCTTCACCCCGCTCGGCGAGCCGCCGCGCACCATCACCCGCGGCGGCCCCGGATCGGATGGAGCCGCGGCGCACGCCACGCGCATCCCGTCGGGCCATCCCGAAGGCTATCTGGAAGGCTTCGCCCAGATCTACCGCGACACCGCCGACCTGATCGTCGCCCGCATGGGCGGTGCCGCCGCCGGTGAACAGGCAGCCCTCGTCCCCACCGTCCGGGACGGCGTGCGCGGCGTGCGCTTCATTCATGCCGCCGTGGAATCGAGCCGCCGGGACGCCGCCTGGGTCGAGATTTGAAAGGATTTGCCATGACCGAAGCCTATTTCACCGGCGTCGAGCGCATCCGCTACGAAGGGCCGGACAGCGACACCCCGCTCGCCTACCGCTGGTACGACCCCGACCGCATGGTCCTGGGCAAGCGCATGGCCGATCACCTGCGCGTCGCCGTCTGCTATTGGCACAGCTTCTGCTGGCCCGGCTCCGACCCGTTCGGCGGCGGCACGCTGGACCGGCCCTGGATGCGCGCCGGCGATCCGGTGGCGCTGGCCGAGGCGAAGATGGACGTGGCGTTCGAGCTGTTCGGGAAGCTCGGCGCGCCCTTCTTCACCTTCCACGACCGCGACGTGGCGCCCGAGATGGGATCGCTGCGGGAGACCCAGGCGACCTTCGCCCGCTTGACCGAGCGGCTGCAGGGCTGCATCGAGCGCAGCGGCGTCAAGCTGCTGTGGGGCACCGCCAACCTGTTCTCGCACCCCCGCTACATGGCCGGCGCGGCCACCAACCCCGACCCGGAGGTCTTCGCCTGCGCCGCGGCGCAGGTGCGCGACGCGCTGGAGGCGACGCACCGGCTGGGCGGCGTCAACTACGTGCTGTGGGGCGGGCGCGAGGGCTACGACACGCTGCTCAACACCGACATGGGGCGCGAGCTGGGCCAGCTCGGCCGCTTCCTGACGATGGTGGTCGAGCACAAGCACAAGATCGGCTTCACCGGCACCATCCTGATCGAGCCCAAGCCCATGGAGCCGACCAAGCACCAGTACGACCACGACGTGGCGACGGTCTACGGCTTCCTGAAGCGCTACGGGCTGGAGAAGGAGGTCGCCGTCAACATCGAGGTCAATCACGCCACGCTGGCCGGCCACAGCTTCGAGCATGAGGTGGCGACGGCGCTGGCGCTGGGCGTCTTCGGCTCCATCGACATGAACCGGGGCGACCCGCAGAACGGCTGGGACACCGACCAGTTCCCCAACGACCATGTGGAGCTGGCGCTGCCCATGGCGCGCATCCTGGAGGCCGGCGGCTTCACCACCGGCGGCTTCAACTTCGACGCCAAGATCCGGCGCCAGAGCGTCGAGCCGGACGACCTCCTGCACGCCCATGTCGGCGGCATCGACACGCTGGCCCGCGCGCTGCTCGCCGGGGCGCGGCTCGTCGAGGACGGCCGGCTGCGAGACTTGCGCGCGGAGCGCTACGCGGGCTGGACCGGCGATCTCGGGCAAAAGCTGCTCGGCGGGCTGGATCTGGCCGGGGCGGCCGACGCCGGCCTCGGCCTCGATCCCCGGCCGCGCTCGGGCCGGCAGGAGATGCTGGAGAATCTGGTGAACCGCCTCGTCTGAGGCTGCCGGCTGATTGGGGGGAGGGTCCATGTATCTCGGCATCGACCTGGGGACATCCGGCGTCAAGGCGGTGCTGGTCGACGAGGCGCAACGCCTCGTCGGCCAGTCCACCGCGCCGCTGGAGGTCAACCGCCCGCACCCGCTGTGGTCGGAGCAGGACCCGGAGGATTGGTGGGCCGCCACCGGGCGCGCTGTCGCCGGCCTGCGCGCCGCCCATCCCGACGCGATGGCGGCGGTGCGGGGGATCGGGCTGTCGGGGCAGATGCACGGGGCGACGCTGCTCGACCGGGGCGACCGCGTGCTGCGCCCGGCCATCCTGTGGAACGACGGGCGCAGCGGCGCCGAATGCGCGGAGCTGGAGCGCCGCGCCCCCAACCTGCGCGCCATCGCCGGCAACCGCGCCATGCCCGGCTTCACCGCGCCCAAGCTGCTGTGGGTCGCGGCGCACGAGCCGGACCTGTTCAAGGCGACCGCCAAGGTGCTGCTGCCCAAGGACTGGCTGCGCCTGCGCATGACCGGCGACCACGCTTCGGATTTGTCGGATTCCGCCGGCACGCTGTGGCTGGACGTCGGCCGGCGCGCCTGGTCGGACGAGCTGCTGACCGCCACGGGGCTCGGCGAGGCGCACATGCCGCGGCTGTACGAAGGATGCCAGCCCACCGGCGCGCTGCGGGCGGAGGTCGCCGCCGACTGGGGCGTTCCGCCGGGGACCGTGGTGGCGGCCGGGGCCGGGGACAACGCCGCCGGTGCCGTGGGGGTCGGGGTGGTCGCACCGGGAAGCGCCTTCCTGTCGCTGGGCACCTCGGGCGTGCTGTTCGTCAGCGGCGACCGCTTCGCCCCCAACCCCGAGCGCGGTGTGCACGCCTTCTGCCACGCTCTGCCCGGCCGCTGGCACCAGATGTCGGTGATGCTGAGCGCGGCGAGCTGCCTGTCCTTCGCCGCCCGCCTGACCGGCGCCGTGGACGAGGCGGCGCTGCTGCGCGAAGCGGAGTCTCACGGCGGCGATCCCGGCGCCCTGGTCTTCCTGCCCTACCTGTCGGGCGAGCGCACGCCGCACAACGACCCGCACGCCAAGGGCGTTTTCTTCGGCCTGACCCACGACACCGACCGCGGGGCACTCGCCCGCGCGGTGCTGGAGGGGGTGGCCTTCGCCTTCGCCGACGGGCTGGACGCCCTGGAGGAGGCCGGCGGACGCGTCGAACGCTTCCTGGTGATCGGCGGTGGCGCGCGCAGCGCCCTGTGGGGCCGCATCCTGGCGAGCGCGCTTGGCCGGCCGCTCGACTACCCGGCGGGGGGCGAGGTCGGCCCGGCCTTCGGGGCGGCCCGTCTGGCGCGCCTCGCGGTGACGGGCGAGGAGCCGGAAACCGTGTGCCGGCCCTTGGATATCCGTCACACCGTGGAGCCGGACCCGGCCCTGGCCGCCGCCCTGGCGCCGCGCCGACGCCTGTTCCGCCGCCTGTACGGCGATCTGAAAGCGGCCTTCCGCGAGGCCGACGGGGCGTGACCCACGCATATGCAAGCGTCTTCCCGACGATTTTCGAAGGGCGAGCCTTCTCCGGGGCTTAATTGAGGAAGCGGTTTTCGCGCAGGCGCGCCACGGCGAGGTCCACGAAGGCCCTCACCTTGGCCGGCGCGTGGCGCCCCTCGGGATGGAGGACATGGATGGGCAGGGGCGGCTCCTCATGGTCAGCGAGCACGATCCGAAGCTCGCCGGCGAGGAGCGCCGGGCCGATCTGGTAATGAAGAACCCGGGTGAGGCCCCAGCCCGCCTTGGCGGTCGCGATCACCGCCTCGTTGGTGTTGCATTGCAGAACCGGGTCGATGGTTACCCGCTGGTCCCGGGCGAACCGCCACTCCGGCGATGCCCAGGCGCCGGTCGATACGGCGATGCGGTGGTGCTTGAGGTCGACCGGTGTTCTTGGGACGCCGTGGCGCTGGAAATAGGCCGGGGCGCCGCAGACCACGCGCCGGACCATGCCGACCCGGATTGCCGTGAAGCCGGAATCCGGCAGGTGGCCGATGCGCACGGCGACATCGATGCCTTCCTCCACGATGTTCACCGGGCGGTCGACGAAGAAGGTCTGCGCGCGCATGCCGGGGTAGCGATCCAGATACTCGGTCACGATTGGCAGCACATGCATCGGCCCGAACAGAGCGGAGGCGGTGACCGCGAGCGTCCCGGTCGGTGTGGCGTAGACGCCGCCCGCGGCGGCCTCCGCCTCCGTGATGTCCGACAGGATGCGGCGGCAATCCTCGAGGTAGCGCGCGCCGGCTTCGGTCACCTTGACCGAGCGGGTGGTGCGCACGAACAGACGGGCGCCGATGAGATCCTCAAGGGCCGCCACGGCGCGCGTCACCGCGGGCGCGCTCAGATGCAGGTGGCGGGCGGTTTCGGCGAAGCTCTCCGTTTCGGCGACCTTCACGAAGATCCGCATCGCCTGCAACCGGTCCATGCGCGCCCCCGTTTCGCTGTGTCCCCGTCACAGTCTGTGGCCGAAGAGGCTCCGGATAGCAACCTCCGCCTGCGCCGCCGCGTCGGAAGCCGCCTCTTTAGAAGCCGCCGTGTCAGAAGCCGAAATGGCTGAGGCCCGGATGGTCGTCCGGACGGCGGCCCAGCGGCCAACGGAACCTGCGATCGGCTTCGGCGATCGGGTGCTCGTTGATGCTGGCGTGGCGGACACGCATCAGCCCGTCCTCGGCGAACTCCCAATTCTCGTTGCCGTAGGCGCGGAACCACTGGCCGCTGTCGTCATGGTATTCGTAGGCGTAGCGCACGGCGATGCGGTTGCCGCCGAACGCCCACAGCTCCTTGATCAGCCGGTAGTCCAGCTCGCGGTTCCACTTGCGGGTCAGGAAGGCCTCAACCTCGGCGCGGCCGTTGGCGAACTCCGCGCGGTTCCGCCAGCGCGTGTCGGTGGTGTAGGCCAGCGCGACCTTGGCGGGATCGCGGCTGTTCCAGCCGTCTTCCGCCAGACGGACCTTCTCGATGGCGGTTTCCTGGGTGAAGGGAGGCAGGGGAGGACGGGACATGGCGAACTCCTTTGGTTTGCGGGGGAGAGGACGGGCAGCGGGTAGCGATTGGTCAGAGCGCGAGTTGCAGGCGGTCGCCTTCGCCCGTCTCCGCTTCGGCGGGGACGGCGCAGCACAACAGCACATCGTCGGCGGCGACGGCCGCGCTCGGCTCCTTGACGTAGGTCACCGCACCCTTGAGCAGCTTGGTGCGGCAGGTCCCGCAGGTGCCCTCACGGCAACTGAAGGCGGGATCGAGGCCGCGCGCTTCGGCCAGTTCGAGCAGCGTGCCGGAGCCGGGCGTCCAGCGCGCTTCCTTGAGCGTGTTCATGAAGGCGACCGGCACCGGCCTGGTCGCGGGCGCCCGGCGCGGCGGTGCGGCGGCCTCCGTGGTCACACCCGTCCGCTTCAGGGACGACGGCCCGAACGCCTCGGCATGAATCCGCTCGTCGGCGATGCTGTAGCCGCGCAAGCCATCGTAGAGCGCCTGGGTGAAGGCGGGCGGCCCGCAGAGATAGAAGTCGTAATCGTT
Organism: Azospirillum brasilense; assembly: GCF_022023855.1. Taxonomy (NCBI): domain Bacteria; kingdom Pseudomonadati; phylum Pseudomonadota; class Alphaproteobacteria; order Rhodospirillales; family Azospirillaceae; genus Azospirillum; species Azospirillum brasilense. Next base: position 39,275 of record NZ_CP059451.1, read on the forward strand.
GAAGCCGAGGATGCGCGTCAGCAGAGCCATGTCGATGCGGCCCACGGCGTCGTAATCGACGCCCGGCACGGCCTCGCCGGGATCGCTGAGGACGCGGACGAGCCGGACGGCGCCGTTCGCCGCCGTGACGAGATCGTTGATTTCCCGGTCGAACGGTCGCTCCGCTGTGGAGCGCGCCGCGTGGACCAGGATGGTCGGGCGGATGCGCTGCGTGCGCAGCCCCTCATAGACCACGTGGCGCAGCATGGCGAGCAGCGGCGTGATGCCGACGCCGCCGGCCAGCAGCACCGCCGGCCGCGTCGCGCGGGCGTCGATGGTGAAGCCGCCCGCCGGCCCGCGCGCCTCGATGACGTCGCCGACCCGGACATGGTCGTGCAGATGCCGCGACACCAGGCCCTCGCGCTTGACGCTGATGCGGTAGATCCCGTCCGACGGGGCGACGGACAACGTGTAGGTCCGGACGACCGGTTTGTCGGCGCCCGCCGGAGTGACGCGGATGGGCAGATGCTGGCCGGCCAGATGCGGCAGGAGCCCCGCGCCGTCGGTCGGCCGCAGATGGAAGGAGCGGATGGTGGCGCTTTCCTCGACGATGTCCGTCACCGTCATCGGCCGCCAGCGCGTCGCCGTTTCCTCCGCGCGCAGCCGGTCGGCGGCCTGGCCCCAGTCGCCCGTCATCAGGGAGCTGGGAGACCAGCCGTCCGCCCGCAGCGTCCAGCGCAGGGCCAGGGCGCCGGGCCGGCGGACGATTCTGCGCGCCTTGAAGGTCCACAGCCGCTCGGCGCCCTGGAAGGCGGCGATCTCCGGCGAGTCCAGGACCAAAGCGGCGTCGCCGGTCATCTGCAACAGGTCGCCGCTGGCGAAATCGACGAAGAGCAGCCCCGCCTTTCCGTTGAGCAGGATGTTGCCAAGCGTGGCGAAGAAGAGGTTGCCGTCGAAATCCGGAATGGTGAGCGTGCCGTCCCCGGCCACGCGGACGAAGCCGGCCTTGCCGCCGCGATGCGACACGTCGACCTGGCGATGGTCGCCACGGTCGGCGTAGGAGGCGACGAAAAAGGCGTCCGCCGCTTCGATCGCCGCCTGCGCCGCCGGATCGAGGGCCGTCAGCTCCTCGACGGCGCCGGCGAAGGGCTGGGTGGGGTCGCGGGCCAGCGTGGCGTCGCGCAGCTGGATGTAGCGGGGGCAGTTGCCGAAACTCTGGTCGACCGCGACGCGGAAACCCGCGGGCGTCGCCGAGACGACGCCGTTCATGCGGTTGCGCCGCCGCGTGTTCATCTCGATGCCGAGGAGGCCGACCGGCGCGCCGTCGACCATACCGGCCGCCGCGGGATCGCCGGCGCTCAGGCGCGCGGCGATGTCGAGGGTGGTCGGCGACGGCGAGGACAGAAAGCCTGGCCTTCCTTCGAGGATGCTGGCCCAGGCATCGCCGTCCGGGTCGGCGCTGCCGATCACGAGGAAGGGGAGTTGGGCGTAGAAGTCGCGGTGCTGGTCGGGCATGAAGTCGCGGATGACCCGTTGCCCCACCATCGCCATCCGCTCGGCGACGCCGGCGCCGACCTTCTCCTGCAGGAACGTCTCACCCTCATGCCAGATCGGCAGCGTCTTCGCGGTCTCGCCCATGTCCCGTCTCCCCGGTGAAAGAAGCGGGCGCGCCGGTGCGCGCGCCCAGGCGGCGCGTCACGCGGCGGTGAGCCCCGCCGGCGTCTGGGCGAAGGGGACGAAGCCCGGCAGCCCCTCGATACGGCGGAGGAAGGCGTTGACGGCCGGATAGCCCGACAGATCGACATTGCCTTCCGGGGCGCGGGCGACGTAGCTGTAGATGGCGACGTCGGCGATCGTCGGCTGGACGCCGACCAGCCAGTCGCGGCCGGACAGGTGGCTGTCGAGCCTCTTCAGCAGGGTGTGTGCGCGGCCGATGACCTCGTCGGGGTTGAAGCCCGCGCCGAACACCGTGACCAGTCGCGCCGCCGCCGGGCCGTAGGCGACCTCGCCGGCCGCGACCGACAGCCAGCGCTGGACGGCCGCCGCACTCCGGGCGTCTTCGGGCAGCCAATCGCTGCGGCCGGCCTTCTTCGCCAGATAGACCAGGATGGCGTTCGAGTCCGAAACGACCACGCCGTCGTCCTCCAGCACGGGCACCTGACCGAACGGGTTCAGCGCCAGGAATTCGGGCGTCTTGTGCGCACCCGCCTTCAGGTCGACCTCGACCAGCTCGTGCGGCAGTCCGAGCAGGGAGACGAACAGGCGGGCGCGGTGCGCATGGCCCGACAGCGGGTGATGATAGAGCTTCATGGCTGACTCCTGCGATGCTGGCCGGGACCATCCCGATCTGCACACTGAGAGTGCGCCCGTCAGCCGATCACCGGAATAGCCCGGTTTGGCAGTTCATCATTACAGCCAGTGCAATAATGCCGGTTGGGTGGGGTGTTTGGGGTGAGTGCATTAGGCACTCCCTCTCCCCCGAGGGGAGAGGGCTACAAAGGCCAATTGCAACAGTTCCGTTTGATCGCTCAGACCGTCTTGACCTGCGGCCGCTACCAAGGCATTATGATGCATCATACATCGGATGACCGGCAACGGCGGGAAGGGCGGAGGATGAGCGGGTTCGATCTCACCCTTCTCGAACACGACAATCTCGGCGGCACGATTTACCAGAAATTGTGCGAGGCCCTGATGAAGGGCGCCTTCAAGCCGAACGACCGCCTCAAGATCCGCGATCTCGCCGACCGGCTGGGGACGAGCGTCACCCCGGTGCGCGACGCCATCCTGCGGCTGGTGCAGGATCAGGCCCTGGTGCTGCGCTCGCCGCGCGACATCCGCGTCCCGATGCTGACCCGGGCCACGTACCTGGAGATCCGCGATATTCGGGTCAATCTGGAGGGGCTGGCCGCCGCGCGGGCCGCCGAACAGGCCACGCCCGCCCAGATCGCGGCTTTGGACGCCCTGCTCAAGCGCAACGAGGAAGCGATGGCCGCCGGCAACACCGCGCTGGCCACCGAACTCAACCAGATCTTTCATTTCAAGGTGTCCGAGTTCGCGGACATGCCGGTGCTCGGCGACATTCTGCGGCGGCTCTGGCTGCAGATGGGGCCGTTGATCGCCGACGTCTACGGTGGCGCCGGGCGCACGATGATCGATCATCACTACCCGCTGATGGACGCCATCCGCGGCCATGACGGTCCCGCCGCCGCCCGCGCCATCCAGGCCGACATCCTGCTGGCCAGCGGTCCGATCCTGGAGAGGATCGACGGCGTGCACCCCGAGGCGCTCGCCGTCTGATTCCCCGCCGATCCCATCCGCTTCCTCAGCCGATCCACCCGCCACTATGATGCATCAAACATTGACCGCTTCGCACCACAAGGAGACACCGGCGATGACACCGGCCCCGACCCAGGGTGACGTTCTGACCACCGCCGCGCCGGCAATCTCCACGGAGGAGGCCGGCGCCATCCTGCGACGGTGGTTCGGCGTGACCGGCACCGTCCGCGAGTTGAGCAGCGAGCGCGACCGCAATTTCCACATCGCTGCCCCGAATGGGCAGGGCTATGTGTTGAAGTTCACCAACCCGGCGGAGCCTCAACCCGTCACAAGCTTCCAGACCGGGGCCATGCAGCATGTGGCCGTCCGCGACCCCGCCCTGCCGGTGCCGCGGGTCGTGCCGACGCTGGACGGGGAAGCCCAGGCGATCGTCCAGATCGACGGCAGCGCCATGGTCCTGCGGCTGCTGACCTATCTCGAAGGAACGCCGCTCCACGCCGCGCCGCCTTCGTCGGGGCTGATGCGGGCGCTGGGAACGACGCTGGCCCGGCTGGATCGGGCGCTGGCCGACTACGAGCATCCCGGCTCGGAGCGCGACCTGTTGTGGGACATCACCCGCACCGCCAGCGTCGCTGACCGGCTGCACTATGTGGCGGACGACCGGCGCCGTGGGATGGTCGAGCGCTTCGTCGCCCGCTTCACCGACGAGATCGGCCCCCGGCTGCCTACCCTGCGCCATCAGGTGATCCACAACGACCTGAACCCCCACAACGCGGTGGTCGATCCGGTCGGGCATGAGAAGGTCACCGGGATCATCGATTTCGGCGACGCGCTGCGGGCGCCGCTGGCCAACGATCTGGCGACGGCGCTCGCCTACCACGTCACCAGCGGCGAGACGCCCTTCGGCTCCGTGGTCGAGATGACCCGCGCCTACAACGCCGTGCTGCCGCTGACGGAGGACGAGGTGGAACTGCTGCCCGATCTGGTGGCGGGCCGCCTCGCCCTGACCATCGGCATCACCAGCTGGCGGGCGGCCGAGTACCCCGCCAACGCCGCCTACATCCTGCGCAACGCCGAACGCGCCTTTGCCGGCCTGGACCGGCTGACCGGCGACGAGGCCGCCACCGCGCGCCGCCTGCTCCATCTCGCCTGCCAGAAAGTGTGAACCGCCATGACCATGATCAACGCCTACGCGCCCGACTCCGCCGGAACCCTGCCGGAGCGCGAGCGCGCCCTGATCGCCCGTCGCAAGAAGCTGCTCGGCCCGGCCTACCGCCTGTTCTACGCAGACCCGATCCATGTCGTGCGCGGGGAGGGCTCGTCCCTCTATGACGCCGAAGGCAACCGCTATCTGGACGCCTACAACAACGTCGCCTCGGTCGGGCATTCGCGGCCGGAGGTGGTGGAGGCGATGGCCAGGCAGGCGGCCGTGCTGAACACCCACACGCGCTACCTGACCGACGGCATCCTCGACTTCGCCGAAGCCTTCCTGGCGGAGTTCCCGGCGGAACTGTCGCACCTGATGCTGACCTGCACCGGCAGCGAGGCCAACGATCTGGCCCTGCGCGTCGCCCGCGTCCACACCGGCGGCACCGGCGTCGTCATCGCGCACAACGCCTACCATGGCGTGACCTCGGCGCTGGCCGAGATGTCGCCCTCGCTGGGTGCCGCGGTGAAGCTGGGCGATCATGTCCGCGTGGTGCCGGCGCCCGACGGCTACCGTATGCCGGAGGCCGAGGTCGGGGCCGCCTTCGCGCGCTCCGTCGAGGCGGCCATCGCCGACCTGCGGGAGAAGGGGATCGCCCCGGCGGCGCTGCTGGTCGACACCATCTTCTCCAGCAGCGGCGTCTTCACCGACCCGGCCGGCTTCCTCGCCCCGGCGGTCGAGGTGATGCGCAAGGCCGGCGGCCTCTTCATCGCCGACGAGGTGCAGCCCGGCTTCGGGCGGCTCGGCACGCACATGTGGGGCTTCGCGCGCCACGGGCTGGTGCCCGACATCGTGACGGTCGGCAAGCCGATGGGCAACGGCCATCCGGTGGCCGGCGCGGTGTTCCGGCCGGAGGTGATCGAGGCGTTCGGCAAGAGCCAGCGCTATTTCAACACCTTCGGCGGCAACCCGGTGTCCTGCGCGGTGGCGCTGGCGGTGCTGCGCGTGATCAAGGCGGACCGCCTGCAGGAGAACGCCCTGACCGTCGGCACGGAGATGATCGACGGCCTGCGCGCGCTTGCCGCCAAGCATGAGCTGATCGGCGACGTGCGCGGCAGCGGTCTGTTCATCGGCGTCGAGATGGTGCGCGACCGCAAGCTGAAGACCCCGGCGTCGGAGGAGACGGCCCGCGTGGTGAACGGGATGCGCCAGCGCCGGGTGCTGATCAGCGCGACCGGGCAGGAGGGACACATCCTGAAGATCCGCCCGCCGCTGGTCTTCTCGTCCGAGGACGCGAAGCTGTTCCTCGCCACGCTCGACGAGGTGCTGGCGGCGCTGTAAAGGCGCCGTCCCGTCAGCCCAGCCCCATCCGTTCGCCGGGGAGTGCGGGCGTCATCGGGGGCCCATCTCACGTGCTGCTGCTGGGCGGCTACGCGCTACGGGGCAAGGTTGAGGTTTGCACCAATCCATGCTGTCACGTCGGTAACCGGGATGGCATTGCGTTGGTTGTACGTACCGGCCTTGTCCCAAGCGACTCCGCGCCCTTGGGCGAAAGCCGCGCGATATTTGCGCATCATGTTCTGCGGGTCGCGTGCCAGTTCTTCCGTCAGGAACGGTACGGTCCATTCCGACCGGCTGAAGGGACGCCCCAAAGCCATCTCCAGCTTGTCCGCAACCTCCCCATAGGTCACGGTATCGCCTGCCAGGAAGACGATCTCATTCCGAATGGTGGGCTCGGCAAACACCACCTCGGCAGTCAATGCGCCGATGTCGTCGGGCGTGGTCAGGGTCACGGCGGTGTCGAGGCTGCCAAGCGCATGGACCGCGTCGTTCTCCAGATCGACGACGCCGAATTCCGGCTCGAAGAGATAGCTCATGAACATGCCGGTGGAGATGATGACCCAATCGGTCTGGCTCTGCGCGCGCAGAAGCTCGCGCACATCGAGCTGTGCGTCGAAGATGTCCTGCGGGCTGCCGCGACCGATCACGTCGAAATCGACGCCGAACTGCCACGGAAAGTAACGAGGGATCCGCGCCTGCAAGGCGGCCTTGGCCAGCTTCATGGGCGTGTCGATCCCGGCGGCATAGCCCGCGCATCCGATCACGGTGTCATATTGCTCGAAAACCGACGCAAGCTCGCCGATCGAACTCCTCACCAGATCGCCGACAACGACCTCTATTCCAAGGTCGCGAATCTCGCCGATATCACGCTTCTTGGCCGGCTCGTCGGATGCGACGGCACTGGCGCGCAACAGCACGCTGATCGTGGCTCCGTCCACGTTCCTCGCGCGACGCGCCAGATTGCGCAGCACCGGCATGCCGAGCTCGCCGGCACCCAGCACGAGGATGTTTCGTGACTTTACGGTGGAACCTGCATCGTTCATCGTTCTGACCCATTCAGCATTGGTTGCTGCCAAGAACTAGCAACCCATATGCAAGCGTGAAAGAAGGCACATGCGTGATACTGGGGTCGGATCGTTGAACCGGGACGACATTCTCAAGTACTCCCAGACCGTCTGCGACGGCCTCAGAGACGACGACGACGGGTTACGGCGAGAGGTGCTGGCTCATGCCGGAAATCGCTGGTCGCTCGGCGTCATTCATACGCTCGGCGTTTACGGTCAACTGCGCCATGCGGAGATCGGCCGGCGCATGCACGGTGTTACTCAACGGATGCTGACGCGCACCCTTCGCCAGTTGGAGCGTGACGGATTGGTGATCCGCCACGACTTCGAGGAGGTACCGCCGCACGTCGAGTATCAGCTGTCCGACTCCGGCTTGGAGCTGCTTGTCCGGATGGTTCCCCTATGGACCTGGATCGTCGAGAACGCGGACAGCTTTCGGAAGGCAAGGGAGACGTTTGACAGAAACCACCTTGGTGAAGAGCCGTAGCAGCCGCTTGGTGAGAAAACGCTCGCGGCGGCGGCTTCCCGTCACCAGTCGGTGGGGCAGGAGCGGCAGTCGGTCATCAGCGCGTCCTGGAAGATGGCGAAGCGGATCTTCGCGCCTTCCAGGTTGGCCTGCGACAGGTTGGTCAAGGACAGCTTGGCCTCCTGAAGGTTGGCGCCCTCCAGGTTGGCGCCGGTGAGATCGGCCTTGTCGGCGCGCAGCGCCTCCAGATTGGCGGCGGTCAGGTCGGCCTGCCGCAGGTCGGCGCCGTTGGCGCGGGCGAATTCCAGGTTGGCGCCGCGCAGGCGGGCACCGGACAGGCGCGTGCCCTGAAGGAAGGCGGTGCGCAGATCGGCGCCGTCGAGGATGGCCCCGCTGAGGTCGGCCCCGCGCAGATCGGCGTGGCGCAGGTCGGCGCGCATCAGGTTGGCGCCGCGCAGGTCGGCGCCGGCCAGCGACAGGCTGCGCAGGTTCCGGTGGCGCAGGTCGATGCCGGGGCAGACCGCCTTGGCCGTGAGGACGCAGCCGGCGACCTCGGTAACGCGCTCCTCCTCGCCGCCGCCGAGGCTGGCGGTTTCGACCTCCGCCGCCAGCGGGGCGGTGAGCGGGCCGGACAGGGACAGCAGGGCGCACAGGGCGAAGGCGGGCCTGAAGAAGCGGTTCATGGGGGAGAACTCCCATCGCTGCGATGCATGAAGACCGGGGCGGGAAACGGGCCGGTCCGCCCGCTTCCCCGCCCCGGCGGGCGGTCACCTGGTGGCGGTCACTTGGCGCTGGAGACCTTCAGGTCGGCCAGCTTGAACACCCAGAAGGAGCCGCCCTGGGTCACGCGGGTGGTCAGGTCGGCGAGATCGCCGCCCCACAGCGGCACGGCGCCGCCGTAACCGGTGGTGATGCCGACATACTGCACCCCGTCCAGTTCCCAGGTGACCGGGGAGGAGATGATGCCGGAGCCGGTCTGGAACTTCCAAAGCTCCGCTCCCGACTTGGCGTCGAACGCCTTGACGTAGCCGTCGCCGGTCCCGGTGAAGACCAGCCCGCCGGCGGTCGCCAGCGTGCCGGACCACAGCGGCAGCTCCTCCTTGTGCTCCCAGGCGACCTTGCCGGTCGTCGGGTCGATGGCGCGCAGGACGCCGACATGGTCCTCGAACATCTTGTGGATGCGGAAGCCCATGCCGAGATAGGCGGAGCCGGGGTTGTAGCCGACATGCTCCGTCCAGTAGTCCTCCTTCCAGTGGTTGGCGGCGATGTAGAACAGGCCGGTGTCCTCGCTATAGGACATCGGGTTCCAGTTCTTGCCGCCGAGGAAGGGCGGGGAGACCTCGACCGCCTTGCCGCGCTTCTCGCCCTCGGCGGGCGGCGGCGGGCGCTGGCCCTCGACCTCGATGGGGCGGCCGGTCTTCAGGTCGATGCCCTTGGCCCAGGTGATGCCGTCCACGAAGGGAAAGGCCGCCAGCACGCTGTTCGGCTTGTTCGCCTCGCCGCCCGCCGTCGCCAGCTTCGTCCGGTCGGTGACGTAGAAGAAGCCGTTGCGGTCGGCGTGGGCGGTCGCCTTCACCGTCTTGCCTGACGCGTCCTTGTAGTCGAACAGCACCAGCTCGTTGTTGCCGGAGAAGTCCCAGGTGTCGTTGGGGGTGTGCTGGTAGAAGCCCTTCAGCTCGCCCGTGGTCGGATCGACGTAGGCTTGGCCGGAGGTGTAGAGGCTGTCGCCGGGCCAGCGCGCCCAGCCGTTCCACGGCGCCGGGTTGCCGGTGCCGATGACGATCGTGTTGGTCTCCACGTCGAAGGTGGCGCTCTGCCAGGGCGCGCCGCCGCCGTGGTTCCAGGCCTCGACGAGCTGCCCGTCCTTGTCGCGCGGCCAGGACGGCGCCTTGGCGTTGCCGGTGGTGGTGCTGTCCTTGCCGTCGAGCCGGCCCATGTGGCCTTCGACCAGCGGCCGCATCCACACCTCCTCGCCGGTGTCGGGATCGCGGGCGAACAGGCGGCCGACCACGCCGAACTCGTCGCCGGACGAGCCGTGGATCAGCAGCATGCGCCCGGATTTCTGATCCTTCACGATGGTGGGGGCGCCGGTCATGGTGTAGCCGACCTTGTGGTCGGCGAACTTCTTGCGCCAGACGACCTTGCCGGTGTCCTTGTTCAGCGCGACGAGCGAGGCGTCGAGCGTGCCGAAGAACACCTTGTCGCCGTAGATCGCCGCCCCGCGGTTGACCACGTCGCAGCAGGGCCGGATGTCGTCGGGCAGGCGGTGGGCGTAGGTCCACAGCCGCTTGCCGGTGCGGGCGTCCAGCGCGAACATCCGCGAGTAGGAGGCGGTGACGTAGATCACCCCGTCATGCACCAGCGCCTGCGTCTCCTGTCCGCGCTGCTTCTCGTCGCCGAAGGAGAAGGACCAGGCGGGGACCAGCCGCGACACGCTGGTGGTATCGATCTGCTTCAGCGGGCTGAAGCGTTTGCCCTCCACCCCCATGCCGTACATCAGCACGTCGCCGGCCGACTTGGCGTCGTTGGCGATGTCGTCCCAGGTGACGTCGGCGGCCTGGGCGCTTCCCCAGGCCGCCGGAGCGGTGGAGGCGAGGAATCCAGCCACCACCGCGGTGATGATTCGGCGCCGAACCCGTCCGGCCCCGGTGTCTGTCTTGGTTTTCGGCTTGGTTCTCGGCGTGGTGTCCAAGGATAAAGTCATGCGTTTCCCCCGTGAAAGGCCGTTTTTTCCGGGGCGGATCGTCCGCCCGATCCGCCCCGGTTCCGGCACCGCGTCTTGCGCCCCCAATGTTCGTCTTGGCGGTTCTTCGGTTCCATTGGACGATACGGGGACGAGATTCTTGCAACGCGCGTATGACGGCGTCCCGGAGGGGGCGGGAAAAAATCCCGGTGCCGCGGCAAAAGGCCCGTCCGCCCGCCGCTTCTTGGTCGAAGGACGCATAGCGCGGAGACCGGTTGCTTGGTTAACATTCCGTCGATGGTCCTATGGGGCGTGTTGGAAGGATCAGACGGCGATGTCGTTGCGAATGCGCATGCTGGCCCTGATCGGGCTGTTCCTGGCGCTGCTGGCGGTGGCCGGCGCGGCGGTGATGATCGCCAACGCGCGCGACGCTGTCCGCGCGGAAATGGCCTCCGCCCTCGATCTCGGCATCGCCATCGGGCGGGCGGAAGCCGGGCGGGGGGCCATTCCTGATGCCGTCGTGGCGCTCGACCGTCTGGGCCTGCGCCACCTGCGCTTCATCGCGGGTGAGGCGGCTTCCGACTCCCTGGGCGAGGGGGATGCCGGCCATGGGGCCGTTCCCGGCTGGTTCGCGGCGCTGATCGACGTGGCGCCGCAGGCCCATGCGCTGACCGGTGCCGATGGGCGCGTCCTGTTGACCGTGGTCGCCCAACCGCAGGACGAGGTGGCCGAGGTCTGGGAGGACATGCGGGACCTCGCCCTGGCGATGCTGGTGGCGGGGCTGCTGCTGCTGGGCGCCGCCTGGATGGCGGTGGGCCGGGCGCTCGCCCCGCTCGCCCGCATCGAGGCGGCGGTGCGGCGCCTGCGCGAAGGTGTTTACGAACCCGGACCGCGGGGCGGCCTCGCCGGCGGCGGCGTGCCGGAACTGGTCCGGCTGGGCACCGGCATCGCCGCCCTGGCCGAGGAGCTGGCCGCGGCGGGGCGGGAGAACCGCAGGCTCGGCCAGAGGCTGATCGAGGCGCAGGACCGCGAGCGCCGGGACATCGCCCGCGAAATCCACGACGAGCTGGGTGCGGCGCTGTTCGCCATCAAGGTGGACGCCGGGCGCATCCTGCGCCTGAGCGAAGAGCCGAAGCCGGAAGCCACCATCAGCGAGCGGGTGGAGATCGCCGGACGCGCCCGCGCCGTGCTGTCCATGGCCGCGGACGTGCACCGGATGAGCCGGCGCATCCTGGTCCGCCTGCGCCCGGCCCTGCTCGACCAGTTGCCACTGGGCGAGGCGCTGTCCGGGCTGATCGACGAGTGGGCGCGGCGGGAGCCGGAGGTGCGCTGGTCGCTGGACGTGGCCGAGGACGGAACACCGGACGGCATCGACGGGCTGGACGAGGTGCTGCGCCTGACGGTCTTCCGGCTGGCGCAGGAATCGCTGATCAACGCCCTCCGCCACGCCCGGCCGACCAACGTCTCGGTGACGGTGCGACGCTGGACCGACCGGGTGGAAGTCGTGGTGACCGACGATGGGCCGGGGTTCAGGGAAGGGCCGGGCATGGCGGAGCAGGGTGGATTGGGCATCGCCGGGATGGCGGAGCGGGTGAGGGCGCTGGGCGGCACGCTGCGCATCGGTTCGAACGGCGGACAGGGGACCCGCGTGGCCGCCTGCCTCCCCTGCGTCCCGGCCGGGCTGGAGGGCGTGGCATGACCTTGACCATCCTCCTGGTGGACGATCACCCGGTGGTGCGCGCCGGTTGCCAGAGCCTGCTCGCCGAAGCCGGGCTCGGCCGTGTCGTCGAGGCCGCCGACGTGGCGGTGGCGCTGGCGCTGTGGCGCTCGGAGCGGCCGGACGTGGTCATCCTCGACCTCAACCTGCCGGGTGGCATCGGAGGGAGGGACGGCGGCGGGATGGAAGTGCTGCGCGTGATGCGGGCGGAGAACCCGGCGGTGCCGGTTCTGATCTTCAGCATGCACGAGGATCCGGCCATCGCCGCGCGGGCGTTGAAGGCCGGCGCAAAGGGCTACGTCACCAAGAACGATGCGCCGGAGACGCTGGTGATGGCGGTGCGCTGCGTGCTGTCAGGCCGGGTCCATCTCGACCACGCGCTGGCGCGCGAACTGGCGCTGATGGCGCTGGCCCCGACCGACGACCCGCTGGCGGTGCTGACCCAGCGCGAGCGGGAGATCCTGGCGCTGGTGGGGCGCGGCCTGACCGCGGCGGCCATCGCCGAGGTGCTGGGCATCAGCCAAAAGACCGTCGCCAACGCCTGTACGCAGATCAAGGACAAGCTGGGCGCCGACAGCGCGCGCGCCCTGATTCGCATCGCCATCGACCACGGGCTGGCGGCTTGAGCGTCCCTGTGGGTGGAACCGTCACGGCGGCGGAGCTTCCTCGCCGCGCTTGACCTTGCGCGCCCGGCTGGGCATCTCGCCGAACTGGGTCTTGAAATCGCGCGAGAAATGGGCCGCGTCGGCGAAGCCGCAGTCGAAGGCGATCTCGGTGATCGTCCGGCGCGTGTGCTCCAGCAGCCATCGGCCGTAATCCAGCCGCAGCCGGCGTTGGAAGGCCGACGGCGAGATGCCCAGCGCGGCCTGGAAGGACCGTTCGAGCTGCCGGGCGCTGACCCCGACGTAGCGGGCGATGGCCTCGACGGAGGGTGGGGAGTCCAGCCGCTGCTCGATGAAATGCGTCGCCTGTCGGACGCGGGCGTCGGTCACGCCGTCAAGGTTGGCATAGAAATGCGCCTGCGGCAGCGCGCCGGGGCGGATGTCCTGAAGCATCATGTGGCGGACGGCCTGCCGCGCCTTCTGCCCGCCGCAGTGCCGCCCGACGAGGTAGAGGCCGAGGTCGATGGCCGCCGTCGATCCGGCGCAGGTGATCAGGTCCCCCTCGTCGATGAAGAGATGGTCCACCGAGGCATTTGCGGCCGGAAAGCGCTCGCGGAAGGTGTCCAGCACGTTCCAATGGACGCAGACGCGGCGCGTGCCGACGAGGCCGGCGCGCGCGATGGCGAAGGTGCCCGTGCAGATACCCAGAAGCCGCACCCGCTGCGCCGCCACCGCGCGCAGATAGGCGGTCACCGGCCCCGGCACCTCGTTCCGGTAATCGTTGCCGCCGCACACCGCCACGTAATCGAAGGGCGCCGGGGCGAGCAGATCGCTGTTGGGCGTCACCAGCACGCCGCAGCTCGACCGGCGCGGCTGCCCGCCGACGCTCATCACCGTCCAGCTCGCGTCGATCTGCCGGCTGCGCCCCCCGGGGTCGGCGGCGAGCCGGACCGCGTCGATCAGGCCGGAAAAGGCCGTCAGTGTGAACTGGTCGAGAAGCACGAAGCCGATGCGCAACCGGGGATCGGTCGCACACGAAGCGTCGCGGTCGGGGGCATCGGGCATGTCGGGTCTGGGCGTCGGCATGTCGGAAATATTCAAGGATTCGGCAGCATTCTTCTATCGGAAAATACGTTGGAACAATTAGCTTTCGAACGAACCACGGCTCTGACGCCCGCTGGACCGACACCACGAAGGAACCGGTCATGACCCATACGCGCGCCGCCACCCGCACCGTCTCACGCTTTGCCGCCCTGACCGCCGTCCTGGCGGCCGGGGTCTCCCTGTACGCCCTGCCGGCCGCGGCCCAGGGCGAGATCCGCGTCGCCTGGTACGGCGGCAACTGGGGCGAGGCCTTCCGCACCTGCGTCGCGGAGCCCTTCACCAAGGCGACCGGCGTCCGCGTCGTGCCGGAGATCGGCACCTCGACCGTGACCTTCGCCAAGCTGCAGCAGCAGAAGGACGCGCCGACGCTCGACGTCGCCTACATGGACGGTGGCATCAGCGAGATGGCGCAGGCGGCGGGCGTGCTGGACGCCATCGACCCGACGGGCGTGCCGAACCTGGCGAAGGCGTTGCCGGAGGCGATCTACAAAGCGGACGGGTCGATCTTCGCCGTGGGGTCCGGGTACTACTCGCTCGGCCTGACCTACAACACCAAGGAGATCAAGACCCCGCCGACCTCGTGGAACGACCTGTGGAAGCCGGAATTCGCGGACACGGTGACGATCCCGTCGCCGGCCAACTCCTCCGGCGTGCCGTTCGTCATGTTCCTGAACCGCATGTGGGGCAACCCGCCGGGCGACCTGTCCAAGACCTTCGAAAAGCTGAAGACGCTGAAGACCGCGCTTTACTTCGACAGCTCGGGGGCGGCGAGCAACGCCTACCAGAGCGGCGAGGCGATCATCGGCGCGCATTTCAACGTCGGTGCCTGGGATCTGGCCGACAAGGGCCTGCCCATCGGCTTCGTCGTTCCGAAGGAAGGCGTCTGGGCCACCGACGCGCGCCTGCATCTGGTCAAGAACGCGCCGCACAAGGCCGACGCCCAGCGCTTCATCGACACCGCGCTGACCCCGGAGGCGTCGGCCTGTCTGGCGGAGAAGCTCTATCTCGGCCCGGCGGTGCAGAACGTGTCGGTGTCGCCGGACGTCGAGCGCAAGCTGCCCTGGGGCGTCGGCGGGTCGGTCAAGAACCTCCAGCTCTTCAACTGGGCGGACATCAACCGGGACCGCGCGGCGATCACCGACGCCTGGAACCGCGAACTCGCCCGCCAGTGAACCGCAGCCAGCCGGGGAGCCCCTCCATGTCCGCGACGCCCAAGCCCGACGCCCTGCTCTCCATCCGCTCCATCGACAAGCATTTCGGCACATACCATGCGCTGAGGGACGTGTCGCTGGATGTGGCCCATGGCGAGTTCGTCGCCCTGCTGGGGCCGAGCGGCTGCGGCAAGACGACCCTGCTGCGTTGCATCGCCGGCTTCCTCTCCCCCGATTCCGGGACCATCCGGATCGGCGGGGAGGACGTGACGCGGCTGCCGCCGCACCGGCGCCCGCTGAACACGGTGTTCCAGCATTACGCCTTGTTCCCGCATCTGAGCATCCTCGACAACGTGGCCTACGGGCCGCGCCGTCACGGGGTGCCGCGGGGCGAAGCGGTGGAGCGCGCTCGCGAGGCGCTGGAGCTGGTCGGGTTGGACTCCGCGGCGGGGCGCTATCCGCGGGAGCTGTCGGGCGGCCAGCAGCAGCGCGTCGCCTTGGCGCGGGCCTTTGTCAACCGCCCGAAGCTCCTCCTGCTCGACGAGCCGCTGAGCGCGCTCGACCTGAAGCTGCGCAAGCGGATGCAGATCGAGCTGAAGCATCTCCAGGAGAAGCTCGGCATCGCCTTCGTGTTCGTGACCCACGACCAGGAGGAGGCGATGAGCATGGCGAACCGCATCGTCGTCATGAACCGCGGCGTGATCGAGCAGGTGGGCGACGGGCGGGCCATCTACACCCGCCCGGCCAGCCGCTTTGTCGCCGACTTCATCGGCGAGGCCAACCTGCTGCCGGGAACGGCGGAGGGCGACGCCGGGGTGCGTCTGGCGGTGGGATCGGCGCTGCTGCCCCATCTCGGCGCCGACACGCGGCAACAATACACCGCGGTGCTGCGGCCCGAGCATGTCGAGCTGCTGAACCAGCCGGAGGCGCCGGGCCTGATCACCGACCAGGGCTTCGTCGAGGACGTCATCGACACCGGCGGTCAGACCGTCGTGACGGTGCGCGTCGGCGAGCATCTGCTGGCCAGCCGCCGGCTGGGCATGGCGGGGGAGGGGCTGAATCCGGGGGCGCCGGTCTTCGTCGGCTTCCGTCCGGGGCACGTCCACATCATCGCCGAGCCGGCCACCCACCGGTCCGGACCATGAGCACGACCATGAGCGCCGCCATGAACCGAGCCTTGCCCCTGCTGGCGGCCCCGGTCGCCTTCTTCGCCGCCTTCTTCGCCGTCCCGATGATCGTGGTCGTGTCGTCCAGCCTGATGGCGGGCGGCGTGCCGTCCCTCGGCAACTACGCGCGGGTGCTGTTCGACCAGTATCACTGGGACGTGCTGGCGGCGACCTTCCGCATCGCCGGGCTGACCACGGTGGCCTGCGCGCTGCTCGGCTATCCGCTGGCCTATTATCTGGTGCGGGTGGTCAAGTCGCGGGCGCTGCGGCGGACCTGCGTCATCCTGCTGGTGCTGCCGCTGTTCACCAGCAACATCGTCCGCTCCTTCGGCTGGATGGTGCTGCTGGGGCGCAACGGCCTCGTCAACGACGCGCTCGTCGGGATCGGCATCCTGGACCATCCGATGCGCTTCCTCGGCACCGAGCTGGGCATCGTGATCGGGCTGGTCTACATCCTGCTGCCCTTCATCGTGTTGGCCGTTGGCAACGCGCTGGCCGCGGTGGACCCGGCGTTGGAGGATGCCTCTTCCGACCTCGGTGCCACGCCCTTCGACACCTTCCGCACCGTCACCTTTCCGCTCTGCCTGCCGGGGCTGATGTCGGGGATCGTCATGGTCTTCACCCTGGCGGTCAGCGCCTACGTCACGCCGGCCCTGCTGAGCGGCGGCAAGATCACGGTCTTCCCCATGCTGATCTTCCAGCAGTACAGCACGGTCTTCGACGTGAACTACGGCGGCGCGCTCAGCATGACGCTGCTGGTCATGACGCTGGTCCTGGTCGGTCTGGCCGGCTGGATCGGCAACGCCGGGGCCGGTGCAACGGGGAGGAAAGCCCAATGATCGCACGGCTTCTTCTGCGGGTGGTGTCCTGGTCCGTCATGGCCTACCTGATCCTGCCGCTTCTGGTCATCGTCGGTTCCTCCTTCACCGCCACCAGCTACCTCGCCTTCCCGCCGCAGGGGCTGACCCTCGACTGGTACGGGCGGATGCTCGGCGACACCTCCTATCTGGCGGCCTTCGGCACCAGCACCCTGCTGGCCCTGGTCGCCACGGCGGCGGCGCTGCTGCTCGGCGTTCCGGCGGCGCTGGCCATCGCCCGCTGCGAGTTTCCGGGCAAAAAGTTCCTACTGTCCCTGCTGATGTCGCCGCTGGTCCTGCCGCACGTCGTGCTGGGCGCCGCCCTGCTGCAATACTGTGCGGCGCTGGGGCTGATGCGCAGCTTCACGGCGCTGCTGGTCGGGCACATCGTGATCATCATGCCCTTCGTCCTGCGCTCCGTCCTGCCGCAGCTGACGCCGGAGCAGCGGGCGCTGGAGGAGGCCTCCGCCG
The DNA here is from genome assembly GCF_022023855.1 of Azospirillum brasilense. Classification (NCBI taxonomy): domain Bacteria; kingdom Pseudomonadati; phylum Pseudomonadota; class Alphaproteobacteria; order Rhodospirillales; family Azospirillaceae; genus Azospirillum; species Azospirillum brasilense. Next base: position 56,299 of record NZ_CP059451.1, read on the forward strand.
ACCTGGGCGCCCGCCCGATGGAGACCTTCTTCCTGGTCACGCTGCCGCAGATCCGCAGCGGCCTGGCGAGCGGCGCGATCTTCGCCTTCATCTCCTCCTGGATCAACGTCGAGCTGAGCATCTTCAACACCACGGCGGAGATGACGACCATCCCGGTCAAGCTCTTCAACTACGTCCAGTACACGATCGACCCGGTCATCGCCGCGGTGTCCTCCATCACCATCGGCGTGGCGGCCCTGGCGATCATCATCCTCGACCTCACCGTCGGGCTGCACCTTCTGTCGGACCGGCGCTGACCGGTCCCGGCACCCCCCGCTTCATCCCGCCGATCCAACACTGAATCCGATCCACGAAAGGGTCCTTCCATGCGCATGCAAGACGCATTCGATGTCCTGTACACCCACACCGAGGGCGAGCCGCTCTGCATCATCCACAGCGGCATCCCCTATCCGGCCGGTTCCAGCATCCTGGAGAAGCGCCAGTTTCTGGAGACCCATTACGACTGGCTGCGCGAAGCCCTGATGCGCGAGCCGCGCGGCCACAAAGACATGTTCGGCGTCTTCCTGACCCCGCCGTCCGGCCCGGACTACGACGCCGGCCTGATCTACATCGACGGCACCCAGTATTCCCACATGTGCGGCCACGGCACGATCGCCGTCGCCATGGCGATGGTCGCCAACGGCCTCGTCCGCCGTGGCGAGAACGGACGCACCACCATCCGCTTCGAGACCACCGCCGGCCTCGTCGTCGCCGAGGTGGCCCATGAGGGCGACCGGGTTCTGTGGACCAAGTTCGAGAACGTCCCGGCCTATGTCGCCGCGCAGGACGTCGAGTTCGAGCTGCCGGAGATCGGCCCGCTGAAGGCCGACATCGTGTGGGGCGGCAACTATTTCGGCATCATCGACCTGACCGGCACCTCGCTGCGCATCGGGCCGGAGAACGGCACCGCCCTGTCGCATTACGGCATCCTGGCGCGCGAGCAACTGCGCCAGAAGGTGGCGATCCAGCACCCGGCGTCGGCGCACATCAACAACTTCAACTTCGTGACCTTCTGGCACGAGCCGACCATCGAGGGCGCCTTCTACAAGAACGTCCACGTTTTCAGCGCCGGCCAGCTCGACCGCTCGCCGGGCGGCACCGGCACCAGCGCGATGATGGCGATGTTCGAGGCGCGCGGGAAGATGGCGATCGGCGACACCATCCGCTCCGAAGGCCTGCTCGGCACCGGCACCTTCGAGGGTAGTCTGCTCGGCGAGACCCGCCTGAACGGCGTGCGCGCCGTGCGCCCGACCGTCAAGGGCACGGCCAGCATCCTCGGCACCGCCCGCTGGGTCATCGACCGCAACGATCCGGTCGGCGCCGGCTTCCTGGTCGCCTGACCGGCCTGTACCAATAGCGTCCTGAAAACTTTGTCCCGGCGTCCTTCAGGGCGCCGGGACCATTGTGCTGCGCGGATGGGCGATCCGTTCGCCCGCATCGGCACGACGTCATTGTATACACCGACGTTGTATACAATGACGCTCACTCGGTTTTCGGCACCGTGAAGACGGCCCGCCCGGCGCGCACATGCGCGCGCATCACCGACGAGGCCCATTCCCCATCACGGGCGGTCAGGGCTTCGACGATCTCGCGATGGTGGTTCATGCTGCGGGCGAGGTCGCGCCGGCTGTAGCGGGCGAAGGTCCGCAGCACCAGCGGCATCTCCACCACCTGCCGGATCATCTGGCCCAGGCGCCGATCCCCGGCGATGTCGATCAGCAGGCCGTGAAAGCGGTCGTTCAGCGGCGTGATGCGCGAAAAATCCACCGCGTGGCCGTCCCCCACCACCGCCTCCATCGCATCGCACAGCGCCCCCAGGTCGACAAGATGGTGCGGCTCCGCGCGACTGGCGGCGAGGCCAGCCACTTGGCTTTCCAGCGTCGCGCGCAGCCCGAAAATCTCGTCGAGGTCCTGAATCGTCCAGGCGTTCACCTTGGCGCCGAGGTTGGGGACGAGCTGCAGCAGCCCGTCGGCGGACAGCCGGCGCAGCGCCTCGCGCACGGGGGTGCGGCTGACCCCGGTCAGTTCGGCCAGCTCCTGCTCGCGCAGATGGGCGCCCGGCGGCCAGCGGCTGGCCAGGATGCCTTCCCGGATGAAGCGGTAAGCGCGGTCGGCGGCGCGGTTCGAGCCGCCACCAAGGCCGTTGTCCCATTGGGGCGCCAGAGCCCCGGCGCTGTCCGCCATGCTGACCTCCCTTGCCCTTCTGCTCCGCAACCCAATTTTTTCGGGTTGCGTTGTATACAATGGCGCATTATGTTCGTAGGCACAACAAATCAAACGCCCGGTTCCGGTGCGCTTTAGCGGAAGCCAACAGCGGAAGCGGCGACAAGGGAGGGATACAACCGGTGACGACACCCGCACAACGCCTGAAAACGTTGCTGGAGGCTCCCGGCCTTCACCTGATGCCCTGCTGCTTCGACGCGCTGTCGGCGCGGCTGATCGAGCAGGCCGGTTTCCGCGTCAGCCTGATGAGCGGCTTCGCCGTCTCGGCCACCCGGCTGGGGATGCCCGACACCGGGCTGATCTCCTTCGCCGAGATGCTGGACCAGCTCCGCAACGTCTGTCAGGCGGCCCCCGGCCTGCTGGTGATCGGCGACGGCGACACCGGCTACGGCAACGCCATGAACGTGCAGCGCACCGTGCGCGACTACGCCCGCGCCGGGGCCGCCGCCGTCCTGATCGAGGATCAGGTGAGCCCCAAGCGCTGCGGCCACACCAAGGGCAAGCAGGTCGTCGGGCGGGCCGAGGCGCGCATGAAGATCCGCGCCGCCGTCGACGCTGCCCGCTCGGGGGCCGACGACATCCTGATCCTGGCGCGGACGGACGCGCGCGCCACGTACGGCTTCGACGCGGCGCTGGAGCGCTGCCGGGATTTCGTGGAGGAGGGCGCCGACATCATCTTCATGGAGGCTCCGCACAACGAGACGGAAATGGCCGCCTTCTGCGCTGGCATCGACCGGCCGGCCATGGCGAACATGGTGCGCGGCGGCCAGACGCCGATCCTGCCGCCGCGGGAACTGGAGGCGCTGGGTTTCAAGCTCGCCGCCTATCCGCTGACCCTGATGTCGGCGGCCATCGACGCCATGCGCGCCGCCCTGGCCGCGGTGGCGGACGGGCAGGAAAGCCGGGTGGCCCAGGCCGATTTCGAAGCGCTGAAGGACCTTGTCGGCTTCCCCGACTACTACGAGCGGGAACAGGCCTACCGGGCCGCCGAATGAGGGGAGGCAACGTCATGACCACGCCGCGTTCCATCATCGACAAGATCTGGGACCAGCACGTCGTCGCCGATCTGGGCGACGGGCGGGTGCTGCTCCACATCGACCGCCACATGCTGCACGAGGTGACCAGCCCGCAGGCCTACGCCGGGCTGGCCGCCGCCGGGCGCCGGCTGCGCCGCCCCGACCTGACCTTCGCGACGGCGGACCACATCGTCTCGACCGAAAACGGCCGCACCGACGACACGGTGCCCGGCGGGCCGGAGATGATCCGCGCCCTGCGCGCCAACGCCGAGGCCACCGGCGTCGCGCTGTTCGATCTGGGCGACGTCCGCCAGGGCATCGTGCATGTGATCGCGCCGGAGCTGGGGATCGCCCTGCCGGGCGCCACGCTCGTCTGCGGCGACAGCCACACCAGCACGGTCGGCGCGCTGGGCGCCATGGCCTGGGGCATCGGCACGTCGGAAGTCGAGCATGTCATGGCGACGCAGACGGCCATCCTGCGCCGCCCGCCGACCATGCGCATCACCTTCAGCGGCACCTGCCCGGCGGGCGTGTCGGCCAAGGACATGGTGCTGAAGCTGATCGCCACCATCGGCACCGCCGGGGCGACGGGCTACGGCGTCGAATACGCCGGTTCGGCCATCCGCGCGCTCTCCATGGAGGAGCGGATGACCGTCTGCAACATGTCGGTGGAGCTTGGCGCGCGCTTCGGCCTGATCGCGCCCGACGCGGTGACCTTCGCCTATCTCCAGGGGCGACCCTTCGCCCCGGCGGGCGACCTGTGGGAGCAGGCGGTTGAGGCGTGGCGCGCCCTGGCGAGCGATCCCGGCGCCCGCTTCGACGCCGAGATCGAACTGGACGTCTCCACTCTCACGCCGCAGGTGTCCTGGGGCACCAGCCCGCAGGACTGCATCGGTGTCGGCGAGACCGTTCCCGATCCGGAGCGCGAGGCCGATCCCAAGCGCCGGCAGGCGATGCGCCGGGCGCTCGACTACATCGGGCTGGAGCCGGGGACGCCGATCCGCGACCTGCCGGTGGACATGGTCTTCATCGGCTCCTGCACCAACAGCCGCATCGAGGATCTGCGGGCCGCCGCCGCCGTTTTGAAGGGCCGTCGTGTTGCCGCCGGCCTGCGCGCGCTGGTCGTGCCGGGCTCCGGCCAAGTGCGCCGGCAGGCCGAGGCGGAGGGGCTGGACCGCGTGTTCACCGCCGCCGGTTTCGAATGGCGGGAACCGGGCTGTTCCATGTGCGCCGGGATGAACGCCGACCGGGTGCCGCCGGGCAAGCGCTGCGTCGCCACCTCGAACCGCAACTTCGAAGGACGCCAGGGGCCGGGTGCGCGCACCCACCTCGCCAGCCCCGCCACCGCGGCCGCGGCGGCCGTGGCCGGGCGCATCGTCGATGTCCGCAGTCTGGAAGGGGGTGTCTGACATGCCGGAACCCATCAACCGCATCACCGGGATCGCCGCACCACTGCCGCAACCCAACGTGGACACCGACGCGATCATCCCCAAGGCGCATCTGCTGACGATCCACCGCAGCGGGTTGGGCGCCGGACTCTTCTCCGAATGGCGGTTTGACGAAGACGGCAAGGAACGGCCGGACTTCGTCCTCAACCAGGCGCCCTGGCGGGAGGCCAAGATCCTGCTGGCCGGCGAGAATTTCGGCTGCGGCTCGTCGCGCGAACACGCGGTGTGGAGCCTGATGGACTTCGGCATCCGCTGCGTGATCGCGCCGAGCTTCGCCAGCATCTTCCATGAGAACTGCCAGAAGAACGGTCTGGCCGCGGTGACTCTGGACGAGGCGGCGCTCGCCCATCTCGTCACCGTCGCCCAGGCGACGCCGTCCGCCGCCATGACGGTGGACATCGAGGCCTGCCGCGTCACCGCGCCGGACGGGCGGGAGTTCGCCTTCACGATGGAGGCGGCGCGGCGGCAGGCGCTTCTGGAGGGGCTGGACGAGATCGGGGCCAGCCTGCGCCACGACGCCGCCATGGCGGCGTTCGAGGCGCGCGACCGGGCGCAGCGCCCATGGATTCACGCCCTGCCCACCGCCTGACGGGTCCGGGTCAACGCGCATGGCCGGAAAGGCCAGCGGCACATTGGGAGGAACAGCGATGTCGTTCATGACCACGATGAAGCGCAAGGCGGTCCTGGGTGCGGCGGCCATGGGAGTGGCGCTCGCCACCCTGGTCCCGGCCGTACCGGCGCAGGCCGAGGAGATCACCGTCACCCACTGGGGCGTTCTGATGTACGGCGCGCCCTACGCCGTCGCCATGGAGAAGGGCTACTACAAGGAGCAGGGGCTGGACATCACCGGCGTCCTGACCTCCAAGGGCGGCGGCACGACCATGCGCAACGTCATGGCCGCGCCGATGCCCTACGGCGAGGTCGCCCTGTCGGCGGCGGTGGCGGCCATCAACCAGGGACTGGACGTGAAGATCATCCACACCGGCGTCCGCACCGCGGGCGAGATCCTGTGGGTGACCAAGCCGGACTCCCCGGTCAAGACCGCCAAGGACCTGGACGGCAAGAAGGTCGCCTTCACCAGCCCGAAGTCGGTTACCGACATGCTGCTGACCATGGTGAAGGACAAGCACGGCATCACGGTGGACGGCGTGTCGGCGGGCGGCATCGGCGGCGGCCTGACCATGCTGGAACAGGGCGCGGTGGCCGCCGCCCCGGTGATGGACCCGATCTGGGCGCGCGTGCAGAACAAGTACCGCATGGTCTTCGCGGTCGAGACCGAGTTGCCGACCATGGTGCAGACCGTGGGCGTCACCACGTCGGAGTTCGCCGCGAAGAACGGCGACAAGCTGAAGAAGCTGATCGAGGCGCGGCGCAAGGGGGTGGACTTCGTCTACGCCAACCCCGAAGAGACAGCCAAGATCATGACCAAATACTACGACATCGACGAGGCGATCGCGCTGCAGGCGCTCAAGAATCTGGCGAGCATCAAATATTGGAGCGCAGGCGACTTCGAGTATGACGGGATGAACAACCTGATCAAGGGGCTGCAGATCATCGGCGAGGTCAAGGGCGAGGTCGACTGGTCGAAGCACGCCGACGCCTCGTTCCTGAAATAATCAGTCTGACGCATCACGATGACCGGGAGGAAGCCCCCGATGAAAGCCAACGTCGCCGCCAAGCGCGACCTGCACGAGGAGGCGGGGGCTTTCCCCGCCCCCGCCGTCCACGCCGAACTGAAGGGGGTCAGCCGCATCTACGGCGTCCCCGGCCACGGCGGGGTGCACGCGCTGGGCCCCGTCGACCTGACCTTGCGGCAGGGGGAGTTCTTCTCCGTCGTCGGGCCGTCGGGTTGCGGCAAGTCCACGCTGCTCGATGTGCTGTCCGGCCTGTCCGTGCCGACCGAGGGGTCGGTGAGCTTCGAAGGCAAGCCGGTGGCCGGCAAGGTCCCGGACGGCGTCGGGGTGGTGTTCCAGGAGGACGCCACCTTCCCCTGGCTGACCGTGTGGGACAACATCGCCTTCGGCCTGCGTCGGGCGGGCGTCGATCCGGCGGAGATCGAACGGCGGGTCACCTACGCCGTCGGCTTCGTGGGGCTGAAGGACTTCGCCAAGGCCTATCCGGTGCAGCTGTCCGGCGGCATGCGCCAGCGCGTTTGCATCGCCCGCACACTGGTGATGCGTCCACGCCTGATCCTGCTGGACGAACCGTTCGGCGCGCTCGATGCCCAGACCCGCCTGATCATGGGCGACGAACTGCTGAAGCTGTGGCGCGAAACCGGTGCCACGGTGATGCTGATCACCCACGCGCTGGACGAGGCGGCCATGCTGTCGGACCGCATCGGCGTCATGTCGTCACGGCCCGGACGGATCATCGAGGAGATCGAGACGGGCTGGTCGCGCGAGCGCGATTCCCGCATCGCCAGCGAGGACGGTTTCGGCCAGATCACCGCCCGTCTGTGGCGCTTGCTGCGCGAGGAGAGCCTGAAGGCGGCGGGCCTCGCCGGGGGTGGGTCGTGAGCTGGGCGGGCTGGCTCCGGCTGATCGTGGTGACCGGCGCTGTCCTGCTGCTGGAGGTGCTGTGCCGGGCCGGCGTCATCGCCAAGACGGTCCTGCCCGCGCCCAGCGTCATGGCCGGCGATCTCTACCGCCTTCTCGCCTCGGGTTCGGCCAGCGCCGACATCGGCGAGACGCTGGGCAACGTCGCGATGGCGGTGATCGCCTCGATCCTGCTCGGCTTCGTCGGCGGCGTGGCGATCCACGCGATGCCGCGGGTGCGCCGGGCGCTCGACCCCTTCCTGGCGACCTACTACGCGGTGCCCTTCTTCGTCTTCTACCCGGTGCTGATCGTCATCTTCGGGCTGGGGGCGGCGCCCATCGTGGTGATCGGCACGCTGTTCGGCGTGGTGGCGATGCTGATCAACACGCTGAACGGGCTGGACCGCATTCCCCGCGTCCTGCTGAAGACGGCGCGCGTCCACGGCATGGACCCGGTGCGCACGGCGCTGATGGTCAAGCTGCCCAGCGCGGCACCCTTCCTGTTCACCGGGGCGAAGCTCGCCATCGCCTACTGCTTCATCGGCGTCATTGCGGCGGAGTTCATCATGTCCTCCTCGGGCATCGGCTACAGCATCGCCTATGCCTTCAACAACTTCGACAACGCGCGGATGTACGCGCTGATGCTGTTCATCATCGTCCTGGTGACGGTGCTCAACGCGGTGCTCTTCACCTGGGAGCGCCGGATCATGCAGCGGCGGAGGCGCTGACGGCCATGCACGGAAAGACCGATACGCTCCTCGTCATCGTCGCGCTGGTGGCCCTGTGGCAGGTCCTGCACTGGATCGTCGGCAGCGTCGCCCTGACCTCGCCCGCCGACACGCTGGCCCGCGCGGTGGAACTGCTGGGCTCCGCCACCTTCTGGCCGCACGTCGCGGAGACCGGCGTGGCGCTGCTCTATTCGCTGCTGCTGGCGGTGTTCGGCGGGCTGACCATCGGCATCGCGCTCGGCATCAACCGGCTGGCCGGGGAGGTGGCGGAGCCGATCCTGGTGTCGCTCTACTCGCTGCCCAAGATCACGCTCTATCCGGTGATCCTGCTCGCCTTCGGGCTGGGCCTGTCGGCCAAGGTGGCCTTCGGGACGATCCACGGCATCATCCCGGTGATCATCTTCACGATGAACGCGGTCCGCACCATCCCGCCGGTGATGCTGCGCAGCGCGCGGGTGATGCGCCTGTCGCCGCCGCAGCTCGTCTCCACCATCATCCTTCCCGCCGCCTTGCCGGAGCTGGTGTCCGGTCTCCGGGTGGGCTTCTCGCTGACCCTGCTGGGCGTGCTGATCGGCGAGATGTTCGCCTCGCAGCGCGGCCTCGGCTACCTCGTCATGAACGCCATCGGCGGGCACGACGTGCGCACCATGATGGCCGTGGTGCTGATCCTCGCCACCACCGCCGTGCTCATCAGCGCCGGCCTGCTGCACATCGACCGGCGCATGCACCGGCGGACCGCCTGAAGACTTCCGGAGATTCCAACGACATGACCATTTCTCTCAAGCAGCGCCTGTCGCAGCCGGGCCTGATCTCGGCCCCCGGCGTGTTCGACATGATCTCGGCCAAGCTGGCGGACGGCATGGGGTTCGACGCGCTGTACATGACCGGCTACGGCACCGTCGCCAGCCATCTCGGCCTGCCGGACGCCGGGCTCGCCACCTTCACCGACATGGTCGGCCGGGTGCGGGCGATCGCGCGCGGCACCGCGACGCCGCTGATCGCCGACGGCGACACCGGCTACGGCGGCCTGCTGAACGTCGATTTCACCATCCGCGGCTACGAGGAGGCCGGGGCCGCCGCCATCCAGCTCGAAGACCAGGAGTTCCCGAAGAAGTGCGGCCACACGCCGGGCCGCCGGGTCATTCCCATGGCCGACATGGTGCGCAAGATCCGCGTCGCCTGCGAGGCGCGCTCGTCGAGCGACTTCCTGATCATCGCCCGCACCGACGCCCGCACGACGCTCGGCCTCGACGAGGCGCTGCGCCGCGCCGACGCCTACGCCGAGGCCGGTGCCGACATCATCTTCGTGGAAAGCCCGGAGAGCGAGGCGGAGATGGAGCGGATCTGCCGGACCATCGGCAAGCCGCTGATCGCCAACATGGTGGAGGGCGGGCGCACGCCGGTGATGACCGGGGCACAGTTGGAGGCGTTGGGGTACCGCATCGCCATCTTCCCGGCCACCGGCTTCCTGGCGATGGCCGCGGCGCTGCGCAGCGCCTACGGCGAAATCCTCGCCAAGGGGTCGAGCGCCGAGTATCGGGGAGAGCTTTATCCCTTCCCCGACTTCACCCGCCTGATGGGCTTTGAGCGCGTCTGGGAATTCGAGAAGCGCCATCCCGAGACGGAGTAACCGTCCGCCGTCTCAGCCCTGCGGCGTTTTCCCGGGGGCACGGCAGGGGAACTCGACGGTGAATCGCGTTCCCTCGCCGGGCCGGCTGTCCAGGTGGATGGTGCCGCCGAGCTGGCCGGTGATCAGGTTGAAGACGATGTGCAGGCCGAGCCCGGTCGAGCCGGTGCCCCGCCGCGTCGTGAAGAAGGGCTCGAACACCTTGCCGTGGTTCTCCGCGGGGATGCCGCAGCCGTCGTCCTGATAGACCAGCCGCACCCCGTCGTTCTCCAGCGTCTGCGCCGTGATGGCAATCCGGCCCTTCTCGCCCTCCCGGTAGGCGTGATTGACCGAGTTGGTGATGAGATTCGTCACGATCTGAGCGATCACGCCGGGATAGCTGTCCAGCTCGATGCCCTTGGGGCACTCCAGATTCACCTCGTGGCCCGGGCGGTGCCAGGTCGGGCGCAGGCTGACCAGAACCTCCTCCAGATAGCCGCCCAGGTCGAAGCGGCGGCGGTCGCTGCGCGTCTGGTCCGAGGCGACCTGCTTGAAGCTCTGCACCAGATCGGCGGCGCGGGTGGCGTTGCTGATCATCAGCGTGGCGGCGTCGCGCGCGGCCTGCATGAAGTCCTGGAAGTCGGCCCGGCGCATCTTGCCGGTGTCGGACAGCGTTTCGAGCGCGCTGATCTTCTCGCCGAGATAGGAGGCGCTGGTCATCACGATGCCGATGGGCGTGTTGATCTCATGCGCCACCCCGGCGACGAGCTGCCCGAGAGAGGCCATCTTCTCCGCCTGGACGAGCTGCTGCTGGGCGGCCTTGAGCTGGGCGTGGGCGGCGTGAAGCTGCTCGTGGGCGTCGCGCAGCTCGCTTTCGCGGCTGCGGTCCACCGTCACGTCGACGTAGACCTGGACCATGCCGCCGTCCGGCATGGGATTGCTGCGGACCTGGATGACCCGGCCGTCGGCGAACTCGATCTCGCTGGGGCTGCTCATCCGGGGCGAGGGCACCAGCGCCGTCAGAAGCTGGCCGGAGGCGTTCACCGCGGCGCTCAGCTCGCGGTACGGAAGGCCGACCCGGCGCAGCGTGTCCGGCAGCTGGAAGAGGGCCATGGCGCGCTCGTTCCAGACGCGCAGCCGTTCCTCGGCGTCGAAGGCCGCCAAGCCGTCGTACATGCTGGCCAGGGTGGCGCGCAGCAGCTGCGACTGCTCGGCAACCTCGCGGGTCCGCTCGGCGACCTGGGCTTCCAGCGTGCGGTTCAGCCGCTCCAGCCCGTCGTAGAGGCGGGCGTTCTCGATGGAGATGGCGATCTGCACGGACAGGAGGTCGAGCAGCTCCAGCCGTTCCGGGCTGAAGATGTCGGCGGCGAGGTTGTTCTCCAGATAGAGGATACCGACCATCTGGTTGCGGTTGCGCAAGGGCAGGCACAGCACGGAGCGCGGCTGCGCCATCCGCGTGTAGGGGTCGTACTGGAAATCGCCGTCGTTCACGGCGTCGGCCAGAACGACCGGCTCGCCGGTCTGGATGACCGCGTCGACGATGCCGCGCACCAGGACCGGCGCCGCGTCGTCGAGGGGGTGGGATTGCAACACCTCCGCGGCGTCGCCCTCGCTCGTGGCGTCGGCCTCGATCCGCCACGCGCCGTCGGTCGGCAGGAGCAGGCAGCCCCGCGTCGCGCCGGCGTTGGTGATGACCAGCTTCATCAGCGTCCACAGCAGGTCGCCCAGGCGGATGTCCTGCGCCAGCGCCCGCGAGGTGCGGATCACCGTCTCCACATCCACCATGTGCGAGCTGGACCCGGAGGAGGAGCGGCGCCGCGACGAGGCGGTGACCGGGCGTTGCGGCGGGAAACCATCGTCGGCCGGGCTTTGGTCCACCGCCGTCTCGCCGAACAGCTCGGCCAGCCGGGCGTCCAGCGCCCTGACCTTCGCCAGCGCGTCCCAGCGCCGGTAGGCGTGGCGGGCCTGGAACAGCATCGCCTTCGCCGTGAAGCGGTCGCCACGCTCCAACGCGGCCTCGCCGGCGCGTTCGCAGGCGAAAGCCTCGTCGTGGGTGAAGCCCTGCTCGCGGGCGCTCTCGGCGGCGGTCTGGTAGTAACGGTGCGCCTTGTCCAGCCGCCCCGTGGCGCGCAGCCGTTCGGCCACCACGAGCGCCAGCAGGTGGCGGAAGTTGGTCGGCGCGTGGCGGACCGCGCCGCGGAGCCGGCGCTCCAGCCCGAGAGCCGCGGCCCGCGCCCGCAGCCGTTCGGCGGGACGGAGGCGCTCCCAGGCGGCGAAGTCGATCAGGGCGGCGACCACCCGCATGCGCAGGTTCATCACCATGCCCATGGAGGCATCGGCGAAGGGACGGCGCTTCGCCATGCAGCGGCGCGCCTCGTCGATCCGGCCGAACAGCAGGTTCAGATAGGCCAGATGGCTGTGCATCGTGTCCAGGGCAAGGCGGTTGCCGCTGGCGGCCAGGGCCGGGACGTCGCTCGCCTCCGCGACGTGGGGGCCGGCGAAGGCGGTGGGGTCTTCGGACTCGCCCAGCAGGTTGGCGATGAGCTGCTGGTGGGGCCGCAGGACACCGGCCGCGGTCTGCTGGTTCAAGCGCGCGATGGCGGCGGCGTGGCCTGCCGCGGTCTGCTGGAGCTGCCGCAGGGGATGGCCGAGAAACAGCCCTTGCGCGACCGCGTTGTTCAGGCAATAGGCGGCGTACTCGATGTCGCCGGTCTCCAGGCCGATCCGGTGGGCGTCGAGAAGTCCGGCCAATGATTTGGCCACCGGCTGGTGCCACACCTCGATGAACAGATGGACGACGAACAGCGTCTGGGCGCGGCCCTGGTTGGCGTTCAGCCGGTCGAGCACGCGCAGCGCCACCCGCCCGTACATGGCGCCCGCCGGAACGTCGCCGAGCATCGCGCAGTGCAGCAGCCCGTAGGTGGCGTAGGTGATGCCGGAAGCCGGCAGGATGCCCTCGGTCGCCGACAGCCGGACCATGCGCAGCAAAAGCACCGTGTAGAGGTTGGTGTCGTACAGATAGGCGCTGGCCAGCACGCGCGACACGATGCGTCCGATCGTCAGCAGACGCGGGTCGGTGAGGGGCGGGCGGTTGACGAGATCCTCCTCTCCCTTGCCGCGCAGCGCCAGCTTGGTCGTGGCGAGTTCCTTGAGCACATGCCGGGTGTCCGCCCGCTCGGGGATCGGGCTGCCGAGTTGGCCCAGGGCGGTGCGGCAGGCGCCGAGCGCCGCCGGCAGGTTCTGCCGCGACACATGCATCTGGATCTGCGTCTCGTAGGCCAGGGCACGGTCGAGGACGGTGCGGGCGTTGGCCTCGATGGCCTCGGCCAGCGGGGTCGCCGCGGAGACGTCGCCGTTCACCGCCGCGATCTCCGCCGCTTCGGCGTGCAGGCTGAGCGCCAGGTCGTACAGGCGCGACCATCCATCCACGGGGAGCAGCCCGACCCCGGTGATGAGATAGTCGAAGGCCGGCCCCAGCGCCGCCGAGGCGCGCGCCGCCTGTCCGGCCATAAGGTTGTAACGGGCCAGCCGCTCCCTCTGCTCCGGCGACAGCAGGGGCAGGGCGCGGTTCAGCTGGTTGGTGATCGCAAACAGCCGATCGGTCGTCCGATCGCCCGCCAAGCCCTGGCTGCGTTCCAGCACGAGGCCGACGGCGAGATGGCACGCCAGGGCGTCGGCGTCCGGCAGCATGCTGTAGGCCGCCTGCTGCACCCGGTCGTGGACGAAACGGTAGGTGGCGCGCGGCGACACGCTGTCCATGTCGGCGTAGCGGTAGGCGTCGCCCACCGGGACCACCAGCCCGCTGCGCAGGGCCGGCCACAGCGCCGCCGCCGTCGCGGCGTAGGTGCGCCGGCTCGCGTCGGCCAAGATGGCGAGATCGAAGGCGCTGCCGATGCAGGCAGCGGTCTGGAGGACGGTCAGCGTCTCGGCGGGCAGCTCGCGGATGCGGCGGACCACGAAGGTGACGACGTCGTCGACCATCCGTTCCATCCGCTGGGACTCGATGGCCTCCAGGTTCCAGTTCCACACCCCGCCGAGGCTGTCATAGGCGATCAGCCCGCTCTGTTCCAGCGACTCCAGGAATTGCCCGAGGAAGAAGGGATTGCCCAGCGTGTTGGCGATCAGCCGTTCGGCCAGAGGGCGCACGTCGTCGGGGGCCGCGTGCAGCGTGTCGGACAGCAGGGCCACCACCGCGTCGGCGTCGAGCCCGCCGAGAGAGACGTCCCGAACGGGAACGCCGCGCTCGCCGAAGGTCTGGATCGTGTGGCGCAGCGGGTGGGTCGCATCGACCTCGGTGTCGCGGCAGGTGCCGACCAGCAGGAAGTGGCCGAGGTCGGGATCGCCCGCCAGCCCCTCCAAGAGCTTCAGCGTGGCGAGGTCGGCCCATTGCAGGTCGTCCAGGAACAGCACCAGCGGGTGCCCCACCCCGGCGAAGACGCGGACAAAATTGCGGAAGACGTAGATGAAGCGCTCGTGCGCCTCCACCGGACCCAGCTCCGGCAGGGGCGGCTGGGGGCCGATCAGCCGCTCGACGTGGGGAATGACGTCGGTGATGACCCGTCCGTTGGGACCGAGCGCGGCGAGAAGGCGCGCGCGCCAGCGCGCCAGCGACTCCGGTCCGGCGGCGAAGGTCTGCCGCACCAGGGTTTTGAAGGCCTCGATCACCGGCGCGTAGGGGATGTCGCGCTTCAGCGGCTCGAACTTGCCGGTGATGAAGAAGCCGTGGCGGGCGATCACCGGCTTGTGCAGTTCCCGGACCAACGCCGATTTGCCCACGCCCGAATAGCCGGAGATCAGCAGCGCTTCGAACCCACCCGCGGCGGCGCGCCCGAAGGCGTCGAGAAGGACGCGGAACTGGGCGGTGCGGCCATAGAGCTTCTGCGGGATGCGCAGCACCGGACGGACGTCCCGGCTGGCCAGCGCGAAGGGCTCGATGCGGCCGTGGCTGCGCCATTCGGTCAGGCAGTGTTCGAGGTCGGCGCGCAGGCCGAAGGCGCTCTGGTAGCGCTCCTCCGGGTTCTTCGCCATCAGCCGGGCCACAATGGCGGCCAGCGGCTCGGGCACCAGCGGGTTGAGCTTGTGCACGGGCACGGGCGTCCGCGCGATGTGGCAATGCACCAGCTCCAGCGGGTCGCCCGACGGGAAGGGGGGCTGGCCGGTCAGGAAGTCATGGAAGGTGGCGCCCAGCGCGTAGAAGTCGGCGCGGTAGTCCACCGACCGGTTCATCCGCCCGGTCTGCTCCGGCGCCATGTAGGCGAGCGTGCCCTCCATGGTGCCGACGTCCGGGTCGCCCGCCTCTTCCCGCGATAATTCCGACGCGATGCCGAAGTCGATCAGGTTGAACTGGCCGGTCGCCGGGTTCCAGATCAGGTTGCCGGGGCTGATGTCCTTGTGGACGACCCCGGCGTCGTGCACGGCGGCCAGCGCGTCGACGGCCTGGAGCGCCATCCGCAGGAAGACCGCGACGTCCTCCGTCCGCACGTCCGGAAGGCTGTCCAGCGCGGCGCCGCCGATGTCGCGGAACACCATCAACAGCCCGTTGCCGTGGGGGATGCAGTCCAGCGCCTCCACGATCCCGGCGTGGCGCAACCGGCGGGTGATGGCGAATTCACGCAGGAACGCCGCCTTGTCCTCGCCGCCGATGTCTATCCCGGACAGCAGCTTGCAGACGACGGGCAGGCCGTCGTCGCGCCGGACGGCGCGCAGCACGGTGGAGCGCGACCCCACATGCAGCGTCTCGACAACGCGGAAGCCCGGTAACGCGGGCAAGGTTGCGGTGGGGATGGCCCCGATCACGACGCAGCATCCTTATGTCGCGTGGTTGCGGTATCCGTTATAGAAGGTCGCGCCACGGTGGAGCAAGCGCAGGGCGTGCCGGCCGGGGTTTTGTACGATTTTTGCTTGGCGATCGCACGGGTCATAGACCCGTAGCATCGGCGAAACGGCGTAATAGTTCAATTGCGGTAAGACAATTTATGCTAATCTCCCCCGCAATTTCCGACGAGTGCCGCGAAATTCCGTGGCGCCGTCGCGGGGATGCCGGATCTGCCGGGGGGAGAGCATGGCGAAGACGAGAGTTGCAATTCTGGGTGGTGGCGTCGGCGCCCTCACCACGGCGCATTTCCTGTCCGACACGGACGAGAAGCGGGCGCGCTACGACGTCACCATCTACCAGATGGGCTGGCGGCTGGGCGGTAAGGGCGCCACCGGGCGCGACCAGTGGAACCGCATCCAGGAGCACGGCCTGCATGTCTGGTTCGGCTTCTACAACAACGCCTTCAAGATGATCCAGGACGTCTTCGACGTCTGGAAGCGCTCGCCGGACAACACCTTCCAGTCCTGGCGCGATGTGTTGAAGCCGCAGCGCTTCACCCCCATCGGCATGGTGCTGGACGGCGGCAAGCCGGCCTATTGGCCGCTGACCTGGCCGGTGCTGGGCGGTGAGCCGGGCTCGGCCAACGTCATGCCGACCCTGCCGCAGGCCATCGCGTCGCTGGTCGGCGTGGTGCGCGACGTGTTCGAGAACTGGGACGAGCTGAGCGGCCTGATCGTCGACGGCAAGCTGGTCCACATCGACGGCCGCACCGTCGCGCCGATCCCCATCCTGCCGCCCGACCGGCAGGTTCTTCCGGCGCCGCTCGCCACCCGCTTCGCCGACGCGATCCGCGGCTGGAAGGACCGCGAGGTCCGCCATCTGGCGCAGGCCGAGGCGCTGGTGAAGGGCGCCGCCGTGACCACCGCCAAGGACGCCGCGGTGGCCGCCCACCGGTTGATCCGGGCGCTGGCGGACGGGCCGCAGTCCAACCCGTCGGCGGCTCCGCCGGTGGAGCATTTCCACGACCTGATGACGCTGTTGCGGCTGATCGAAGCCGCGGCGGCCACCCTGCCCAGCAACCATGTGGCCCGCGACCTGCTGGCCTTCGTGCTTCCCTTCACCGTCGGCATCATCGCCGATTTCGGGATCGAGAAGCGCACCGCCGATTCGCTGGACGAGCTGGAATTCACCGACTGGCTGATCCGTCACGGCGGCGACGCCGAGGCGCTGAAGCAGAGCTGCTCGCTGCGCACCTGCTACGACACCTTCATGCAGTACAAGGACGGCGACTACCGGCAGCCCAACTGGGGCGCCGGCGTCGCGGCGCAGTCCTGCGTGCGCATGTTCGCCACCTGCCGCGAATCAGTGATGTGGAACATGGAAGCGGGCATGGGCGAGGTTATCATCGCGCCCATCTACCAGACCCTGCTGCAGAACGGCGTGAAGGTGAAGTTCTTCCGCCGCGTCGAGGACATCGGCCTGTCCGACGACCGCGCGCTGGTCGAATCCGTGCGCCTCGCCCGGCAGGTCGATCTGGCCGACGGCGGGGACGACTACCAGCCGCTGATCACCGTGCCGCTGGAGGACAAGAAGTTCCTGCTGGCCTGGCCGCTGGAGCCGCTGTGGGACCAGATCAAGGACGCCGACAAGGTCCAGGCAGCGCTCGCCACCAACAACTCCTCGCTGGAATCGCACTGGTGCGCGTGGGAACCGGTCGGGACCGAGACGCTGCAGCGCGGCCGAGACTTCGACGTCGCCGTCCTCGGCATCTCCATGGGCGGCTTCAAGGCGATGAACGACCAGCCGACCCTGGCGGCGGAGCTGCAGGCGGCCTCGCCGGCCTTCAACGCGATGACCAGCAACATCGGCATCATCCCGACGCTGTCCATGCAGCTGTGGTGCGGTCCCGATCTCCAGGGGCTGGGCTGGGAGCCGGGGCAGCCGGCTGCCGTCGCCGGGCCGGAGCCCTGGTCGATCTGGGCGGAGATGGGGCAGACGCTGCCCTACGAGTTCCGCCCCGGCGAGACCGGCGCGCCGAAGTCGGTGCATTACATCTGCGGCGTCTGGCAGACCGGCCTGGTCGCCCGTCCGACCACCGACCTCGCGGTGCCGAAGGAGGCGCTGGACAACGTCACGAACAGCGCGGCGGAGTGGCTGGACGCCTACATGGGCAATTTCTGGCCGAAGGCGACGGTCTCCGGCCAGGGCGG
The DNA here is from genome assembly GCF_022023855.1 of Azospirillum brasilense. Classification (NCBI taxonomy): domain Bacteria; kingdom Pseudomonadati; phylum Pseudomonadota; class Alphaproteobacteria; order Rhodospirillales; family Azospirillaceae; genus Azospirillum; species Azospirillum brasilense. Next base: position 73,918 of record NZ_CP059451.1, read on the forward strand.
TGTCGGCTTCAACTGGAACGTCCTTTACGATCCGTGGAACGGCACCGGGCGGGAGCGGCTGTCCCACCAGATCATCCGCGCCAACGTCGATCCCACCGAAACGCTGCCGGGCAGCGCCGCCGGCTCCACCAAGTTCCGGCTGCGCACCGACGACAGCGGGTTCTACAACCTGTTCCTGGCCGGCTGCTGGGTCCGCACCGGCTTCAACACCTCCTGCATCGAAGCGACGGTAATGTCCGGCATGCAGGCGGCGCGGGCGATCTCCGGAACGCCGCTGTTCATCTCCGGTGAGAACTTCCTGAACGGGGCGCCGTCGTGACCGCCCCCCGCTACGTCTCCTTCGCCGGGCACGGCGAGGTGTCGATCGCGGCACCCGGCGTATTCACCGACAGCCTCGCCACCGCCTTCGTCGTGCGCAGCAACCCGGTGAACACGCAGGCGCTGGTGGATAAGCTGCTGAACGCGGCCCCCGCCGGGGCGGTGCGCTACACGGTGGCCGGTCCGGTGGCGCTGTGCACCTTCCTGTCGGTCGGGCGCTGCACCAGCCCGACTGAGCCGTTCGGCTGGATTCCCTACCGGGAAGCCTCGCTGTGGCTGCCGCTGATCGAGCATCGGCCCGGCCAGTGGCCGCGGCTGGTGTTGTGGATGCCCTACGTCTTCCCGGACGCGACAATTCCACTGGTCTGCGGGCGCGAGGGCTGGGGCTTCGCCAAGTCGCTGGGCCGTGTCACGCTGCCGCAGGAGGGGGCCGAGGCGCCGCGCTTCGTCTGCGAGACGACGCTGTTCCGCACCCTGTCCTCCGACTGCGAGGGGGTGTTCGCCCCCCTGTTGACGGTGGAGGGCGGGCCGTGGACCCCCGGATCGGCGTGGCAGAGCCTTGAGGATCTCGCCGCCGACCTCGGCGACGCGCTGAAAACCCTGCTGCGCCCCGGCGGGCTGGTCGAGGGGGTGGAGGTCGCCGTCAATGCGGTGGAATCGCTGCTGGCCGGCACGGTGCCGGTCATCAATCTGAAGCAGTTCCGCGGCGCCCCGGACAGCGAGCTGGCCTGTTATCAGGCGCTGATCGACTGCCCGATGCACGTCGACCGCTTCCGCGGCGCCTGGCCGATGCGGGGCGATTGGACGCTGCGGGTGGCCGACTACGCCAGCCATCAGGTCATCTCGGACTTCGGCTTCGCGGCCGGGCCGGATGGCAGCGCCACCGTCCATGTGGATTTCGCCATGCAAATCCACATGGACTTCCGTGCCAACCCCGGCCGGGTGGTCTGGCAGGCGGAGTGAGGAAACGGGCGCCGGCCCTGGGAAAGGGCCGGCGCCCGTTCTTCAGATATGAGAGGCCTTCAGAACGAGGCGCTGAGGCTCAGCGCCACGATGTCGGTGCCGTTGCAGAATTTCCCCGGATTGACCGCTGAGCCGTTGGGCGGCGTGCCGTTGCTCACGCACTCCTGGAAGCCGTGGGAAAAGGCGCCGTCCAGCCGCAACGTCTCGGAGAAGGCGTAGCCGACGCCGAAGCTGGCGTGCTTGGTGATGACCACCGGGATAACCGAGACGATGTCCTGCGCCGGGGCCGACTTGTCGGCCCAGCGGAAGCCGGCGCGCAGGGTCAGCGCGTCGGTCACCCGATAGGCGCCGCCGATGGCGAAGATGTTGATGTCGCGGTAGCGCTGCGGCAGCGTCTCCCACACCGTGCCCAGGCCTGGCACGTCGACGCGGATGTTGTACTGGCGCAGCGCCTGTGCCCAGAAGGCGCGCCGGTAGTCGAAGGCCAGGGTCAGGTCGGGCCGCAGCCGGTGGCTGACGCCGATGCCGAACTCGGCGGGGAGCTGGAAACTCCCCAGCGTGTATTTCGCGGGCTGGGTCAGCCGTGAGCCGTCGGGCGCCAGCACGATCACCGAGCCGTCGCCGGTCAGGTTGTTGAGCGCCGTGCGGAATTGATAGAAGCTGCCAATGGTGGTGTCGGCCTGCGGTTTCCAGGTCAGGCCGAGCCGGCCGCTCACCCCGTCGCCCCCCACGCCGGCGCGGGCGATCGACGGGTCGAAGATGTCGAAATAGACGCCGCCACCCATCCCGACCATGGTGCTGGCCGCGCCCAGCATCGGCCCCTGTCCGGTCAGCCGCCCGGTGGCGGCCAGCGCGCCGAGCTGATCGGCCCCTTGAAGAACGCGGAAGCCGAGCCCCGCCCGCACATAGTCGATGGCGCCCGCCACCGTGACCTTCGGCGTCACGTCCCAGGCGGCGGCCAGCGGGACGCGCATGAACATCGCCTCGCTGCTGGTGCGCAGCCCGCTGTCGACGCCGGACGGCAGGCGGGCCATGAAGCTGCCCTCGCCGTAATCGGTGCCGAATCCGCCCTGGGCGTAGGCGCCCAGCCCGAGGGCCAGAGCCTCATGCCGCCAGACGAATCCGCCCTGGGGGATGTAGTAGCCCTGGAAGGGGAAGGTGTCCTTGCCATGCGCCACCTCGCCGGTCCGCGTCTGCGTGGCGCGCAGGCCGGTCGGGGCGGCGACCACCAGCCCGCCCTCCAGGTAGGAGGAGGTGCGCTGGGTCAGGGTCGCCGGGTTGAAGATCATGGCGGCGCCGCCGATGTCGGACGCCGCCCCGGTGCCGCCCATGCCCATGGATACGGCCCCGAACCCTTCGAAGGTGTAGACGTCGGTGGCATGGGACGGAAACGCGGCGGCCAGAGTGGCCGCCGCGGCAAACGCTGCGATTACGCGCATTGAATCAGGGTTCTCAATCGGACGGGGTGAGGTCGATGGTCTGACGGGCAATGGCCTCGGCGGCCTGCTTTCCGGACAGGACGGCGATCTCGGCGCTGCCCGCGCTGAACCAGGTCCGCGTCCAGTCACCCGCCAGGAAGGCGTTGACGAAGCCGCTGTCGCCCGGCTTAAGCCGGGTCTCCACCGTCGCCGGGAAGCACTGCACGTAGAGTTCCGACGGGTCGAGGTTGTAGCGGTAGTAGGAGGAATAGACTTGGCTCTGGTCGAACACACCGTCCTTGACCGTGTTGGGCCACAGCACCCCGATGTTGGAGTTCAGCCACTCCGTGGCATCCCGGCGGACGTCCGCGGCCATCCGCTGCGGTAGGCCGCAGGCGTAGGGCGGGGCGCCGGCCGGCCAGCGGGCGGTGCCGCAGAAATACTCCACGGCCTTGACGGTGCCGGGCGGCCAGGATTCGGCGGGGATGAGATGGCTCATCTCGCCCCAGCTGTCGAGTTCCTCGACATAGCTGGTCATGGCGGTCGGGCCGGCCTTCCAGCCCATCTCCTCGATGCTTGGCGTCATCCAGAGCTGGACCGCCTGGGTCGGCACCGCCGGGGTGACCTCGACCATCTGCTTGAAGCGCAGATTGGCGTCCATCAACCCGGCCGCCGGGTCGGCCAGCGCGGCGGGCGGCATGGCCAGCACGACGAGGTCGAAATCCTTGCCGACCTCCAGCACCGACTCCCCGGCGGTGCAGTGGCAGAACACCGATTCCAGATTGATGCCGGCGTCGCGGATCTTGTCGCCGTCAACGATCTGGCTCCAGTCCGGTTCGGACGGCCAGCAATAGAGCCATTTCCCGTCGTCGCCGTAGCCGACCTTGACGAACGGGTCATAGGCGCCGTTGACGAGATCGACCTGCCGGTTCAGGCGCACCCGCTCCACCCAGGCGCCGTTTTCCGAGGTTTCCAGCTTGGTCAGGCGGTGGAACAGCTTGATGTCCACCCCGCGCTGCTTCAGCACGAACCAGGCGGGCGTGAAGACGGCGTCGCCCATGCCGGCGTTCATCTTCCACAGCGGCGCGCCCTTGTAGGCGAAGCCCATCAGCAGAAGGATCTCTGCCGCGGCGCCGGCGGCGAAGCGCGCGTTCTCCGGCCCGTCGGTCGCTTCGCCGTTCTTGTAGGAGAAGCACATGTCGTAGAGCAGGCGCACCGGCGCCGACCACGCGAAGGTGTCGGAGATGCCGTTCTTCTGCAGCCATTCGCGGAAGTCCTCGCCGTTGATGCGGTCGAAGCCGTCCTTGCCGTAGGGCAGCACGTCGGCGAAGCAGCCGATGGCGAAGGCGAGGCCGAAATCGGCGAAGCAGGCGAACTCCCAGCCTTCATCCGACAGCTTCAGCAGCGGTTCCAAAACCGTCTGGAAACCCTTCTGGACAAGCTTGAGCAGATCGACGACCAGCCCGTGGTCGAGGGCGCCGTCGCCCGCTTCCTCGATGTGGGCGCGCGCCCTCTCAAGAGCGTCCAGCCCGAGCTTCGCGGTGAGGTGGCCGGGCAGATGGTCGTGCTTGGCGACCAGATTTTGCAGCGCGCCGATCAGGAAGGCCGCGAAGCCGTTCGGGCCGAGCGAGCGCGGATCGCCGGGCGTGCCGGAACGTTCGGGAAAGTTCAGGTTCCAGGAGTGCCAGCGGGTCTTGCCGAAGCGCGGGATGTCCTGCATCAGCGTCACCTGATACAGCGGGCGGAAGGCGTCCTGCCAGGTCTGGAAGGCGTAGTCGGCGGGCTCGTCCCACTCCGCGTAGGCGCCGCGCACCATCCGGAAGGCGTTGTCGTAGAAGCCCAGGAAGATGTGCAGCCCGTGCTCCTCGATGCGCTGGCCCTGCTTGGCGTTGCGGCCGCTGGCCCCCTTGCCGCCCAGCCGCCAGCCGTGGCTGACCAGCGTCACGTCGAACTTTTCGCGCAACGCCTCGGTCGCCGTGAGAGTCAGCGCGGCGGACACGCCCCCAAGCCCGCCGCCGAGCACCAGCACACGTGTCTTTCCCATCGCAGCCACCCCGAGCCCCCGGTTGTTTTGCCGGGGGATTGTGCTTGGCATCGCCGGATGTCGCAATGGGATTAAGACGAATGCGAACATTCCGTCGCCGCACCGATGCGGATCGGTTACGGAACGCCGTCGCTTGGCAGGGCCGGCGAGGTGGCGGGTGCCGCGCTGTCGAGCAGAATACCCGACCGCCGCTGGGCGAACATCGCGGTGAGCAGGGCGGCCGCCTGGGCGGCGGCGGTGGTGGGGGCGAGGCCGCCGACTCGGACGTTGGAGATGCAGTTCCGCTCGCTGTCCACCCGGCCCGGCCGCGGTTCCCAGGTCAGGTAGAGGCCCAGTGAATCGGCGGCGCTCAGCCCCGGCCGCTCGCCGATCAGGACGACGCTCGCCCGCGCCTGGAGCAGCGCGCCGACCGGGTCGCCCAGCGCCACCCGCGCCTGTTCGGCCACCACCACCGGCCCGACCCGCAGCCCGGCCGCCTGGAGTTTCGGGATCAGGGCCGCCAGCACCGCGACGGCGTTGGCCTGCACGGCGGTGCCGCTCAGCCCGTCGCCGACCACCAGCACCACGTCGGGGGCGCGCAGCGGCTCGGACAGGCGGCGCTGCGACTCCTCGGACAATTGCCGCCCGAGGTCCGGGCGCTTGAGGTAGGCGGCGCGGTCGGGTGCGGCGCTGGTCACCGGGATCGCCGGCCAGCCGCGCTCCGCCAGCGCCGTCAGCAGCGCCGCGGCGTCGAGCGGCGTGTGCACGGCGTCGCGCGCCTGGGCGTGGGCGGCCTGGAAGGCGAGGTGGGCGGCGGTGGGCAGGCCGCTCCCGGCGTGGCCCAGCGCGATCCGCGCGTCGGTGTGGCGGCGCAGATGCGCCCAGCGATCCGGTTGGGCCGGGGAGGGTAGGGGCGCCGGCTTGGACTCCGTCATGGCTGCTCCTCCGGCAGGGGCAAGGCGGGCAGAAGGGAGGACGCGGCGGGGTCGAAGCGCAGACGCCCGGCGGAATCGGCGATGCCGGCGGCCTGCTGCCACGCCTCGAACTCAGGTGCCGGGCGGCGGCCGAGCACCTGACGCACATAGAGCGCGTCGTGGAAGGAGGTGCTCTGGTAGTTCAGCATGATGTCGTCGGCCCCCGGCACCCCCATGATGAAGGTGCAGCCGGCCACGCCGAGCAGGGTCAGCAGGGCGTCCATGTCGTCCTGGTCGGCCTCCGCGTGGTTGGTGTAGCAGACGTCGCAGCCCATCGGCAGGCCAAGCAGCTTGGCGCAGAAATGGTCCTCCAGCCCGGCCCGCGTGATTTGCTTGCCGTCGTAGAGGTATTCCGGCCCGATGAAGCCGACCACCGTGTTGACCAGAAGCGGCCGGTAGCGGCGGGCGACGGCGTAGCAGCGCGCCTCCACCGTCTGCTGGTCCACCCCCTCGTGCGCGCCGGACGACAGCTCGCTGCCCTGGCCGGTCTCGAAATACATCAGGTTGTCGCCGACCGTGCCGCGGTCCAGCGCCCGTCCGGCCTCCCACGCCTCGTCCAGCAGGGCCAGCGAGACGCCGAAGGCGCGGTTGGCGGCCTCCGTCCCGGCGATGGACTGGAAGACCAGATCGATCGGCGCCCCGCGCTCCATGGCCCGTAGCGCCGTGGTCACATGGGCCAGCACGCAGGATTGGATCGGCGCGCCGGTGCGCAGGCGAAGCTCCTCCAGCATCTCCAGGAGGGTGGTCATCGCCTCCACGCTGTCGGTCGCCGGGTTGATGCCGATCACCGCGTCGCCGCTGCCGTACATCAGCCCGTCGAGGACGCTGGCCGCGATGCCGCGCGGGTCGTCCACCGGGTGGTTGGGCTGCAGACGCGTGGAGAGGCGTCCCGGCAGACCGATGGTGTTGCGGAAGCGCGTGACGACGCGGGTCTTGGCGGCAACCGCGATCAGGTCCTGCAGCCGCATGATCTTCGACACCGCCGCGACCATCTCCGGCGTCAGGCCGGGGGCGAGCGCCGTCAGGGCCGCCGCGTCGGCCCCTTCCGAGAGCAGCCAGTCGCGGAAGCCGCCAACGGTCAGATGGGCGACCGGGGCGAAGGCCGCGCCGTCATGGCCGTCGACGATCAGCCGGGTCACCTCGTCGGCCTCGTAGGGAACGATCGCCTCCGTCAGGAAATGGCGCAGCGGCAGGTCGGCCAGGGCCATCTGCGCGGCCACCCGCTCCGCCGCGCTGGCGGCGATCAGCCCGGCCAGCGCGTCGCCCGAGCGCGGCGGCGAGGCGCGGGCGAGCAGCGTCTTCAGATCGGGAAACCCGTACCGCGTCCCGGCCAGAGTGTGGGCGAATGCCATGGCGTCCCCTCTCCCCCTTCTCGGCTCGTCCGTTCGACCCGCCGCCTTAGAGTTTGGCGATGCCGACGCGCCCCGTCCAGCGCCCGCCCGAGCATCGACGCATCGATGATCCCGACCGCCGGAACTGGCCGCGCCGTTGGCGGTGAACATGGCGTTCGGGCGATGTCGTCGACGCCTCTGCCGGGTGGGGCAAGAAAGTGCTTTACAAAGCGAGGAATATAATCCACTCTGTAGGAGACAATGCGTTACCCGCGCCCGCCCGGCTCCGCCGTGGCGGGCGTCGTTGTTTTGATCGTGTGTCTCCTCGCCGACGTGGAACCCGTGTTCCTGCCGGCGGAAGAACCCAAGGACCTGGGCGTTCCCTTTGCCCCATCGGGCGAACCGGAACGGCACGATCCCAACGGAGGGGCCGTCCCACGACCGGTCCCATCCGTCGCCAAGCCGCCTTCGGGCGGCTTTTTTCATGGCCGAAAGGAGCCGTTCAACATGACCAGTTCGAACCGGGTGCGCCTCGCCGGTGTCCTCGAAGCGGTGCCCGGCACCACCCCCGTCACCCCGCGCCTGCGCCAGCAGCGGGTGACCTCGATCGGCCTGACCTACAAGACCGATTATGAGGAATCCGGGGAACTGCGCGACGACCGCATGAACGCCGATCCGCTGAGCGTCGGCCAGAGCAACGGCGGTCAGATCGGCATCGAATGGCATTATCCGGTGCCGGGCAGCCTCCTCGACTCCGAGATCGCCAGCGCCTTCTGCGCCGACTGGCTGAACACGCCGTTCCGTGACAACGACGGCCTGCCGGCGTCGGCGGTGAACTCGGTGAGCGCCGATGCGCAGGTCGTCGCCGTGACCGACGGCCCGGCCTTCGCGGCCGGTCATCTGGTGCGCTTCACCGGTTTCGAGGCCGCCAACAACGGGGTGCGCAAGGTGACCGCCGGCTCCGCCACCGCTCCGGCCTTCGCGGGTGGCGGCCTGCTGGACGAGGCCGCTCCGGGCGCCGCCGCGCGGCTGAAGGTGGTCGGGTTCGAAGGAGCCTCCGGAGATCTCGCCACGACGCTGACCGGGCTCGGGTCCACCGCTCTCGACTTCACCACGCTGGGCCTGTCGGTCGGGCAGTGGATCAAGATCGGCGGGACGACCGACGCCTACCGTTACGGCACGGCGGCGTGCAACGCCTGGGCCCGCATCGTCGGCATCGCGCCGCATGAGCTGGCCCTGGACAACCGGCCGGCCGGCTGGGCGGTCGATGCCGGCGCCGACAAGACGATCCGCGTCTGGCACGGGGACGTCATCAAGAACGGGTCGCTGGTGCGTTCGGTGACGCTGGAGCGCGGCTTCATGGAGCAGAACCCGCCGAGCTTCATCGCCCAGACCGGCATGCGGGTGAACAGCCTGGAATTCGGCGGCGAAGCGAAGAAGCCGGCGACCGGAACAGTGGCCTTCATGGGCATGAAGGGCGGCTCGTCCGGCGTCGCGCTCGACGTTGCGCCGGCCGATGCTCCGGACATGGTCGACTACCCGGCGATGGCCTTCTCCGCGAGCTGCGGCCGGATCGGCGTCGGCGGAGCGGCGCTGGGCAATCCCGACTGGGCCCGCGCCATCAAGTTCACGATCACCAACAACCTGAGCACCCGCGACGCGCTGTCCGACGGCGACGGAACCGCCCCGGCGGCGGTGGCGATCCGCGACGGCGCCTGCGACGTGAAGGTGGAGCTGGACACCTATTTCGGGTCCCGTGCCCTGCTGTCGCGGATCGAATCCGGCGAGAAGATCGGCGTCAACTGCCGCCTGCAGAAATGCGGCCGGGCGATGATCTGGGAGTCGCCGCGCCTCACCGCCCGTGAGGGCGATCCGGGCGTCGGCGGCAAGAGCCAGGACGTCACGCTGCCGGCGCAGCTGACCGCCTCGCGCGATCCGCTGACCAACGCGCAGCTGATCCTGAACCGGATCGAATTCTTCCAGTAACCGGCATCCGGCGACCAACGGGAACGAGGCTGCCCCACCGGGCGGCAGACGGTTCGCGCGAACCGGGGCGGGCGTTTGGTCGGCGCCCGCCCGCTTCCGCGCATCCCGACCAACGACCAAGCACGAGAGACGCTCATGACCTTCGAACATGTTTCGCACGGCCTGCCGGCCGCCGCCCCGCAGACCGACGACCTCGGCGACCTGCTGGTGGACGAGCGCGTTGCGCGCGACGGCGTGTGGATCACCCCGGACCCTGACCGCAGCCTGCGCATCAGGACGAAGGGCCTGCCGGACGCCTACTACGACGCCCAGGCCCGACAGCAGCGTCAGGCGGCCAAGGGCTTCAACGGCGACACCAACCGGTTGCCGGTGTCGCACAAGCGCCGGATCAACGCCCGCTGCCTGATCGACCACAGCCTGGTCGACGTGGAGGGTTGCGTCATCGGCGGCCGCGAACTGCCCTTCGCCGAATTCTGCGACCTGATCCTGGAGCCCCGCGGCGCCAGGCTGCTCGACCTCGCCTTCGGCGCGGCCACCACGGCGCAGGACGGCAAGGCCGAGGAGCTGGAGGCCGCCCGGGGAAACTGACCGCGGCGCTGCGGGACTGGCTCGACCGGCGGGCCGAGACCGACGACCTGCTGGACGAGCTGATGGATGAGGATCCGGACGCCGTGGCGATCGTCGCGGCGCGCCGGGCCGGGCTCGGGGAGGCGGTGGAGGTCGAGCCCTGGTGCCGATGGGTCTGGCGCGCGTGGCACGACCTTGCCGACGACCGGCATTGGCGGCCGGGCGGACTTGGACCCGCCACGCCCTGCCGGATCCCCTGGTCGGTGGTGACGGCCTACGCCGACCGCAACGCCGTCGACGCCGACATCCTGCGGACGCTGCTCCACCACATGGACGAGCTGTACCTCGCCTGGTGGGCCGAGACGTCCAGGCAGAGCGCCGCCCAGACTGGCGGCGAGGGCGGGGAGGGAGCGTGAGCAACGCCCCCTCCGTCCTGCCCGCCACGCCGCCCCACCGGCGGATTCGTCCGCCCTGATCATCACCTCTCGCCGCTGAGGCAGCCATGGCAGCAGAACAGCTGGTCGTCGGCTACGACGACTGGATATCCACCACCGTCCGCGCGACCAAATCCGGTGAGCAGCTTGCCCGCCAGTACGGGGATGTCGAACGGCTCACGACCAAGGTGACGGCGATCACCAGCCGCTTCGCGGATGAACTCACCAATCTGGAAGCCAGCGAACACACGCTGGCCGACAAGGAACGGCTTCGCGCGGCCATCCTGGCCCAGCAGGACATCGCCGTCCGGAAGGCAACCGCCGCGCACGAACGGTGGGTGGCCGGCATGCGGGCGGCGGAAGCCGCCGCCGACGCCCAGGTGGCCAGCACCGCCACCGCGACGGCCTCCGCCGGGTCCTGGGCCGGTGCGATGGCGAAGATTCATGAGAGCACCGCCCAGGCCGCCGCGAATCTCAACGGTCCGGCCTTCGAGGCGCTGTCCGGCCGGATCGGAGACCTGACCAAGGCGCAGGGCTCCACGGGGTCTCTCCAGACAGCCGCGGCGCGGCAATCGGCCCCGGTGCAAGTCAGTTCCGCCGGTGAAAATCGCGACGCCTCGGTTGCCGTCGCCGCCAATAATTCGTCGACCGATCCGAAGAAAGCCGAGGAAGCAGTTAATAAGGCTGGGATCGCTCTGGCCGAAAAGCTGGAGAAGGCGTTCGACAGCATGGGTGACGCCCTGGTGAAGGCGTTCGTCACCGGCAAGACGGCGGCGCTGGACTGGGGCAAGACCACGAAGGCGATCATCGGTGAACTCGCCATCGATCTAGTCAAGATGGCGGCCATTCAGCCACTGAAGAACGCGTTCTTCGGAACCAGTGGTCCGACGCTGTGGAGTGCCTTTGCGACATCGGGCAACACCCCAGCCCAGGGTGGCAGCAATCCAACCGGGCAGGTTTCCTCCATGGCGACCAATTGGGCCGGGGGGAAAGCGTTGTCATGGGTGGGAGACAAGTTGGGGCTGTCTGGCGCCTACAACAGCGTGATGAACACCACACTGTGGGGCGGCACGGTGGCATCGGCGGCCTTGCCCGGCAGCATCACCGGCAGTGGGTCTATCGCCTTGGGTTCGGTGAGCGGCGGCGGAGCGCATGCCGCCGGTGTGGCTGCTTTGCCAGGCGGGATGACCAATGCGGTGGCTGGTGCCGGGAATACAACCGTGGGCCTGGGAGGCGTGCCGTCCGGTGCAAGCACAGGCGGAGCGACCATTGGAGGCGTCCTCGGCTCAGCTGGGGTTGGCTTCGCCGCTGGTTCGTTGTTTGGCGGCTGGGCAGGCACTCAAAGCAACAGCAAGGTGGTGGGGGCCGGGGCTGGAGCTTTGTCTGGTGCGGCGGCCGGTGCGGCCTACGGCTCTGTCGTCCCTGGCATCGGAACGTTGGCCGGTGCCGTGGTCGGTGCCATCGCCGGTGCATTGGGCGGCGGCATCGGTGCGCAAAAAGCCTCCGTTGGCCCCAACGCCGCCGCGACCTTGCGGGTCGAGAACGGTAAGCTGGTCCGCATCGGCGCCGATGCGGACAACGGTGGGAGCACCGACCGTGTGGTGGCGGTGACCGATGCCGTGGCCACCGCGGTCAACACCATGACCCAGCTCGGTGTGCAGGTCCGCGAGGGGCAGCAATATTTCTTCGTGGACGGTGGCCCCAAGGTCGTGAACAACGGCAAAAGGGCCCAGACACCCGAAGCGTTCATCCGAGAGGTGATGGGCACGCTGACCGCCGATGGGCTGGTCGGCAAGGCCCTGGCGTCCGATGCCGCGCAGAACAGCGGCGATCTGAACAAGATCGTCCAGGGGCTGTCGCTGGCCAAGGCGATCGAGCAGACGAATTCGGCTCTGTCCAACCTGGACACGTCGCTGCACGCGGTCCAGAAATCGGCCTTCGCGGCGACCGCCGAGAGCCTTCAGCCGATGGTCGACCAGTTCAGGCTGGCGCAGGAGTTCGGCCTGGAAGCGGATTACGCGTCCATGGCGACCGGCCAGTTGACCGCGATTCTGGACAACATCCGAGACCCGGTGCAATGGCAGACGGTGCAGGTGGCGGTGGCGGAGCTGGACGGGCAGATGGCCGCCTTCCGCGAACAGGTGGGGAAGGTGAATCCCGCCTTGGTCGGCCTGATCAACGATGTCGAGGCCGCCGCGAAGGAGAAGATCTACGGCGATTACCGGAAGACGTTCGACGCCGGGCTGAACAGCGCCCGCGGAGCCGACTACCTGAACCAGCTGACCGACGTGCGGACCTGGTGGAACAACAATTGGGCCAACAGCCTGATGTCGGGCCGCAACCCGAACGACATGTACGAGGCCCAGGCTAAGGCGATCTTTGCCGGCCTCGACGTCAACCAGCTGGGAAAGGCGGTCGAGTATTTCGCTCAGCTCGACCCGGTGATGTCGGGGCTGGCTGCCGCGGCGCGCGACATCGCCCGCCAGGACTCCCTGGCCGGCCTGGATCAGCGCTACCGGGCCGCCCAGGTGGCGTTGGGCCAGCTGTCCCAGGCGGAGTTCGACCGTTACCAGACCGAGCTGGAGCAGGCGCGGGAGCTGTCGGCGGTCACCGATCCGGTCGTCCGCGCCCGCCTGCAGGAGGTGCAGACTCTCGAGAAGCAGGCCCAGGCTTATGAAAAGGCGCGGCAGTCCGGAGAATCGCTCACCGACTGGCTGACCAACAAGCTGGGCACCAGCTCCGCCGGGGTCTCGGCGTCCACCGCCTACACCAACGCGCTGGGCGCGTACCAGACGGATCTTGCGAAGGCGGCCGCCAACGACAACGACGCGCTGGGACGGATGGCCAGCACCGCCGACCGTCTGCTGACCGCCTACACCGATTATTTCGGCAGCCAGGGCGCCACGGCCTTCTGGCAGAAGATCATGGGGGAGGTCGCCAACCTTCCGGCCGTCAAATCCTACGACAGCTCCATCGTCGACGCGATCAACCGGCTTCCCCATGGCGCCGGCGGACCGGCCACCGGTCTCACCATGGTCAACGACGCCGGGCCGGAGTTGATCCGGCTGCCGACCGGCTCGATGGTGATGACCAGCCGGGCCAGCGTCGATTTCCTGCGGCGTGGCGGCGGCACCACAACCACGATGCCCGCTCCCGACACCGCGGTGGTGGAGACGCTGCGGCAATTGCTCCGCGCGGTCGTCTTCAACGGCGCCGACCTGACCACGGTCCTCGAAGGGCTGAAGGACAGCGGCTTGCGCCAGGAGAAGGCGCTGGCCGCGCTGCGCGGTCAGTTCAAGCGGGCCGGAGACGCCGGCACGCTGCCGGGGCGCGCGGCCTGATGCGCGTCTTCCTCGTCCGGATTGAGGAGCAGCCCTTGACCGTGACGGAACCGGCGCCGCTCGATCTGAGCGGCGTCGTCCGTCCGCCGCCCCGCGTCGAAGCGGGGCGGTCCCTGGCCAAGGTCCGCGCCTTCACCCGCCGGCCGGTCTGGCGCCCCCCGGTGCCGTCCGCCGTTCCGCCGCCGTTGCGGGCCTCCGCCCGCACCACCCTCGCCACCGTCCAGGGGTACGTCATGTTCGGCGCCTCTCCCTTCGGCGCGGCCCCCTTCGGCGCCCGCCGCGACCGCCTGTCCCTCGCTATCGGAGACGTCATGCTGCGTTACGGGACCACAAATTACATCGACCGCGACCACAGGGAGTTCGAGGACGGGTTGCGGACCCCCTCCTTCAGCCGCACGATCCTGACCGGCGGCACGGTCGGCGGCTGGGCCAACGCCAGCCTCGGCGACCTCGAACTGGACAATCTGGAGGGCGAGCGCAGCGACCTGCTGCGGCGCGTCGCCGTCGACGGGCGTCCGGTCGAGGTGCTGCAGCCGCGGCCCGACGGAACGACCGAGGTGGTCTTCGAATGCACGGCCCGGGACATCGTGCCCGGCGATGACGACACGGTGCGCATCCGGCTGCGGGATTGGGATTACCTGCTCGACAAGCCGGCCCAGACCGCCACCTACCCGGACGACGCCCCGCCGGAAATCGCCAACCGCCGCCGGCCCTTCGGCTATGGCCCGTGCAACAACGTGACGCCGACCCGGATCGCAACGACGTTTCCGGCCTATCAGTTCAACGACGGCCCGTCGCGCGCCCTGCGGGCGGTCTATGTCGCCGGCGTCCCGCAACTGCCCGCGGACCTTGCGGCCATCGATCTGGCGGCCTCGACCTTCACGCTGGCGGCGGAGCCGGCGGGCGACGTGACCTGCGATTTCGACGGTCTGGTTGTGGACGGAGTGTATCTCAACACCACCGCCCTGGTGATCGACGATCTGGCCTTCCGGCGCGGCGGGCTGCCGGCGACGCGGAAATCCGTCCGCCATTTCGAGCGTTTCGCGGCCGACATGCCCGGCGAGGTGCAGCTTTACGTCTCCCACGGCGAGGAACCGACCGTCCTGTCGCTGATTCAGCGCCTTCTGGCGCCTTGCGGCTGGGGGGCGTTCTCGTGGCGCGGCCAACTCCAGGTCGGTGTCTGGAAGGTGGCGACGGGATCCCCGCGCTGCCTGCTCTCCAAGGCCGAAGGGACGCTGATCAGCCTGCAGCCGGCCGAGCTTCCCACGGAGGTCTATCCGCCGCCGTGGCGGTTGCGCGGCGGGTACGACCGCAACTGGACGCCTCAGACGGCCAGCCAGCTCAAGGGCGACGACACCCCCGGCGCGGCCGACCCCGTCGGCGGACCGGAGCGGCGCCGCTGGTTGGCGCGTGGACAGGAGATCGCGGAAGCGAAGGACGAGGTCACCCGCGACCGCCTCCATCTGGGCGCGCAGGATCCGGCCATCGTGGAGACCTGCCTCGCCGACAAGATCGGCTGCGAAACCGTCCTTCAGGCGTCCCTGGCCCACTGGCTCGGCAACCGTGCCCATTACCGGGTCGTGCCCGACACGCCCCCCTTCTTCTTCGACATCGGGGACGAGGTGGCGATCCAGTGGGACGGCCATGGCCTGGAGGGCGGTCAGATCGGCGTGGTGGCGGAAGTCGCCGAGGGCGAATGGACCGAACTGGTTATTGAGGTGTGACATGGACAACCTGACGGCACGGGTCGGCTGGATCAACCACGCCGACACCGCCACCCTGACCGCCCTCCACCCCGGACCGGACACGCTGGGTGTGGAGCGGCTGCAAATCAAGCACGTGGCCCGCTATCACGAGCAGGCCGGTCCCGAACTGGCGGTTCGCGCCGATCTGCACGCCGGCAAGCCGGTGGACGCGGTGGTGCTGCCTCTGGTCAACGCCGGGCCGGCGGCCACCCTGCGGGTGCGCGCGGCCGCGACGGCGGCCGAACTGGCGACGGCCCCGCTCTACACTTATGCCGGGCCGGGGCATGTCGACGACGCGCACAACTACGCCATCCATCTGCTGCCGGCGACGGTCACCGCGCGGGTGTGGGAGGTGGCCGTCACCGATCCGGACCGGGAGGTTTCGCGCGCCGGCCGGCTGGTCCTGGCGCCGCTGCACCGCTTCGCCTTCAATTTCAAGGCGAACTGGGGCGTGCGCTGGGAAGACCTGTCGGAGGAGCGTGACGGCGCCGGCGGCCAGATGTACTCCCGCGCCGGGCCACGGCGCCGCGTTCTGAGCGCGGAATTCGGCGAGATGACCCGCCGGGAGCGCGACGAGGTCGCGCTTGAGATCGAGCGGCTGGCGGGCAAGACCGGCGACATCCTGATGGTGGCGCGGCCCAACGCCCCGAACCTTGCGCACTACACGGTGTGGGGAAAGCCGGTGGACACCGGCGGCGTCAACGAAAGCCGCCTCGGCATCTTCACCAAAACCTTCCAGATCAAAGAACGGCGGTTCTGATGGCCTTCGTCTATCCTGACCGCGCCTCGGAGGTCACCACCTCGACCGGTGACCAGGGCGACATCATTCTTCAGGGGCCGGAACCGTCCTTCTGGTCCTTCATCAGCCGAATGGCCGTCGGCGACGAGACCACGGTGTGCCGGGAGGACGGCCTCACTTCGGAGCTGGTCCGGGTGCGGCTGGTGGCGCCGGACCGGCTGCGCTATCTGGCGGTCTACGGTTCATCCAACGGGGGCGCCCGTGTCGTCTGGCCGGCGGGGCAGCAGCGGGTCTACGCCACGCAGCTCGGCCGCTACGCCCTGCTGCCGCCCGACGCCGGACATGCCGGGCAGCCCGTGGTGGTGCAGCCGGACGGGACGTACGGCGCCGGATCACTCGACATTCCGGTTCCGACCGGCCTGGCTCTGGGCACGCTGCTCGATGTCGCCTCGGCTGGCGGGCGTCCGGACGGCGTGGCGTTGATCCGGCTGGTGGTGACCTGGGAAAGCGTCTCCGGCCTGGATTACGAGCTGGAGATTCGCGACGGCCTGACCACCGGCTGGCCGGGCACAGCGTCGAATCCCGCCCTCATCCCGGCAGGGGGCGGGCGCTGCGTTGTCAACTTGGTCGGCGGCTACACCTACGGCGTGCGGCTGCGCGCCCGCACTGTCGGCGGTGTGTCCAGCTGGACGCTGGAAAAGACCATCGCCGCGACGGGCGACGACGTGCCGCCGGGGCCGCCCACGGACATGGTGGTGACCGAGGTCTACGGTGGCGCGGTGTTCACGTTCACGCCCCCCGCAGACGCCGACACTCTGGAGGTCCGTTTCTACGCGGCGCCCGCCGACGATAAGACCGCCGCCGTGCTGGTCGGGGCGGGGCAGCGCCGGGTGACGCTGACCGGCCTGCCGGCGGGGGCCACCCGTTGGGTCTGGGCCGTGTCCGTGGACACCAGCGGCAATGAGGGCGAGTGGATTGCCCTTGGCCCGGTGACCGCGCTGCGCATTGAGCCGGGGGACCTCGCCGCGGAGTTGGGCGAGCGCATTGAGCGGCTGTCCGATCTGGACCCGGCGAGCCTGGATCTCGTGGAGGAGGCTGCCCTGGAGGCGGTGCTGGCGGCGCACGAGGTCCGCCTGGGGGCGCAGCGGCGGCTCGCCCAGGCGATGACCGGCGTGGACGCCACGATTGACGGGGTGCGCGACCGGCTGGCGGGCGTGGAGACGGGTCTTCAGCAGGAGGTCACCATCCTCACCGACGAGACGGCGGCGCTGACCCGGAGCCTGACCGCCCTCGGGGCCGTCGTGGAGGACAACACCGCCGCCATCCAGGCCGAGCAGACGGCGCGTGCCGACGCGGATGAGGCCCTAGCCGAAAGCGTGACCCTGGTCGCCGCCCAGGCGGGCAACGCCCTGGCCGCTGTGCAGGCCGAGGCGACGACGCGGGCCGACGCTGACAGCGCGCTTGGGCAGCGCATCGACGCGGTGGTTGCCGACACCGCGGACAACGCCGCTGCGATTCTGGCGGAGCAGACGGCCCGCACCAACGCCGACGGCGCCCTGGCGAACACGCTGACATCGGTGTCCGCCCAGGCGACCCGAACCCGGACGTTCCGGCAAGCCACGGCCCCCGCCGCCCCTCAGGCTGGCGACCTGTGGTACGACACCGCCAGCAACAACGCCCCCAAGCGTTGGTCCGGGACGGGCTGGGAGTCCACCGAGGACCCGCGCATCGCGGCGACCGCCGCCGCGGTGGTCGCTGAACAGACGGCCCGTGCGGACGGCGATTCCGCCCTGGCGAGCAGCATCAGCATCGTGTCGGCGCAAGCGTCACGGTCCCGAACGTTCCGGCAGAGCGCCGCGCCCGCCGCGCCGCAGGCCGGCGATGTCTGGTACGATACGGCCAACGGCAACGCGGCCAAGCGCTACAACGGCACCGCGTGGGAGTTGGTGGACGACGCGCGGCTGGCCGCCAACGCCGCGGCCATCACCAGCGAGGCGACCGCGCGGGCGGGCGCGGATGCGTCCTTGGCCTCGCAGATCACCACGGTGTCCGCCCAGGCGACCCGAACCCGGACGTTCCGGCAGGCCACGGCGCCCGGCGGCCCGCAGACCGGGGACATCTGGTACGACACGTCTTCGAACAACGCGCCGAAACGCTACACTGGGACCGTGTGGGAAAACGTTGAGGACCCGCGCACGGCGAGCAACACCGCCGCCATCCAGGCCGAGCAGACGGCGCGTGCCGATGGTGACGCGGCGCTGACGACGCAGGTTAACACGGCGATCAGCAAGGCCGACCGGGTGCGCACCTTCCGGCAGGCCTCCGCCCCCGCCTCGCCCCAGACCGGCGACGTCTGGTACGACACAGCGAACAACAGCGTTCCAAAGCGCTGGTCGGGAACCGCATGGGAGAGCGCGGAAGATCCCCGCATCGGGCAGAACGTCGCCGCCATCCAGACGGAGGCGACGACCCGTGCCAACGAGGATGAGGCGCTGTCCCAGCACATCACGAAGCTGTTCGCCCGGTTCTCCGGCGGGACCAACCTCGTGCAGCGCCTCAACCGCTGGACAAGCGCCTTCCCCCTTACGGAGGACGCCACATTTGCGAGCCGGTACCGGGTGCGGGTCTCAGGCAACGCCCAGAGCACCGTCTCCCCGGTCCTCACCGAGCTGAAACCGGACACCGACTATGTCCTGTCCTTCAAGGCCCGACTGGTGGCAGGCGCCTCAAGCGAGCTGCACGCCGACCTGAACCCGGACACCCTCCCCGAGACAGCATTCGCCGTCACGTCCTCGGAGTGGACGACCTTCAGCACCGTGTGGAAGTCGTCCCTGGCGGCGATCAAGAACTGCCGGCTGCGCTTCTTCCAGTACAACCTCGCGGGCGCCCAGGTGGACGTGACCGACGTCCAGCTTGAGGAGGGCAACACCCCCTCCGCTTGGTCGCTGGCTCCGGGCGAGATGGTGGCGATGGTGCAGCAGGAGGCGGACGCGCGGGCGTCTGCCCTTGGGAGCATGTCCACCCGCATCGACACCGTGCAAACCCTCGCCGATGGCAACTACGCCGCGATCCAAGAGCAAGCCTTGAGCATCGACGGTCTGTCGGCGCAGTACACCGTCAAGGTGGACGTCAATGGGTACGTCTCAGGTTTCGGCCTTGCCACGACCGCCAAGGACGGCGTGCCCACCAGCACCTTCACTGTCCTGGCCGAAAAGTTCGAAATCACGGCGCCGGGTGGCTCGAAGATCAGCCCATTCGTTGTTCAGAACGGCACGGTCTATCTGCGCTCTGTGGTTATCGGAACGGGCTGGATCGGTGACACCCACATCGGCCCAAACGGCATCGACGCCAAGCACCTGAAGGCCAGCAGCGTGCTAACCGACTCCATCAGGATCGGCAGCGCCAGCGGGTCCACGCTGTCCACCGTTGCCAGCAACGCCGCCACCGGCGCCCAGGACCCGGCAGGGCGGATCAACGCCGGCAGCACGAGCATCAACCCCGGCAAGATCCTGGTGAATGGCAGCAACACACTGACCACGGTCGGCGGCTGGTTTTACGAGGACACCACCGAGATCAACGGCGGGGCCATCGCCGCCGGGACGGTCACCGCCCGCGAAGTGAAGGCCGGGGCGCTCACCGTGGACAAGTTCGCCGTGTTTTCGACGGGCAATCTGTTGACGAACAGCGACCTCAGTGCCCAGTGGGAATGCTGGGACCGCAACACCTACAACAGTGATGCCGGACAGTCTATCATCCGCGTTTATAATCAGGATGGCTGGCATCCACAGGGCGGGCACTCCCTTGCGGTGTTCCAGAACAACGGCTATCCCTCAGGCTTCTACGACCTGAACTACTCGCATCCTGCGTCCAATTGGCTGGGTATCCCGACGGTCCCCGGTCAATTCTATGAATTCACGGTCTATGTTAGCGCCCACCGCTGCCTCGTGCAGATTTATATATCATGGCTCGATGCAGGCGGTAATGAGATTGCCTACGCCTTGCCCGATGCCCCCGGCAACGATGGCAGCGTCTCCAACACCCCCGGTGACGGATTGCAGCTAGGCACTTGGAAGCGCCTCCGGGTCAAAGGAGCGGCTCCCGCAAATGCCCGCATGATGCGCCCAAAAATTCGTAAGTATGCCACGCTGGTTGCGCCAGGGCATGTGGATAGCTGGTTGTTCTTCGCCCTGCCGTTTCTGGGAGAATGCGCCCCAAACGCTACGGTGGCGCAGCCCTGGCAGCCGGGGGGCGTGACCCGGATCACCGGAGGCCAGCTTGCCACGGACAGCATCATCATCCGCAATTCTGCGCAGCTGGGCGACACCACGGTCACCTCGCTGAAGATTGGGGTCAATCAGGTGACGGTCCCGGCGGCCGAGTACGTGCCCAGCATCACCGAGCTGTGGACCGGGGGATGGACCGAGTGTGTCGCGACGTCCCTCGAATGCTATGGGCGTCCCGTCATTGTCAACTGCTCGGCCATGCAGGCCATCTCTGGGGCTACCGCCTATAGCGAGGCCAGCCACCCGCTGTTTGTCTTCTTGATCCAGCGAGGTTCAATTGTCCCCGGTGGCGGCGGGTGGAACTGGGTTGACCTGCTCCCCGAACTGGGCGGAACGGCAGCGTCGGGAGACGTCACCGGCGGCCTGTGGAATGCCGGCATGAGTCAGCCCTGGAATTACACCATTGTCGACCGCGAGCCGCTGGACGGTCCAGCCCGGAACGACGGGACAACCGTGTGGCGCGCGTATCGTTTCCTCGCGAAAAAGCACAAGGACGTTGACGGTCGCGTGGCCTCAATCGCGTACCGCTCAATCTCTGTCATGGAGGCACGTCGGTGAACACCAACGCACTGAACGTTGAGAGTTCCGTCGCAACCGATAGTCAGGTCTACACCCAGTGGGACAGGACGACCGGGCGCATCATCAGCGTCGGACTGGGCCAGTTCCATGAGGGTTTGCCACCCCTTTATGCCGACGCACGCAAAATGTGGGGCGTCCAGCTTGATCCGCTGACCCAGTGGATTGACCCCCTGACCGAGGAGGTGCGGCCCCGGCCTGTCATGCAGCTGTCGGTGGACAAGACGATGATCGTATCCGACGGCGCCGACATCGCAACCATCACTGGCATACCCTCGGGCACTGTCCTGAGGGTCTCGTGCGCGGGGTTTGTGGTGGACGACGGGATGCTGGAGTTCTCCTCGCCCCACCCCGGCACCCATACCCTGCGTTTCGATGCATTCCCCTACCAAGACACCGAGGTGCTGATCCATGCGGCTTAACCTTGTGATAGCCGACTGGAGCGGGATCACCGCCGAGGCCGGTCGGCGGCTGTCGGACACCGACCGGTACATGCAGCCCGATTTCCCGCTGACCGAAACCTGCCGGCAGGCCCTGACCGCCTACCGGCAGGCGCTGCGCGACCTCAACTACACCTTCACCAACCCGGCGGAGGTCGTGTTTCCCCCGCAACCCACGATCGAAAAGGTGAAAGCATGAGCTGGTACAAAGTCGGCCGCGTGGCGGTCACCAACGGGTCCACGACCGTGCTCGGCTCCAACACGCGCTGGTCCGGCAAGCTGAAGGCCGGTGACGTCTTTACCCTGGACGGTGGGCGCCTTTACGAGATCGTGTCGTTCGAAGACGACCGGCTGACCCTGGCCACCCCCTTCGCCGGGACTTCCGGCGGGGCTTTGCCGTACGGGATCATTCAGAACTTCACGGCGTCGATCACCGCCGATCTGGCGGCCCGCACCAGCAACATGATCCAGCTCTACGAGGCGGCGGTCGCCGCTCCGCAGGAGGCGCTTTCATCGTCCCAGGCGGCCCGCCACAGCGAAGAGGCCGCGGCGGAGCATGCCGAGGCGGCGGCGGCCTCGGCGGCTCAGGCCACTGTGAACGTTCAGCAGGCGGTTCAGGTCGAAACCACCCGCGCCCAGGCGGCGGAGCAGGCGCTGGCCGCCCAGAAGGCGGACAAGGCGGCGCTTGGCTCGGCGGCGGCCAGGAACGCCCCGGCCGGCGGCAACGCGGCATCGGGCGAGGTGGTGCTGGGCAGCGACAGCCGCCTCTCCGACGCCCGGACCCCGACGGCGCACAGCGTGACCGCGCACAGCGACTGGCCGGCGGCAGTGAGCGTGACGGAGTTGGGTTGCCTCGACGGCGTGACCGGGCCGATCCAGGCCCAGATCAACGGCAAAGCCGCAGTCGGCACGACGGCGGGCTCGGCCGCGGGCACGGCCTCCGCCGGCACGGCGGCCACGGCGGCCCGGTCGGATCACGTCCATCCAATGCAGACCAGCGTGTCGGGCAACGCCGGCACGGCGACCAAGCTGGCCAGCGCGGTGACCATCAACAACGTCCCCTTCGACGGCAGTGCCGGCATCACGATCAACGCGGTGGACAGCACGGCGCGGATCGCGACCAGTGAGAAGGGCGCCGCCAACGGCGTGACGCCCCTCGGCGGCGACGGGAAGGTGCCGGCGTCCTATTTGCCGTCCTATGTGGACGACGTGCTGGAATTCTCAGCCACCGGCAACTTCCCGGCTTCCGGCGAGACCGGCAAGATCTATGTCGCCACCGGCACCAACAAGACGTATCGCTGGTCCGGATCGGGCTACGTCGAGATATCGGCCTCGCCCGGCTCCACCGACGCGGTGCCGGAAGGATCGGCCAACCTCTACTTCACGACGGCCCGCGCCGCCGCTGCGGCTCCGGTGAAGACCGTGGCGGGCAAGAGCGGCGATGTCACCCTGAGCAAAGCCGACGTCGGCCTGGGCAGCGTGGACAACACCGCCGACAGCACCAAGGCGGTGGCGTCGGCTGGCAAACTGACCGCCGCGCGCACGATCAGCCTGAGCGGGGGTGTCACCGGCTCGGTGACCACCGACTTGTCCGGGGCCGTCAGCATCAACGCGACGGTCACCCAGGATACCAGCAACCGGTTCGTGACCGACGCCGAGAAGGCGACTTGGAACGGCAAGGCGACGGTGGGCAGCGTAACCCCCTCGGCCCCCGGCACGGTGGCCGTTGGCACCTCGGGGCAGGCCGCCCGCGCGGACCACGTCCACCCCGCCCAGACGTCCGTCTCTGGCAATGCCGGCACCGCCACCAAGCTCGCCACCGCCCGGACCATCTCCCTGAGTGGGGGCGTCACGGGGTCGGTGACCTTCGATGGCTCCGCCAACGTTGCCATCGCCGCAACGGTCGATCCATCCAAGCACACCCATGAGCTGCCCTTCGACGTGCTTATGGAGGGAGGGCTCGGCATTGAAGTCGATCGCTATTGGTTGGGATACTCCACCGAAGCCTTTACCCCCGAGGACCTCAGGACGCTGGTCGGCGCCATAAACCCCTATGATGCCGGATGCCGGATAAATCAACTGGGGCTCACGGGCCTGATCCCGGTCCTCGTCGATATGCAGGTAGGGATCGGCAAGCTCGACAACCTCCAGACCTCCGACACCACCAGCCTCGTCAATGCGGTCAACGAGCTGAAGGCGATGCTGTCCGGAGGGGGTGGGGGCGGAGGGATCCCTCCGGGCACCATGATGATGTATGCGGGTCCCTTCGTCCCGGAAGGCTGGCTGGAGTGCGATGGGTCGGAGGTGTCGCGGGACGACTATCCCGACCTGCTCGGAGCCATCTACGAGGAATGGGGGGCCGGCGATGGGTCCACCACATTCAAGCTGCCGGACATGCGGGGCCTCTTCGCAATCGGCGCTGGGCAGCGCCCCCAGGACGGCTACGGGATCGATTGGCGGCAGTATGGCCACGTCAGCACGGGGGACTATACGACCCAGACCACCTGGACGAACACCATGATCCCATTCCCCGTCGAGGACAGCAGTGTGACCGCCATCGGCATGAAGTACATCATCAAGACCTGACCGCCGCGACCCCCCGTCCGTCTGATGCCCGGCCGCCCTTGAGGCGGCTTTTTTCATGCCCGCAGGACCCGCCATGACCGCTCGCACCGCCTTCGACCTTCCCGCTGGCACCGTGGCGGCCACCATTCCCCTTTGGGCCGCCGACCTGACGCTCGGCCTCCAGCTCGCCACCGCCGCGCTGGGGCTGATGCTGGTGCTGGTCCGCCTCGCCCTGGCGCTCGGCGACGTCGCCAAGCGCCCGCCGGTGTGGTGGACGCGCCTGCGGGCGCGGCTCCGCCCGCGCCGGAACGATACCCGCCCCGAACCATTACAGGAGTGACCATGACCGCCACCCTTCGGGCGGCCCCCCCGCCCACCGCCCTCGATCTGGCCCGCCACTTCGAGGGACTGTCCCGAACCGCATACCGCTGCCCGGCCGGCGTGTGGACCATCGGTTACGGCCACACCCAGGCCGTGACCGCGGGCGACGCCATAACCACCGATCAGGCGGAGCGTCTGCTCGCCAGCGACTTGGCCGAGGCGGCCGCGGTCGTGGACGGCGCCGTGACCGTGCCCCTGACCGACGGACAGCGGGCCGCGCTGATCGATTTCGTCTTCAACGTCGGGTCGGGCCGGGCCAGGAAGGGCAAGGATTCCGGAAAGGACGGCTTCGTCCGTCTGCGCAGCGGAAAGCCCTCCACCCTGCTGCGCAAGCTGAACGCCGGTGACAGTGCCGGGGCCGCCGCCGAGTTCGGCGCATGGGTGTATGGCGGCGGCCGGGTGCTGCCCGGCCTGGTGCGGCGTCGGCGCGCCGAGGAACTGCTGTTCCGTGGGGCGGACTGGCGCCGCGCACTCGACGACGGTCCGATGGCGCAGACGGTCGAGCCGACCACGCCCTCCGTCCCAACCGCCGCCGTCCGCGCCGCCGCCGGGACGCTGGCGATCGGCGGCTCGCTCGGCGTGGTGGCGGAGGTGCTGGCGCCGGTGCTGCAGGTGACTCAGCAGGTGCAGGACCTCGCCGAGCAGGCGCAGGGGGTGGCGGCCCAGGCGCAGGGCGTGACCACCCAGATCCACGGCCTCGCCCGGCTGCTCGGGTGGGCGCCGTCGCCGGCGGTCGCGGTCCTGGCCACCGGTCTGGTGGTCACGCTGGCGCTGCTGTGGCGGGCGCGCCGGACCCGGGGCTGACCGCAAGGACGGCTCTCGGATGCCCTCATGGCAAGGCATGGGGCGAGTCCCGTCTTCGTGCCTTCGTCGCCGATCACGCAACCGTTGAGCGGCGTACCACGCCGCTCAATGGGTTTTTTTAAAGCTGGCGGCACAATTCAGTGGAGAAAGCGGGTCGATCCCAGGATAGCATCTGTCCTCTGCTCGGAGCCTCTGCATGATGCCAACCTCCCTTGACGATCCGTCCGCCCTGGTTCGGGGCCGTTGCCCCCGCCGGGCCTTCGTCGCCGTTCGCGGCCGCGACGCCGTCCCCTCCGGCAGCCGGACCGCCGCGTTCGCGCCGCAAGCCCTGCCGCATTTCCACGGTCCCTGATCCAGCGATACCATGCCTCCCTCCCCCCCCGCCGGCGTGATCGTCAACCCCATCGCCGATGTAATCCGGTTCCAAAGCGCCGGCCACCCCGATGCGGCGGAGGCGCTGCTGCGCAATATGCTGTCCATCGACGGTTCCAACGAGGAGGCGTGGCTCCGGCTCGGTGGCATCGCGCTCGGGGACGGACGGAACCGTCTCGCCGCACGTTGCTTTGCCCGCGTCATGCTGTTCGCGCCGGACCGCGCACAGGCCATGCACAATCTCGCCGAAGCCCTGCGCATGACCGGGCGGAAGGCGCAGGCGACCATTGCCTTCACGCGGGCGCTGCGGCTGCGCCCGGCCTATCCCAAGGCGTTGGCCGCCTTCGGGCTGATGATGAAGGACACGGGGAACGGGCGCGCGGCACGGCATCTGGCCGCACGCGCCCTGATCCTCGACCCGGCCTTCGCCGCCGGATGGCGCAATCTGGCCACGATGCTCCAGCCGATGAACCAGCCGGACACGGTGGCTCGCCTGCTCCGCCGGGCGGTGCTGTCCACTCCGGACAGCCCCAGCCTCCGGGCCGCTTACGGCGTCGCCCTGTGCGAGGTGAAGGAAACCCGCCGCGCCCTGGACGCGCTGCGCCAAGCCGTCGCGCTGGCCCCGGGCCTTGCCCAGACGATGAACCATCTGGCCTTCGGCCTGATGCACGACGGCAATCTGGAAGGGGCCTTGCGGACCACGGGGCGCGGCCGCCGCATCAACCCCATGGCGGCGGAAGCGGACGCCCAGGATTCCCTGACCTGGATGATGAAGGGAGAATTCGCGCGCGGCGCCGCCGCCATCCGGCGCGCCCTGATCCTCGACCCGGGCAGCTCCGGCATCCTGGTCAACCTCGCCCTGCTCCTGCACGCCAGGAACGAGGGCAAGGAGAGCATCCGCTGGAACAAGCGTGCCCTGCGCCTGGACCCGGACAGCACCGTGGCCCGTTTCAACCTGTCGATGACCTTGTTGCAGCGCGGCGATTTCGCCCGCGGCTGGGCGCTGTACGAGGCGCGCTGGTCGATGTGGGGCGCCGGCTACCCGCGCCATGCTCCGGCCTGGGACGGTGGCCCTCTGAACGGGCGGAGCATCCTGCTGACCGCCGAGCAGGGGCATGGCGACACCCTGCATTTCGCCCGCTACGCCACCCTGCTGGCGGAGCGCGGCGGGCGTGTGTTCCTGCACGTGCAGCCTTTGCTGAAGCGGTTGCTCGCCAACACCCCCGGCGTCACGGCGGTTCACGGAATGGATGAGGAGCCGCCGGCCTGCGATCTGTGCGCGCCGCTGCTCAGCCTTCCCCGGCTGGTCGGGACCCGGCTGGACAGCATTCCCGACGCCATGCCCTATCTGCGCGCCAGCGAGGGCGACCGTCCGTCCTGGCGGGAACGTCTGGCCGGGGAGCGGCGGCTGAAGGTCGGCCTCGTCTGGGCGGGCGAGCCGCGCAAGGGGGATCTCAAGGCCAACTCCGTCGACCGTCGGCGCAGCCTGACGCTGGACGCTCTCGCGCCCCTGGCCGCCATTCCGAACATCGCCTTCTACAGCCTGCAGATCGGGGAGGCGGGCGCCCAGGCCAAGGCGCCGCCCCCGGGGATGGAGGTCATCGACTGGACCGGCCACATCCGCGACTTCGCCGACACCGCGGCCTTCATCGACGAGCTGGACCTCGTGGTGACGGTCGACACCTCGGTCTGCCATCTGGCGGGCGGGCTGGGCAAACCGGTCTGGGTGCTGTCGCGATTCGACGCCTGCTGGCGCTGGCTGGGCCACCGGGAGGACAGCCCCTGGTACCCGACCATGCGTCTCTTCTACCAGGAGGAACCGGGAGCCTGGGACGCCCCGATCGCGCGGCTGGCCACCGCGCTGGCCAAGCTGGTCTCCGGCGGCGATGGTCCCGGACCGGCCGCCCGGCGGACGACGGACCGGGCGCCCGATCCGGCGGGGGCGTTTCGGGGCGATCCCCTCGGGGCGGGTTTGCAGGCGGCGGTCGCCGCCCACCGCTCCGGACGCCTGACGGAAGCCGCAGCCGGCTACCGCCGGGCGTTGACCGCCGACCCGGCGAGGGGGGACGCGCTGCATCTCCTCGGGTTGACGAATCTGGTCGGTGGGGACCAGGCCGCGGCGGAGCGCTGGATCGACCGTGGCGTGTCCGTCGAGCCGGGTCGCGCCACGTTCCGCAACTCGTTGGGCGAGTGCCGCCGCTCCGCCGACCGTCTGGAGGCCGCCGTCCTGTGCTTCCGGCAGGCCGTGGCGCTCGACCCCGCCTATGCCGAGCCGTGGGTCAACCTCGCCAAGCTGTCGGTGGCCGCCGGCCGGCCGGGCGATGGTGACCGACAGGCCCGGCGCGCGGTGCACCTGTCGCCCCTGTTGCCGGATGCTTGGCGCACGCTTGGCCATGCGGCGCTGGAGCGGGGTGAAGCCGGCCTGGCCGAGCGGGCTGGACGCCGGGGGCTGGCGCTTCTCCCCACCGACGGGGAGGCGCTGGGCCACGCCGCGCGATTGGCCGGGCAGCGCGGCGACCGGGAACTGGCCGAACGGCTGCTCGGGCGCGTCCTCCGTCTCGACCCGGAAGCGGCTCACGCGTGGCGCGAGCGGGCCGATCTGACGCTGAAGAGCGGCGCGCACGCCAAAGCCCTGCCAATGCTGCAACGGGCGCTCGCGCTTGCACCCGATTTTCCGGAGGCGCTCAACAACCTCGGCGGTGCACTGCTCGGCCTGCGGCGCCAGGAGGAGGCGGGACGCCACTACCGCCGGGCCATCCAGCTCCGTCCGGGCTATCCCGACCCCTGGAACAACGCCGGCAGCGCCTTGCAGGAGCGGGGTGACACGGCCCTGGCACTGGACCATTACCGGCGTGCGGTGGCGCTATCCCCGGCGCATCCTGTGGCCTATGCCAACATGGGCGAAACCATCCGCTCCTCGGCGGCCGGGATGCCGGATTTCCGGGTGGCGGAGGCGCTGTGCCGTCGCGCCCTGACCTTGGTGCCGGGCCATGGCGCCGCCCTGAACGCACTCTCGGTGCTGTGCCTGGACCTGCGGCGCCTGGAGGAGGCGGAGGCCGGGTTCCGCACGCTCATCGAGCGGAACCCGGAGAGCGCCCAGGCCGGTTTCAACCTGTCCTTGGTCTTGCTGACCAGCGGCCGGTTGCGGGAAGGGTGGGAGCATTACGAGGAGCGCTGGCGGATCGGCGAGATCCCCGTTCCCAAGGCGCCGGGCCGGCTGTGGATGGGCGAGCCTCTGGAGGGCCGGAGCATCCTGCTGCACGCCGAACAGGGCCATGGCGACACGCTGCAATTCGTGCGCTACGCCCCGCTGGTGGCGGAGCGGGGCGGCCGGGTCCATCTGGCCGTCCACAGTGGTCTGCGGCGCCTGATGGAGCGCATTCCCGGACTGGAGGGCGTGTACGACCTGTACGGCAGGCTGCCGGCGACGGACTTCCATTGCCCGCTGCTCAGCCTGCCGCGGGCCTTTGGAACGGAACTCGGCAGCATCCCCGCGGCGGTCCCCTACCTGTCCGTCGATCCGGCGGAGGTGGAGCGGTGGCGGGGGCGCCTGCCCGCGGACGGGCGGCTCAAGGTCGGCCTCGTCTGGTCCGGCGACCCGCGCCCGCACAGCCCCAAGGCCAACGCGGTCGACCGGCGGCGCAGCCTGACGCTGGCCGCTCTGGCCCCGCTGGCCGCCGCCGGGGATGCGCTGTTCGTCAGCCTGCAGAAGGGAAGTCCCGCGGCCCAGGTCAAGGAGCCGCCCCTCGGCATGGCGCTGATCGACCCGATGGACGCGGTGACGGATTTCGCGGACACGGCGGCGCTGATGCGCTGCCTGGACCTGATCGTCACCGTGGACACGTCGGTGGCGCATCTGGCGGGCGGGCTGGGCCTGCCGGTCTGGGTGCTGTCACGCCACTCCGGCTGCTGGCGTTGGCTCACCCAGCGGACGGACAGCCCCTGGTACCCGACGCTCCGGCTGTTCCACCAGCCCAGCCCCGGCGATTGGGAGCCCGCCGTCGCCCAACTGGCGGAAGCGCTGGCGGAGCGGGTGCGCTCCCACGCGGCCCATCCGGCGTGACCGGGGAGGGCCGTCGCGCGATCCGGTTCAGCGGAACCGTCCGCCGCCGTCCATGTCCACCACCGAGCCCGACAGGTAGGCGACGCGCGGCGAGCTGAGGAGCGTGACGAGGGAGGCGATCTCCGACGGCTCGGCGAGGCGTCCGAAGGGAAGATCGCCCAGGGCTTCGGCCCAGCGTTCCTCGTCGTCGAAGCGCGTCTTGGCGCGCTTGCGGTAGACCGCCGCGACCCGGTCGGTGCGCGTCGCCGAAGGATTCACCCCGAAGACGCGGACGTTCCAGTCGGTGCTGCGGGCGCCCACCGCCTGGGTGAAGGCGATCAGGGCGGCGTTGCCCGCCGATCCGCAGGCGTAGTCCCAGCGCGGCGTCATGCCCATCATGCCGATGACGTTGACGATGGTCCCGCCGCCGCGCTGGCGCATCGCCTCGACGAAGAGCTTCGTCATGTGGATGTAGCCGAAGACTTTCAGCTGCCACGCCGCTTCCCATTCGGCCATGCCGAGGTCGAGGACGCTGCCGCCGGGGATCGCCCCGGCGTTGTTGACCAGCACGTCGATGCCGGGAAGCGCCGCGGCGAGGCGTTCGCGGGCCGCCCCGTCGGCAAGGTCGGCGGCCATCGTCTCGACCGCCACGCCGTGACGCGCGCGGATGCCCGCCGCCGCCGTCTCCAGCGCTGCCGCGTCGCGGGCGACCAGGACGGGCAGGGCGCCCTCGGCGGCGAAGGCCTCGGCGCAGGCGAGCCCGATCCCCTTGGAGCCCCCGGTGACGAGGACCCGTTTGCCGGACAGGTTCAAATCCATCGCTCAGCCCCCCGCTTGTTCCGCTGCCGGCTCGGCCGCCGCGTACCAGTCGGCGATCTGCGGGCCGGTGGCGAAGGCGACGTGCGGCGAGGCCTGCAACAGGTCCAGCATGGCTTCCAGCTCGTGCAGCCGGTGCGGCACCGCGATCAGATGCGGGTGCAGGCCGATGGCCAGAACGCGCGGGTTCTCCGCGCATTCCCGCTCGAACAGCCGCAGCGTGTGGCCGAGCCGGCTCAGCATCTCGCCCGTCGCGTGCTTCTCGATGGCGTAGACGATGGAGTCGTTGATTTCCAGGTTGTAGGGCATGGCGAGCAGCGGGCCGTGCGCGGTGCGCATCCAGCTCGGCAGGTCGTCCACCACCCAGTCGAACACATGGTCGACGCCCTGGCGGCGCAGCAGGTCGGGCGTCTGCACCGTCTCGCGCAGGCCGGGGCTCAGCCAGCCGCGCGGGCGCTTGCCGGTGAAGCGCTGGATGCGGTCCAGCGCCGCCTCGATCAGCGCCTCCTCGCCGTCGCCGGCGTGGTTGATCGCCTTCTGGTGCATGCCGTGGCCGATGAACTCCCAGCCGGCGGCGAGCATGGCCTCGGCGGCCTGCGGGTAGGCGTCGATGACGCCGGCGTTGAGGCTGGTCGAGGCCGGCACGCCGCGGTCGCGAAACAGCTTCAAAATGCGCGGCAGGCCGCTGCGCATGCCGTAATCGGCCCAGCTGAAGTTCGGCACGTCCGGCACCGTCTCCCGCCCGTGGGGCGGGGTGATGATGGTGCGCGGCATCGCCTCGTCGAAGCGCCAGTTCTCCACGTTGACGACCAGATGGGCGATGATCCGCCGCCCCTGGAAGTCCGGCAGCGACGGCCGCGCGTCGGACAGGCGGTAGCTGATCCGGGGGTTGGTCATGCGTGTTCCTTCTGCGCTTCGCGCATCTCGGCCATGATGGCGGCCTTGTGCCGGATGAAGGCCGGGTCGGTCAACTGGTCCACCGAGCGGGGCCGC
This sequence comes from Azospirillum brasilense, assembly GCF_022023855.1. Classification (NCBI taxonomy): domain Bacteria; kingdom Pseudomonadati; phylum Pseudomonadota; class Alphaproteobacteria; order Rhodospirillales; family Azospirillaceae; genus Azospirillum; species Azospirillum brasilense. The sequence continues at coordinate 105,029 of NZ_CP059451.1, forward strand.
GGCAGGTCCACCGTGATCTCGCGGGTGATCCGCCCCGGCCGGGCCGACATGATGCAGATCCGGTCGGCGAGCAGGATCGCCTCGTCGATGTCGTGCGTGACGAACAGCACCGTGGTGCCGAGCGACTGCCAGACGTCGAGCAGCAACTGCTGCATGCTCATGCGCGTCTGGGCGTCGAGCGCGCCGAACGGCTCGTCCATCAGAAGCGCCTTCGGGTCCATGACCAGGGCGCGGGCGATGCCGACGCGCTGGCGCATGCCGCCGGAGAGCTGCGAGGGCAGGGAGTCGGCGAAGCGTTCCAGCCCGACGATGCGGAGCAGTTCGCGGATCTTCGGCTCGTACTCGGCGCGCGGCCGCTTCTGGACGCTCGGCCCGAAGGCGATGTTCTGCTCCACCGTCAACCAGGGCAGCAGGGCCGCCTCCTGGAAGACGACAGCGCGCTCCGGGCCGGGGCTGTCGACCGTGCCGCCGTTGAAGGTCAGCGCGCCGGAGGTCATGTCCTCGAAGCCGGCGATGAGGTTGAGCAGGGTGGACTTGCCGCAGCCCGAGGGGCCGAGCAGGGCCACGAACTCGCCCTCGCCGATGTCGAGATTGACGCGGTCGAGCGCGACGACCGGCTCCTTGCCGGGGTAGGTCTTCACGACCTCGCGGAAACGAATGGTGCCCATGTGTGTCTCCGTCCTTTAAAGCGGATCGTGATCCGCTTTGGACCGCGACGGCGGTCCCGGCCGCCTGTGCGGCCGAAGCCCGCCGGCGAATGAGGCGATATAAGTGCGAGGCGAACCGGTGTTCGCCTCAGCGCGAGGCGGATTGCAGCCGGCGCCAGCGCAGGGCCCAGTGCTCGACGGTGACGATCAGGCGGTCGCTCAGCAGGCCCATGGCCCCGATCGACAGCATGTCGGCGATGACCACGTCCATGCGGCCGACGTAATAGGCGTCCCACAGCACGTAGCCGAGCCCCGACTTGACCGCGACCATCTCGGAGACGATCACCGCCGTCCAGGCGATGCCCAGACCGATGCGCAGCCCCGTGAAGATGGCGGGCAGCGCCGCCGGCAGGACCACGCGCCGCAGCACGTCGAACCGGCTGGCCCCCATCATCTCGGCCGCCCTGATCCAGTTGCGGTCGACGTCGCGGGCGCCGTGCGTCGCGTTCACCACGATCGGGTAGAAGCCGCCGAGAGCGATCAGGAAGATTGCGCCCATGTCCTGGATGCCGAACACGGCGATGGAGAAGGGCAGCCACGCGGTGATGGGGATGGGGCGCAGAAGCTGGATCGTCGGGTCCACGGTGCCGGACACGGCCCGGCTCCAGCCGATCATGACCCCCGCCGGGATGCCGATGGCCATGGCGAGCACGAAGCCCTGGGCGACCCGCATCGACGAGAACAGCACGTTGCTCAGCCACGTGCCGCTGTAGGGGTTGAGGCCCATGCCCTGCGGGCCGAAGGCCCAGACGACCCAGGCGTCCCACACCCGGTCGGGCGTCGGCAGCACCCCGCCGGCCAGCGAGCCGCCCGATCCGGCGAGCTGCCACGCCGCGATCACCAGCACGGGCAGCAGCGCTGCGCGCATCGCCGCCCCGGTGCGGCCCGCCGGGAACAGGCCCCGGCTCTTTACCTTCGGAGCCGCCGGCACGGGGGCCGCGTCCAGAGCTCTTGCGGGCGCGTCATTCATCACTCCAGTCCTCCGCCATTCTTGTCGGCCGCCACGCTGTCGGAAGGCCGCCCGCCGAACCGGGCGGCGGCTTGCCGTGTCACTGAGCCTTCTCGACGAAGGAGGCGTCCCAGTACTTCTCGATGTCGCCCGACACGTCCTTCGGGATGACGCCCAGCTCGTTGAAGGCCTTGGCCTGACGCTTGATCTGGTCGACCGTGGTGACGGAGCCAAGCTCGATCACCTTGGAGGCCTCGGCGGCGAGCTTGGTGTCGAGGCCGGTCAGCGACGCGTAGGCCTTGGTGAACTCGTCCGGCGAGGCGGCGAGCTTCTTCTGCGCCTGCAGATAGGCCCAGACGAACCGCTCCATGGCGGGGCGCTTCTCGGCCATCGACTTGCGGTTGGCGGCCAGCATGCCGAGCTCGGCGCCGACCGACTTGGACTGGCTGTATTCGAGGTTCTTGGCGAAGAAGCCGTAGCCTTCCATCACGGGGATGGATTCGAACGGCTCCCAGGTGACGATGGCGTCGACCTCGCCGCGCTGCAGGGCCTGGTCGAAGTTGGCGCCGCCGCCCTGGATGTTCACGGCCTGGAAGCTGTTGTAGGGGATGTTCTTCTCGGTCAGGGTCGCGGCGAACTGGAACCACACCGCCGAGCCGGGGGCGATGGCGACCTTCTTGCCTTTCAGGTCGTCCCAGCTGTCGAGCTTCACGCCCTTGCGGCCGATCACGTATTTCGGGGAGCTGCCGACGCCCATGACGCCGACCATGTCGGTGGCGCCTTGGGCCAGCGAGATCGCGAGGTCGGCCGGTCCGACCGTCGCCATGTCGAGGGAGCCGGCGAGCAGCGCGGTGCGCGCGTCGGCGTAGCGGGCGAACTCGACCGTCTTCAACTCGACACCGAGCTTCTTGAGGTCGTCGGTGATCATCACCACCGGGGCGAGATGGCCCACCTTCTGATAACCCACCGTCAGCTCGACCGGCTTCGGCAGGGGAGCGGGTTCCGCCGCGCGCGCGGCGGGTGACAATGCCAGACATCCGGCGATGACCGCGCCGATGGTGTTGAGACCCAGATGCTTCCAGTTCATGACTTGTCTCCCTGTTTATGGTTCGCCGCCCCGTGGGGCCGATCCTCCGCTCTACTCTCCCTTGAAACCGGGTTCTCTTTTTTGCGCGAAGGCGGCACGCCCCTCCGCGTAGTCGGCGCTGGCGAAGCAGCGGGCGACCAGCGCGTCCACCGCTTCGGCGTCGGCCGGACCGTCGGTCCGCAGCGCTTCCAGCATGGCCCGTTTCGCCGCGCGCAGCGTCAGCGGCGCGTTTCCGGCGATCAGGCCAAGGTAGTTCTCCACGGCGCCGTCGAAGGCGGACGCGGCGGCCACGCGCTGGACGATGCCGAGGCTCGCCGCCTCGTCCGCCGTCACGATGCGCGCGCTGAACAGCAGGTCGGCGGCGGCGGCTGCGCCCATCCGCTGCACGACGAGGCGCACCAGGGGGAAGCCGTAGCCGAGCCCGAGCCGGGCGCCCGGCATGCGGAAGCGCGCGCCGTCGTCGCTGAGCCGCAGGTCGCAGCACAGGGCCAGTTCCAGCCCGCCGCCGAAGCAGATGCCGCGGATGGCGGCGACCGTCGGCACCGGGGCTCCGAGAAGCGCCTCGGTCGCGGCGGAGACCGCCTCCTCGTAGGCGGCGGCCTGGGCGGCGTCGGCGCGGACGGTCCCGAACTCGGAAATGTCGGCCCCGGCGGAGAAGGCGCGCTCCCCGGCGCCACGAACCAGCAGGACGCGGACCGCGGGATCGGCCACGGCACGGCCGATGCGCTCGGGCAGGGAGCGCCACATCTCCAGCGTCATCGCGTTCAGCCGCCGGGGCTGGTCGAGCGTCAGGCGGGCGATTCCGCCGGACACGTCGAGCCCCACCACACCTCCAACAGCGCCCGGTTCCTGATCGCTCATCAGACGATTCCCTGCGCCTTGAGAGCGGCGACGTCCGCCGGGGACAGGCCGATGGCGCCCAGCACCTCCGCCGTGTGCTCGCCCGCGTCGGGGGCGGGCCGCTCGATGCGGGCGGGCGTGCGCGACAGGCCGACCGGCTGGCCGACGAGGCGCATGGCGCCGCGCGCGGGATGCTCGCAGGGCACGGCGATGCCGAGATGCCCGACCTGCGGGTCGGCGAAGACCTCGTCCATGCGGTAGATCGGCCCCGCCGGAACCCCTTCCTCCTCCAGCCGCGCCAGCCAGTCCGCGGTCTTGCGGGTGCGGAACACCTCCTCCAGCAGCGGTTTGAGCGTCGGGCGGTTGCGGAAGCGCTGCTCCTGCGTGGCGAACTCGGGGGCGTCGGCGAGGTCCTCGCGCTCGATGGCCCGGCAGAAGGACCGCCACTGCCCGTCGCCGCCGACGCCGATGTTCAGGTGGCCATCAGCCGTCGCCATCACGCCCATGGGGGTCGAATAAGGGTGGTCGTTGCCCGCCGGCTGCGGAACCTCGCCCTCCACCAGATAGCGCGCCGCCTGGAAATCCATCAGGGCGATCTGGGATTCGAGAAGGGAGGTCTGGACCCACTGCCCCTCGCCGGAGCGGTCGCGTTCCGACAGAGCGACCAGGATGCCGATGGCCGCATACAGGCCGGAGGCGCTGTCGGCGACCGCGATGCCCGCCCGGACCGGTCCCTGTCCGGGAAGCCCGGTCACGCTCATCAGGCCGCCCATGCCCTGGGCGATCTGGTCGAAGCCGGCGCGCTCGCGGTAGGGGCCGGTCTGGCCGTAGCCGGAGATGGAGGCCAGGATGATCCGCGGATTCACCGCCCGCAGCGCGTCGTAGCCGATGCCGAGGCGGTCCTTGACGTCGGGCCGGTAGTTCTCCACCACCACATCGGCCGTGCGCACCAGCTCCAGGAACAGGTCGCGGCCCTGCGGGGTGCGGAGGTTGAGCGACAGCGACCGCTTGTTGCGGTGCAGGTTCAGCATGTCATAGCCGTGGCGGGGGCCGCTCATCCCCTCGTTGCGGTCGACGCCCGGCGGCGCCTCGACCTTGATGACGTCCGCCCCGAAGTCGGCGAGCACGCGGCAGCAGGTCGGGCCGGCGCGCACGCGCGTGAGATCCAGGACTCGGATGTGCTCAAGAGCTTTTGCGGGTTCGGATCGGGTCATGAGCCACGCTGTGCAAGAGGGCTGGGAAAATCGGTGATGTCGCTGGGCCGCCGCCGGTGCCAGCCGGTCCGCGCCTGCAGCGCCGCGGCGAGGGCCAGCAGCGCGCCGTCCGTCCCCGGACGGCCGACGATCTGGAGCGCCACCGGCATCCCGCGTTCGTCGAAGCCGGCCGGGACGGCGACCGCCGGCAGTCCGAGGGCGTTCACGAAACGGGTGTAGGCGCTGAGCCGGTAGAGCGTCGCCGCGTGGAAGTCCGGGGAGGCGGGATCGGCCACGGCGACCGGCGGCGTGCGGATCGGCATGACCGGCAGCAGGAGGGCGCCGGCCTCGCCGAACAGGCTGTCGAGGATAGGCGCCGTGGCGCCGGACAGCGCCGCCTTCGCCGCCACGAGGCGGTCCGGCGTGATGTCCCGGCCCTTGGCGAGCCGCCGGGCGAGGGTCGGGTCCCGCGCGGCGAGGGCGAGCCCCCCATGCTGGGCCGCTGCCTCGGCCTGGAGAATGAGAAAGAGGGGGTCGGACAGTGCGTCGATGGCGGGCAGGCCCTGCCGCTGCTCCAACGAGACGCCGCAGGCGGCGATGGCTTCCACGGCCTCGCGGCAGGCCGCCTGGATCGGCGCTTCGGACGCCTCGACCGCGTCGGACAGGAGGGCGACGCGGGCCGGCGGTTCGGATGGGAACGCCATATCCGTCGCCAGGACGGGCGCCAGGAGTTGGATGTCGCGCGCGCTGCGGGCGAGAAGTCCGATGGTGTCGAGGCTGGGGGCCAGCGTCATCGCCCCGGCGACCGGCACCGCGCCGTAGGTCGGCTTCCAGGCGGTGACTCCGCAGGCCTGCGCCGGAATGCGCAACGACCCGGCGGTGTCCGATCCCAGCGCGGCGAACACCGCGCCGGCCGCCACCGCGACCGCCGACCCGGAGGAGGAGCCGCCGGGGACGATGTCGCGGTTCCAGGGGTTGAGCGCCTTTCCCACGCCGGACGGCTCGTAGGCCAGAGCCGTCATGGTGGTGAAGCCGATCCGCCGCGCTCCAGCCCCGTCGAGCCGTTCCAGCACCGCCGCCGCCCGCTCCGGCACCGGGGCGTCGCCATCCGCCGCGCCGGGAAGACCGCAGCCGGGGGAGCGCCCGACGCTGTCGAACATGTCCTTGGCGGCGTAGGGCAGGCCGGCCAGCGGGCCGGTGGCGTCCGCTTCGGCGGTGCCAAGCGCGACGAAGCAGCCGAAGCGGGCCTGAACCTCCGGCGCCCAGGCCGTGCAGGCTGCGACGGCGTTCAGGCGGGCCGCCGGTGGGAGCCCGCTCCAATCCGCGAAACCGGCATCGGCCCCGCAGGGGTCGTCAGGAACATCGGGGTTCTGGATGGTCCAGGACATTCGGCCCACTCCCTCATCGCCGGACCTGATGATGAGGGTCTGCACAGTTGCCTAGAAGAACAATTGCGACACACCTGATTTCGAATTTCTCGAAATCATGGCTTTGACACGGCCTGCTCCCGCAGGAAATCCAGGAGCCGCTGGCTCGGCGCATCCAGAGCGTCCGGTGAGCGAACGCAAATCTCGAAGCTGCGTTCCGCCCAGTCCTCGTCGAGGGCGACCAGTTCCACGCCCAGCGCGGTCGAGAGGGGCTGGACGGCGCGCTTCGGCAGAACGCCGACGCCCAGCCCGAGGCTGATCATCTGGCACATCACCTCGAAACTGCGGACCTGGACGCGCACCTTGATGAAGCGGCCCTCCGCCCGTGCCCGCTCGGCGAGCAGGCCGTGCACGGCGGTCCCGCCCTCCAGCGCCACATGCTCCTCGTCCAGAAGCTCGGCGAAGCGCAGGCTGGGCCGCTCGGCCAGCCGGTGCCCGCGCGGCAGCGCCACCCACAGCCGGTCCTTGGCGTAGGGGTAGCGGACCAGCCCCTCCGTTCCCCGGCCGCCGACGATGACCCCGATGTCGGCCTTCTTGCGGTAGAGCGCGTCCAGCGTGTCGGCGCTGGGGCGTTCCTCCAACTCCAGCTTGATGCCGGGATTCTCGGCGGCGAAGCGCGAGAGGTCGGCGGCGAGGCATTCCACCAGCGCCGAGGAGGAGGCGTAGACCCGGACATGGCCGCGCACGCCGGACCGGTATTCGGCGAGCATCGCCTCCAACTGCGCCCCCAGATAGACCATGTCGTGGGCGTAGCGCAGCACGAGCAGGCCGGCCGGGGTCGGCTCGATGCCATGCGGGCGCCGCTTCAGCAGCGGCATCCCGGCGTCGTGCTCCAGCAGCCGGATGCGCCGGCTGGCCGCGGACACCGCGAGATTCAAAGCCTCGCTGGCGCGGCTCAGGCTTTTCAGCTCACAGGCTTTCACGAACAGCCGAAGCGTCGCCAAGTCATGGTGAAGCACGGTCCACACACCCCATCCGCAATTCACCGGCCATCCGCAATCCGCCGGTCCCGACAGAGTGCCATTACGGGCGCGGGCGGGCGAGCACGATGACAGGGTGACAGGATTCAGGGCGCCCGGATCACAGCGACAGGTCGAGCACCCGTCCCTCGAACACGCGGTCGCGCGACCCTTCCAGATGCCGGCGCATGCGGGCGCGCGCGGTGTCGGCGTCGCGGTTGCGGATCGCCTCGAAGATTCCCCGATGCTCCTCCAGAACATGGGCCAGCCCGCCGCTCGGCCCCAGCAGCGACGAGCCGTGGAACTTCATGCCGACGGCGATGTGGTCCTTCAGCGCCTGCATCGACGACGCGTAATAATGGTTGTTCGCGGCGTCCGCGATGGCGGCGTGGAAGGCGAAATCCGCATCGTCCCGGTGCCGGTGGGCGCCTCGGTGGCCCTGGACACCGGCACGCGGGACATCGGCGACGCGGCGGCGACGCGGCGGCGGGTGACGGCGCTGGCGACCCGCCTTCCGGGCGGCGAGGCGTTGCGCTTCGCCAAGCTGGACAGCCTGCTGCGCGGCCATGGCGCGGCGGAGGTCGCCGCCTGGATGGCCGTAGACTGCCCGGATCATTGCATCGTCGCGCCGGCCTTTCCCTTCCAGGGACGGGTGACGCGCGACGGCCGCCAGCACGCCCGAAGCATGGATGGCTGGACGGCCGTCGCCAGCGATCTCGCGGCCGCCCTGGAAGCGGAGGGCGAGCGGGTGCGGCTGTGCCGCCCCGGCGACCCGGTGCCGCCCGGCGTCAGCCTGTGGGACGCCGAGACCGACGCCGACCTCGCCGGCGCCCTGCTGCCCGGCGTGCCCTGCTCGACTCTGCGCGGCGGCGCTTGGAGCGGGGTGCGCGTCGTCTCCAAATCGGGCGCCTTCGGCGACCCCGCGCTTTTGCGCCGGCTGATCCGCGGGGACGCCCCGGACGCGGATCGGGCGGCACCGGAACCAACGCGCCACGGCACGCCCTGGCCGCATCGAGGAGAACGAGCATGACCCCCCATCTGGCCATCACCATGGGTGATCCGGCCGGCGTCGGACCCGAGATCATCGTGAAGGCCTGCGCCCGCCTGAAGGAGCGGCTGGATTCCGGAAGCCTGCGGCTTCTGGTGATCGGCAGCAACCCGGCGCTGATGGCGGCGCGCGAGGCTCTGGGCAGCGACCTCGCCTTTCCCGAGGTGACGGCGGACGAGGAGTGGCCGGCGCTCGCCTGCCTGCCTGCAGGCCGGGCCGGAGGGCGAACCGATCCGCCCCGGCGAGCTGTCGGTGGACGGCGGCCGCTTCGCCTATCTGGTGGTGGAGCGCGCGGTGCGGCTGGCCGAGGCCGGGCGCATCCACGGGTTGGTCACGGCGCCGCTGAACAAGGAGGCGATGAACAAGGCCGGCTACCACTTCGCCGGCCACACCGACCTGCTGGCCGAACTGACCGGCGCCCGCGGCTCGGTGATGATGCTGGCCCACGGCAACATGCGGGTCAGTCACGTCACCACCCACATCGCGCTGGAGGACGTGCCGAAGCGCCTGACGCCGGAGCGGCTGCGCTACGTCATCGACCGCACCGACGAGACGCTGGCCGGGCTGGGGCTGGGGCTGGAGCGCCGCCGCAGCATCGCCATCGCCGCCCTGAACCCCCACGCCGGGGAAGGCGGGCTGTTCGGCCGGCAGGACATCGAGATCACCACCCCGGTCATCGAGCGCTGCGTGGCCGAGGGCTTGGACGTGGTGGGGCCGGTGCCGGGCGACACGGTGTTCGTCAAGCTGCGCGGCGGCCAGTTCGACGCGGTGGTCGCCATGTACCACGACCAGGGGCACATCCCGGTCAAGCTGCTGGGCTTCCACGTCGATCCGGCGACCGGCCGGTGGGACGCGCTGAGCGGGGTCAACATCATGCTGGGGCTGCCGATCATCCGCACCTCCGTCGACCACGGCACCGCCTTCGACATCGCCGGCAAGGGCATCGCCAACGAGCTGAGCCTGATCGAAGCCATCGATTACGCCGAGAAACTGGCCGCCGCCCGCCGGCGGACCGGCTGAGGAAGGAGCACCCGCCATGACGGAGTCCATCCACGCCACCCCGCCCGAAGCCATGCCGTCCGCCTTCGCGTCCATCGAGCTGGTCCGGCCCCCGCGCGTCCTGTTCGGCGGCGGTCTGATCGCCTCGGTCGGCGCCTGGGCGCGGGAGAACGGCATCGCCCGTACGCTGGTGGTGGCCGACGCCTTCAACGCCGCCCGCGTCGGGCTGCTCGACCTGCCGGGCGCGGTGACGGTCTTCGACCGCGTGCGGCCGGAGCCGGACACCGCCAACCTCGACGACCTGCTGGCCGTGGCCGACGCGGCGGAGCCGCAGCTCGTCGTCGGCTTCGGCGGCGGCAGCGCCATGGATCTGGCCAAGCTGGCGGCGGTGCTGCCGGGCAGCGGCCAGACCCTCGCCGACGTCGCCGGCGCGGAGCGGGTGAGGGCCAAGCGCGCCGCCCTGGCCCAGGTGCCGACCACCGCCGGCACCGGCAGCGAGGCCGGCACCCGCGCCCTGGTCACCGGCCCGGCCACCGCCAGCAAGATCGCCGTGCAGAGCCTGCACATCTCTCCGACACGCTGGCTGCCCTTCAAGATCCTGACCCGCCCGCAGGGCCTGCCGATGATCGGCGGCCAGTTCCTGATGGCGCTGCGCGACAAGCTGAAGACCGACCGCGCGCTGATGGTCGGCTTCGGCCGGTCGGCGGCCAAGTCCTCGACCTTCCTGCTCGCCAACCTGACGGCGGGTGCCAAGGCCTTCCTCAAGCTCTACCCGGAGACCGCGCCGCGCGGCAGCAGCGAGGAGGAGGCGGTCAAGGCGGTGCTGGTCGCGGTCAGCCGCCGCATCAAGCTCTACCAGCCGCCCTATCCGGGCTACAAGATGGGCCAGATCAACCCGGACGAGTTCACCATCGAGATGGCGCTGAACGGCATGGAGGCGAAGGACCTGTCGCGCTTCTACACCAACGACCTGATCGCGGACATCAACGCCTTCGACGCCGAGGCGGTGAAGGCCCAGGCGATGAGCTACAATGGTTGGCCAGCCGGAGATGGGGCGGCCGGAGGTTGAGCGGCCCGCTTCGCCGGGCCGGGCTCTGGTGAGCGGGGTTCAGCTCCGGCATCGGCGCGGGCATCGCGGCTCGCCTGCTGGACGACGGCTGGGAGGTGGTGGGGCTGAGCCGCACCGCCCCCGCCATCGACCATCCGGCCCTGCGCTTCGTTGCCGTCGATCTGATGGACGCCGGGGCGCTGGCCGACGCCCTGGCCGGCCTGCCGCCGGTGCGGGCGGTGGTCCACGCCGCCGGCATCCTGCGCGTCGGCCGGCTGGGCGGGACGGACAGCGCCAAGGCCGACGCGCGGGCAATGTGGCGCCTGCATGTCGAGGCGGCGACGCAGCTCGTGGAGCACGCCGTCCCCGCCATGGAGGAGGGCGGGCGCGTCGTGCTGATCGGCAGCCGCACCTCGGACGGCTCGGCCGGGCGCGGCCAGTACGCGGCCAGCAAGGCGGCGCTGTCGGGGCTGGCCCGCTCCTGGGCGATCGAGCAGGCGCCGCGCGGCGTCACGGTGAACGTGGTCGCCCCCGGCGCCACCGACACGCCGATGCTGGCCGACCCCAACCGCGCCGGCGTGCAGCCGAAGCGGCCCCCCATCGGCCGCTTCATGAAGCCGGAGGAGGTGGCGGCGCTGACCGCCTTCCTGCTGTCGGACGCGGCGGCCAGCATCACCGGCCAGCGCATCGTGGTGTGCGGCGGCGCCTCTCTGGTGTGAAGCGCCTTTTCCGGTTCAGCGCGCGGGCACGAGGCGCGGCACCCAGCGGACGTAAGTGAGCATCGCCACCAGCTCCACAAGGGTCTGTGTCACCACCACCGCGGGCACCAGCGCCCCGCCGTCCGGGACGGCGAAGGCCAGCGGCAGGACGACCAGGGAGTTGCGCGTGCCGCCGCTGAAGACGACGGCCCGCGCCGCCTCGGTCTCGAGCCGGAACAGGCGCGCCACCGCCCGGCCGGCGTAGGGCATCGCCAGCGCGAAGGCGATGTAGAGCGGCACGGCGAGGGCCACCGCCCGCGCCTGGGCGGCCACGTCGGCGGCGACTGTGGCGACGACCAGGAACAGCACCAGCGCCATGAGCGGCACCGGCAGCCACGCCAGGGCGCCCGCGGCGGCCTTTCCAGTACCGCTGCGCGCAGCCCAGGCCTGCGTCGCCCCGGCCAGCGCCAGCGGCACGGCGATCAGTCCGACGAAGGCGTCGATGAACGGACCCGGCTGCATCAGCGCCGCCGCTCCCTCCCCGGCGAACAGGCCGAGATAGACGGGCAGAAGCAGCGTCTGGACGAGCAGCAGCACCGGCGTCGCGGCCAGCACCAGCCGCGCGTCGCCGCGCCCGAGATGGGTGAAGACGACGACATAGTCGATGCACGGCGCCAGCAGGACCAGCAGCACGCCGAGCCGCACCGCCGACTGGTCCGCGGGCAGCACGGAGACCAGCCCGAAGACGACGCAGGGCACCACCGCGAAATTGACCAGCAGCAGGGCCGACAGGAAGCGGGTGTTCGTGACGCTCCGCCGCAGGTCGCCCAGCGGGACCTGAAGAAAGGTGATGTAGATCAGCGCGGCGAGGGACGGGTTGATGCCGGCTCCCCAGGCGTCGCCCGGCACGACGGCGGCGGCAAGCAGCCCGGCGACGACCGCCGCGAAATAAATGGGGACCTGATGGTTTTCCAGATCCGCGCGGGTGATGGCGGCCATGTCTCGGCTCCCGGTCATGGAATGTGTTTCTGGCCGTGCCGGACCCGCCGGGTCACGGGCAGCAGCGGCCATCCTCATGGTGCGGCGACAGCGCCTCGATGATGCGGCACTCGGCGATCCGGCCGCCGCGCCGGCACTGGTGGGCCAGCCGGTCCAGCTCCTCGCGCAGGCGTTCCAGATCGGCGATCTTCCGCTCCACCTCGTGAAGCTGTTCGAGCACCAGGGCGTCCACCTCCCCGCAGGGGCGGTCCGGCTGGTCGGCCAGATCCAGCATCGCCCGGACGGTCTCCAGCGGAAAGCCGAGATCGCGCACCCGCCGGACGAAGGTCAGCCGCCGCACATGGTCGTGGCCGTAGCTGCGGTAGTTCCCCGCCGTACGGGCGGGCGCCGGCAGGATGCCGATCTTCTCATAGAAGCGGATGGTCTCGACCTTGGTGCCGGTCATCTTGCCGAGCGCGCCGATGGACAGATCCTGCTGCGCCATCACAAACCCCTTTGACCCTGTAGTAACTCCAGGGTGGAGGATAGCGCAGAGCGGGCAGCCGCGCATCCACCGCCGAACGGGACCTCACCCTTCCGCCGCCGCGATTGCGCGCTTCAGCACCTCGAAAACGCGCGGATCGCTCATCTGGGCGACGTTGAACCGCAGATAGCCGGCGGCCGATTGGCTGACGCTGAAGACGTTGCCCGGGGCGAGGACCACCCGCTCGTCCAGCGCCGCCCGCGCCGCGTCTGCCGCGTCCCGGCCGTCCGGCAGGCTGCACCAGAGATAGAAACCGCCGCGCGGCATCAGCCAGGGGTGCAGGCCGAGGGCCGCCAGCCGGTCCGCCGTCTCGCGCCGCGCCCGAGCCAGACGGCGGCGCAGCCCCTCCAGATGCTTGCGGTAGCCGGCATCGCCGAGGGTCGCGAGGACGAGTTCGGCGGCGACCGGGCTCGGACCGCCGAAGTTCGTCGCGACCTGCAGATCGACCAGTGCCTCCACCCAGTCCGGCCGCGCCGCGAGATAGCCGCAGCGCACCGAGGCGGAAAGCGTCTTGGAGAAGCTGCCGATCCGGATGACCTGGGACAGCCCGTCCAGGGCGGCGAGGCGCGGGGAGGGGTCCGGTTCGAAACCGGCGAAGATGTCGTCCTCGACGATGGTGATGTCATGGGCGGCGGCGGCCTTGAGCAGCCGGTGCGCCGTCTGCGGCGACATCGTCGCCCCTGTCGGGTTGTGGAGCGCCGCGTTGGTGATGTAGAGGCGTGGCCGATGTTCGGCCAGCGCTTTGGCGAAGAGCGCGGTGTCCGGCCCGTTGCGGGTGTAGGGCACGCCGACGATGCGGACCTGGTGGGCGCGCAGCAGGGCCTGGAAGTTGAAATAGCAGGGGTCGTCGATCAGCACCGTGTCGCCGGGGCGCAGCAGGAAGCGGCAGATCAGGTCGATCGCCTGCGTTCCCGACCCGGTCAGGAGAATCTGGTCGGCTCCCGCCGCGATCCCTTCCTCCGCGAACTGCCGCGCCAGGAGCCTGCGCAGGGCGAGCGAGCCGCGCGTGCTGCCATAGTCGGCCAGCACGGCGTCGTCGGCGTGGGCGAGACGGCGGATGGCGCGGCGCAGGGCGGCGTTGGGCATCCAGTCCGCCGGCAGCCACCCGCAACCGGGCTTCAGCATCTCAGCGTCGGCGTCGAGCGACTGGCGCGACACCCAGAAGGGATCGATGGCCCGGTCGCGGCGCGGTTCGACTTCGGCCAGGGCCAACGGTGGCAAAGCGCCGGACACGTAGAAGCCGGAACCGGGCCGCGAGCGGATCACGCCTTCGGCGGCGAGACGGTCGTAGGCCTCCACCACGGTCGACGGCGACACGCCCATGGTGGCGGCGAACCGGCGGATGGACGGCAATCGGTCGCCCGGAGACAGCCGGCCGTCCGCCATCCTTTGGCGGATCGCGTCCATCACCTCCATGGTCCGGGTGACGTTGCGCGGTTCCGGCAAGGGCGAGCCCGTCCTCACCCGGTCTCCCGCAGGGATTTCGACGCCTTGGTGCGGCGGGCTTCCAGGGCGCCGCGCACCTCGATCAGCATCTCCGGGCTGGTGTCGTCCGCGTTGAGGATGTTGTTGATGAGGCCGAGCAGCACATGCTCGCTGAGATTTTCCACCACCGTGCCGCGGCTGACGTCGAAGCGTCCGGCCAGCACCCGTTCCGCGGGCAGCTTCTGTCCCGCCTCGATGATCCGGCGGGCGATCAGGTCGTTGAACTGCTCGATGATGATGTCGGGCGGGCGTCGGACCTTGGTTTTCTGCAGGTGGCGGGAGACGTCGAAATCAGGGTCTTCCATGCCGCTCTCCAGTCGCTGAACTGGTTCGCTGGTACGCAGCGGTTCCAGTTGTTTAGGCATCCCGGGTGGGCAAGTCAATCGCACGCCGTGGTCCGGGATCCCGGAACGCCGGTCATGAACGCGCGGAACGGCTTGTCCACCGCTCCGTTCGGCATCCCGACCCGGGACGGAGCGGCGGAGGTTCAGCCGACGGCCTTGGTCCGTAGATGGCCATGAAGCCGTCATCGACGAAGATCAACTGGCCGTTGACGAGGTCGGAGGCCGGGAACACCGCGATGCTTATGCCTCCGGCAGGTCCGGCCGGCAATTTGTGCCCATAGGCAGAGTCCCGCCAAGCGAAAGGTGTCCGCACCGGCGTCACGGGGGCCCGGCGTGGTGTTCATCGGCGGGGCGGCGATGTGGCACAACCTTTGCTTTTGCTCGGCACCACATGGCGCAAGCCATGAACCGCAGTGGAGGTGAACATGCACATCCTTGGGCACCCTGTGGTCGTTGGACAGGCTGCCGTTTCGGATCGGAGCCGGATGTCGGGCGCCAGCCAACCGACCGGCTCGACCAGCTTCTCGGATATGCTGTCGGCAAACGCTTCCGAAGCGCCGGCTCCCATGACCGCGCCGGCATCGACCGAGCCGGCCGAGAGCCAAGAGATCGCCCGGCTGCAAAAGGATCTGGATGCGTACAAGCGCCAGCGGGAGAAAGTCGTCCAGAGCCGAACCAGCGACCCGCCGGCGTTTCAGATGGCGCTGCCTGTCAACGACCGCGGTTACATGCCCTACGTGACGGCCGACCAGCAGAAGCTGATGGACCGCATCACCGATTCCTATCTTGGCCGGCCGGAGCACGAGATGGAGAGGATGTGGGAGGAACTGCGGGCCAACGGCCTCACGCCGGAGCAACTCGTGCGGACCGCGACGTACTTCGTCAATCTTGACGGCGAGGTCGTCAGCCGTGCGGTGGCAACGGGAGGCCAGCGATCCGCCCCGCACGGGAGCACCGCCTGGATGGCATCGAGCGTTTGAGGGATCGTGACCGACACCGTCTACGTCACGCTGGTCTCCGGCTTTTGCGCCTCACCGTCCGATCCCTCCTGGATAAGCCGCGACCGGAGTTCGGCGGGCGCGCCCTCCGCCCAGATCAGCAGAGCGTCAAGAGCCGGGCACAGGGACTGGCCCCATTCCGTCAGATGATACTCCACCTTCGGCGGGACCTGATGGTGGACGATGCGCCCGACCACCCCGTCGCTTTCGAGCTGACGCAACTGCTGGATCAGCATTTTCTGGGAAATACCGGGGATGGCCCGCTCCAGATCGGAAAAGCGCCGGACCTGGCCGCCGAACAGTTGGAACAGAATGACGAGCTTCCATCGGCCCTCCAGAACCCGGAGCGTGTTCTGCACGCTCTGAGCAGCCGATCGCGCCGTGTAGGAAGCACGCTTACCTTCCGGTAAGTACCTTACTTTTTCGTCGGTTCTTGTCATCCGGAAAGCCTAGTAGCACCCTTTCTCCGACGCAACGCATTCCCGGAGAGAGCGCATGAACCACGAACTTCCGCCTGCGATCACCGCCCTGGAGATCGCATGATGCCCGCCCGCATCGATCCCTCCGAATTCCAGGGGCGCCGCGTCGTCGTCACCGGCGGCACCAAGGGCGCCGGCCGGGCGACCGTCCAACGGTTCCTCGCGGGCGGCGCCCACGTCCTGACCGCCGCGCGCGCCGGTTCCGACGATCCGGCGGGCGCGCGGTTCGTGGTGGCGGACCTGACCACTCCGGAGGGATCCCTGCGCCTCGCCGAGGCGGCCATGGAGATCCTTGGCGGCGTCGACGTGCTGGTCCATGTTCTGGGTGGCTCCGCCTCGCCCGGCGGCGGCTTCGCCGCCCTGACGGATGACCATTGGCGCACGGAGCTGGACCTGAACCTGTTGGCGGCGGTGCGGCTCGATCGAGCCCTGCTGCCGCAGATGATCGCCCGCGGCAATGGCGCGGTCGTCCACGTCTCATCCATCCAGCGCCAACTGCCGCTCCACGATTCCACGACCGCCTATGCGGCGGCGAAAGCCGCTCTGACGACCTACAGCAAGGCGTTGTCGAAGGAGCTCGGTCCGAAGGGCGTGCGGGTCAACGTCGTTTCGCCGGGCTGGATCTACACCGAAGCCGCCGACGCTCTGGTGTCCCGCATCGCCGCCAGCACCGGCGGAACGCCGGAGGCGGCGCGCCAAAGCATCCTGGATGCGCTCGGTGGCATCCCGCTGGGACGCCCGGCCCGGCCCGAGGAGGTTGCGGAGCTCATCGCCTTCCTGGCCTCGGATCGTGCGTCCGCGATCCACGGCGCAGAGCATGTCATCGACGGCGGGACGATCCCGACGGTCTGATGGAGCCATGCGGGGGTTCGCGGACCCCGGCCGCCTCTTGCCGGAATTCGATGACCCTTTCGTGAAACCCCGGCCGTGCGTCACACGCCTGTCATCGAGTTCGGTTAGGTTGCCCACCCGGCGCGAAGCCGTTCCGCAGGCCGCAGGGGCAGACCGGTGCTCGACACGTCTCTCTCCATCAGCATCCGCCCCTCCACGGAGGCGGATGTGGCCGCGATGCTGGAGATCTACGGTTACCACATCCAGCACGGCCTCGGTCCCTTCGACATCGGGCCGCTGCACGCCGAGGAACTGAAGCGCCGCCGCAAGGCCATGCTGAAGCGGCGCCTGCCGCACCTCGTGGCGGAGATCGGGGGCGTGGTCGTCGGCTACGCCTACGCCGCCCCCTTCCGCAAACGCCCGGCCGATCGCTACACGGTCGAGCACTCGATCTACGTCCACAAGGACCGCCAGGGTCTCGGCATCGGCCGGCGCCTGCACGAAGCCTTCGGGTTCGTCCGGGCCGGCGTTCTGCGGTCGGTGGGCTTCAAGTTCGGACGCTGGACCGACAGCGTCTTCCTGCAGCGCAGCCTGGGCGAGGCCGACGCGGAGCTGCCGGATGACGTTCGTGGCGGCACCGTTCAGGCCGGCGACTGACGTCTTCCCCCTTGGAGGTCCGGCATGGACTTTTTCCGACGCTTCTCCTCCTGGAGTTGCGCTTTCCAGACGCGCGAGCGGCAACTGTTCGAGCCACCAGCGTCGGCCAGAATCAACAAGTGCTCAGCCCGGGGAAAGCGACGGCTCAGCTGCCGCAGGGAACTGCGCTTGCCCTTGGCACGCCGGCCCATGGGGTCACCGGCGGTCTCGGGGGCGAGCAGCGTCTCCAGAGCCGGGAGAAGCTCCGGATCCTGCACCTCCTGCGCCGGTCGCGCGCCGCCCGGGGCGCGGACGTGCTCGGTCGAGCGCTCGGCCAAGCCGGCCGCGAGTTCGCGGCGACCACGTCGAATGGTCCGCCGGTTCAGGCCGGTGATCTGCGCCAAGAGCGACTCCCCGCCGCGGCCAAGGCGCTCGGCCTCCAGCGCGACGAACCAGCGGCGCTGCTGCTCATTGAGGCGACTGACGAGCAGATTGATGTGCTGGTGAAGCGCACGATCCGCGTGCGGCTCATCGGCCCGACAGCGCGGACAGCCACACGGATGAACAATGGACGAGGGCATTGGCAATTCCCGTCGCCGCCGACGGAACAAGCTTTCAGTCTCTCCAACCCACGTCCGGGGCACATAATTCCCTGCCTTGCCCTAGCCTCGGCATGCCGACTTCCCGGAAGGTCGCCTGATCTCCATCGCCTCCGGGCGAAATCCATCCTCAGGCCGAGTTCTGCGCCAAAGTCGCCAACCACAGCAGGTCATCCCCGGATTCCTCGACGAAGTTGCAGGCGCACCGGGCCGCCGATCAATGGCGTCAGCAATCCATAATTTGCCGTGCGATCAATCACATACAACCGACCCTCCTTGAGATCGCGGACGCGAGGGGCGAAGCGGAACCTTAGCAGATGGCCGAGCCCCGACACATGATCCGAGATTATGTGGAGACTCAGCGACCACAGGCGGCGGGAAGTGCTATTCTCCCGCAGGCGCCCCATCATCAGCTTTACGGGATCGAGCGCACCCCGGTCGCTGCGTCTTGGCCTCGCACGGCCAGCCTTGTGACTGACGGCGGCAGCCGGCGCGATTAGCCGACCTTCACACCGTCCGGCGCTTCAGGATGCACGGGGCCAGAAATCATAAGGCCATCTTATCGCAGTGATTATGAAAGCCTAATTTACTCGACGGACCGTGTTGGGCAAGATTTTTGCCAGAACACACAATTTCCGCAGGAGGAGACGATGGACGCAAGGACCGACGAGAGTGCTGGCCAGTGCCCGTTCAGCGGCGGAGCCCGCGGCCGTAGGAACCGCGACTGGTGGCCGAACGCCCTCGACATCGAGATGCTGCATCGGAACTCGCCGCTGTCCGACCCGATGGGCAGGGACTTCGACTATGCCAAGGAATTCCAGTCCCTCGATCTCGACGCCGTGATCAAGGACCTGCACGCCCTGATGACGGACTCGCAGGAGTGGTGGCCGGCGGACTTCGGCCACTATGGCGGGCTGATGATCCGTCTGGCGTGGCACAGCGCGGGCACGTACCGCACCACCGACGGCCGTGGCGGCGCCGGCGCCGGCCAGCAGCGCTTCGCGCCGCTCAACTCGTGGCCGGACAACGCGAACCTCGACAAGGCGCGCCGCCTGCTGTGGCCGATCAAGCAGAAGTACGGGCGGAAGATCTCCTGGGCCGACCTGATGGTCCTGGCCGGCAACGTCGCCCTGGAGTCGATGGGCTTCAAGACCTTCGGCTTCGCCGGCGGACGCGTTGACGTGTGGGAGCCCGAGGAACTCTTCTGGGGTCCCGAGGGAACGTGGCTCGGCGACGAGCGCTACAGCGGCGAGCGCCAGCTCCAGGAGCCCCTCGGCGCGGTGCAGATGGGCCTTATCTACGTCAACCCGGAGGGGCCGAACGGCAAGCCTGACCCGGTCGCGGCGGCCAAGGACATCCGCGAAACGTTCTACCGCATGGCGATGAACGACGAGGAGACCGTGGCGCTGATCGCCGGCGGCCACACCTTCGGCAAGACGCACGGTGCGGGCGATCCGTCCTTCATGGGCCCGGCGCCCGAGGCCGGCGCGCTCGAGGACCAGGGACTCGGCTGGAAGAACAAGTACGGCAGGGGCTTCGGGCCCGACGCCATCACCGGCGGCCCGGAGGTCATCTGGTCGCAGACGCCGACCAGATGGAGCAACCACTTCTTCGACAACCTCTTCAAATACGAATGGGAGCTGACCAAGAGCCCGGCCGGTGCATGGCAGTGGCAGGCGAAGGACGCCGAGCCGTCGGTCCCGGATCCCTTCGACCCGTCGAAGACGCGCCTGCCGACCATGCTGACGACCGACCTGTCGCTGCGCTTCGACCCGATCTACGAGAAGATCTCGCGGCGGTTCCACGAGCATCCCGACCAGTTCGCGGACGCCTTCGCCCGCGCCTGGTTCAAGCTCACCCATCGCGACATGGGCCCGGTCGCGCGCTATCTCGGCCCGCTCGTGCCGAAGGAGACGCTGATCTGGCAGGACCCGGTTCCGCCGGTCGATCACCCGCTGGTCGATGACGGCGACGTCGCCGCGCTGAAGGCGAAGATCCTCGCGTCCGGCATTCCGGTCCAGCAGCTCGTCTCGACGGCCTGGGCCTCGGCCTCGACCTTCCGCGGCTCCGACAAGCGCGGCGGCGCCAACGGTGCGCGCATCCGCCTCGCCCCGCAGAAGGACTGGGAGGTGAACGAGCCCGCGCAGCTCCGGACGGTTCTGGAGAAGCTCGAGGCGATCCAGAAGGACTTCAACGCGTCCGCCGCCGGCGGCAAGAAGGTCTCGCTCGCCGACCTGATCGTGCTCGCCGGCGGCGCCGCGATCGAGAAGGCCGCGAAGGACGCCGGGCTGGACGTGCAGGTGCCGTTCTCGCCCGGCCGCACGGATGCGTCGCAGGGGCAGACCGACGTCGACTCCTTCGCCCCGCTCGAACCGCGAGCCGACGGCTTCCGCAACTACATCAACAGCAAGAAACAGCAGTTCATGCAGCCCGAGGAGGCCCTGGTGGACCGGGCGGCGCTGCTGCGGCTGACCGGGCCGGAGATGACCGTCCTCATCGGGGGCCTGCGCGTCCTCGGCGCCAACACCGGCGGTTCCAGGTACGGTGTCTTCACCAGCCGGCCCGGGACGCTGACGAACGACTTCTTCGTCAACCTGCTCGGCATGGACACGGAGTGGCAGCCCCCGAACGCCGAGGGCGTCTATGAGGGCCGGGACCGCAGGACCGGAGCCCCCAGTTGGACGGCCACCCGCGTCGACCTGATCTTCGGCTCGCACTCCCAGCTCCGCGCGTTCGCGGAGGTCTATGCCTGCGTCGACTCCCGGGAGAAGTTCGCGAAGGACTTCGTCGCGGCCTGGACGAAGGTGATGAACGCCGACCGCTTCGACCTCGCGCGGCCGCGGCAGTAGATGCGTCCGGGGGAAGCGGGGGAAGCGCCGCAGGGCGCGGGCGGGCCTCGTCGCCGCGGGGCCCGCCCTTCGGGGTGTAAATCTGCGCGGAGGGGCGAATGGGCGAAGGATAAAGGGAATGCAGCAGGTGCTGGTGGCATCGTGGCTCGAAGGGCGCTCGGCCCTATGGCGTGCCCCCCCCGCAAGGGTGGATCCTTGCCGCACGGCGTCGGCGGCCCCGGCGCTCCGCTCGATCCCGGTGCGCCCCTTGCCCACTGCAAGGTCGGTATCGGACCTGAGGTGATCGTTTCCGGGCCCGTGGGGAATGACCATCATCAAGACGGCGCGACAACGGGCATACAGTCCCACTTCAAAATCAGGAACTGCCAGGGCGAGCGAGGATGATCCGATCCTGTCACGGTGTGCGGACGGGAGGCGGTGCCCCCGAGGTTGAACAGCCGTGTCGGGACAACGCGTAGAAGCAGGTCGGCACCGATGTGGCTGGTCCGTAAGGCCGGGCGGCGCTCAACGCCTACTCCTCGCCACGCCTCCATCACGGTCGCCGCCCCAGAGAGGCGCCGGCAAACCAGAAAACGGCGGCGACGAGCACGGCCCCGGACATCCACCATCGATCACCGTGCGACAGGATCGACGTCAGAATGACGATCGCAAAGCTCACGATAATGATCACTGCGCTCATCACGCACCCCTCCGGCCATGGGCTTTGGCGCATGCTTGTTGAGCAAGGCGCGTTTTCGAGCCTCCTGCGCAAAACTGCCTGAGCGGGCACCCCGCTCGATAGCAGCGGGGCAGGGAAGCACCGTTGCATGGCGTCCGCAACGCTGGATCGGCCGAGCGGGAATACCCGTGGTCCGGCACGCACGGCCGGACGGCGGTCGCACAGGCCGAAGGCCAGCAACATGCGTACCCCACCAACCCGATTTCCCAATGCGCCCTACCAAGCAGCCAACACGATAAGGCCAAGCAGCGCCGCCAAGGGCACCACATACATTGGGTTGATCTCGCGCGCTTCCAAACGCTCCCACAGATGCGGTTTCATATAACGTCCCCTCTGGATGGGGCAGCCGCACCGGCCAAGACACTCATTCAACTCGGAGTGCACCAAGGCCGGATACTTGCCGACACAATGAATATGGGAATGGTATGCTTGCGACGATGTGCAAAAAAGAGAGCGATGACCGGACGCCAGTAGGTTTCCTCAACAGCGGAACTGTCGACAAGCCTCGAACGCGGGTGTTAGAGCGAATTGCCATTCGCTTGAGATTCACACGGCCTCATTTGCCGGCTCTCAGCGGATGCCTTTGGCATCCACCTGCCGCCAGCGGGAACGAAGTTCCCGCGAGAGGCTGGGCTTCGGCCGCATGAGCGGCCGGGACCGCCGTCGCGGTCCAAAGCAAATCGAAATCCGCTTTGGTGCATGGAGACGGGCGGCCGGTCTGTTCGTCCTTTCTGCCGCCGGTTACGCGGTGCGTAACGGAGGTGGGGCGTCCTGCGTCGAGCACGCGGTTGAGGGCGGATACGCCGATCATGGCCTCCGCCTGCTGAGCCGACAGACTCCGGGCGTGCCGTGCCGCTCCTCCAGACCGAGGTCGCCGATACTGGGCTCGTCGGTCGGGAAGCGTTTCTGGCGGGCTACGGGGCGGCGCAGGCCGTACCCGGCCCGCTGTTCACTTTCGCGGCCTATCTTGGCGCCGTGATGCAAACCCCACCCAGCGGTATTCTGGGTGCCATCATTGCCCTCATGGCGATTTTCGTGCCGTCGGCTTTGCTCATCCTCGGCGGCTTACCATTCTGGAGCCGCCTTCGGACCGCCCCGCTGGCGCAACCCGCACTCTCCGGGATCGATGCCGCAGTTGTGGGCCTGCTCGCAGCGACGCTCTACGGCACGGTCTTCAGCGAAGGAATCACCTCGTCAGTCGCCATGGCCATCGCCGCAGCGGCGTTCGTTGCCCTGACAGCGTGGCGGGCACCGGCATGGGCCATCGTCATCGAAGCAGGTATGGTTGGTTTCCTGACGCTCTGACAAAGGCGCATGCAAAATCCAGGAGGAAGGCAGATGGAGACAAAGAAGATTTCGGACAAGGTTGCGGTCGGTCGGCAGCCCTCAGCGGAGCAACTGGCTGAATTACGCGCTCAAGGGTTCGCGACGGTTGTGAACCTGCGCACTGCAGGTGAGAAGAACCAATCGCTGTCACCGGCTGATGAGGAGGCTGAGGCTAAGTCGGCTGGATTGTCTTATCATCACATTCCGGTTGCAATCTCCAGCTTGGACGCGCAGCAGGTAGAAGCCGTACGCGAGGCCATCCGGAACTCCGAGGGTCCGGTATACGTGCATTGTGGTGCAGGCCAACGTGCCTGCGCCATCAGCCTGCTTGCCACAGAGAGTGGTGGAGCAGCTGGCCACCTCGTCACCAAAGCCCGCGATCTTGGGTTCCCCGTGGTTGATGACGAACTCCGCACGTTCATCGAGGGCTTCGCACGAAAGCCGGAGGGGAATGAATGAAGCATATTCCTTGCCTCTGAGCAGCCAAGCCAATCTATGGCGCTGGTCCGCCGCCCCAACTGGCAGGAATACCCATAAAGAAATCTCCGTCACGAGCGGTTGGATTACGATGGGCTTCCTGCCTGTTGGGGCCTGAGTAGAAGAGATACTGTTGGCGAATCCCGGAGCGGCGGGTCGGAGTTCCCTCATGGAGAAATCCCGCTGCAGATTTGAACCGCTCCGGGTTTCCCGGAGGCCATTTGGCTTGAGTCACGCCGCCATGGCGGCGTCCTCGGTTTGGGCATGGTAGCGCGCTTCGGCCTCGGCGGGCGGAATGTTGCCGATAGGCTCGAGGATGCGCCGGTGGTTGAACCAGTCGACCTATTCCAGGGTGGCAAACTCGACAACTTCCAGGGTGCGCCATGGCCCGCGACGCCGGATCAGCTCGGTCTTGTAGAGGCCGTTGATCGTCTCGGCCAAGGCGTTGTGGTAGCTGTCGCCGACGCTGCCGACGGAGGGCTCGACGCCGGCCTCGGGGAGGCGCTCGGTGTATCGCATGGCAACGTATTGCGATCCGCGATAGGAATAATGAATGAGGCCGCAGCCCTTGGCCGGCGGCGGTCGTGCAGCGCCTGCTCCAGGGCATCGTGCACGAAGCCGGCATGGGCGGTGCACGACACCCACCAGCCCACGATGCGGCGGGCGAAGGCGTCGATGAGGAAGGCCACGTTGACGAAGCCTTGCCACGTGGCCACGCACGTGAAATCCGCCACCCAAAATCCGCCACCCACAGGGCATTCGGGCGGGGCGCCTGGAACTGCCGGTTCACCCGGTCCAGCGGACAGGGAGCCGCCGGGTCACTCATCGTCGCCCGCGCCGCCTTGCCGCGCGTGACGCCCCGCAGCCCCGTGCGCCGCATCAGGCGAGCCACCGTGCAGCGTGCCACGTCGAGGCCTTCCCGCTGCAATTGCCGCCACACTTTTCGTACCCCATAGACCTGGAAGTTCGCATCCCAGACCTGTCGGATAGCCCCACTCAGCTCCGCGTCATTTCGCGAACGGGCCGGCGCCTTGGACGGATCGGCGCGGCGGGCGGCATGAGCGCGGTAGGTCGACGGGGCGATCGGCAGCACTTTGCAGATCGACTCGCCCCCGAGGACGGCGCGGTGCTCATCGATGAAGGCGATCATTTCCGAAACGGGCGGTCGAGCTCCGCCTGGGCGAAATAGGCCGACGCCTTGCGCAGGATCTCGCTCCCTTGGGACAGCTCCCGGACCTCGCGCTCCAGCGCCTTGATCCGCTCCTGCTCATCCGTCGTCGGGCCGGGCCGTTTGCCATGGTCACGCTCGGCCTGCCGGATCCAGTTCCGCAGCGTCTCCGGATTGCAGCCGATCTTCGCCGCGATCGAGCCGATCGCCGCCCACTGCGAGGCGTGGTCCCCTTCGTGCTCGAACACCATCCGAACCGCGCGCTTCCGCACCTCGGGGGCGTACTTGAGTGATCCCTGTTTCGTCATGATGACCCCACTCTCTCAGAAGATGGGGCCTCCGGGAAACTGGGAGCAGTTTAAAAGCTCCAATCAACAGGAAAGCGGGGACTCATGAATGGACGCGCAGGAAATCCGATAGAGGTGAGCTGGATGAACCAGGCCCTTGAGGGGAGTCAGTCCAAGGTCTACGGCTTCAAATCGGCCCACGACGAGGTTGTGGACAATATCGGAAACGACAACAGTATCGGCCTCGGCGTTTTGGCAAATACGAGAAGCCACCTGAACCACGCACCCCAAGAGATCGTTGTTGTCCTCGACAGGCTCACCAGCGTGGATGCCGATGCGCACTCGGAGGTGTTCAGCGCGATCATGATTGAACATATCAAACGCTTGCTGGATGAAACAGGCGCAGGCGACCGCCGCAGAGACATCTCGAAACGAAGCCATCATCCCATCTCCGGTGCGTTTTATCTCTCGTCCAGCAGTATTCTTCAACGCTCGTCGGACGATAACATCATGTTCGTGCACCATATCGACCGCTTTTACATCGCCAAGCCGGGCAGTAATGCTGGTGAAATCGACGATGTCGGTGAACAACACCGCGCAGAAGGAGGGGGCAGCGGTTTCCCAATCGGCAGCCGTTGGCACCGGATCGGGAATGCGGTCGAGAAGCGCCACCACCGCGGAGAGATCAAGCGCCATTAGGTCGGATGCCTCGCCACCATGTGCATCCCGGTGGACGCGCATCGCCGTTTTCCGGTCAGGCGCGTCAATCAGGCAGAAGTCCGTGCCGGACGCTCCATCGGACCAGTGACACAGGAATCTGACACCGTAATGATTTTGCATTTCCAGGTCCTTCCGACGCTCCTCCGCGATGTTGGCTGCCGTCCGTTTGCCAAAACGTTGATCATATCGCGATAAAAATAGGGGCATCAGGACCTCCTGATCTTCATTCATACCACAGAACGACAATTACTGCTCGTGCGATTAATTGTCATTATGGCAAATTTTTCTTTCGTCGTGGCATGGGGCGTTGGCGCGTAATTCGTCGGAAGCTGGCAGCGTCGGAGCCATGGCAGGTATAGAGGCGTCCCGCTGAGTTCGAGAGCCGGATACCGTACAAGGCCAACGAAACCCGCCGTCACAAGATGCCGCGCGCCCGCTATCGGGTGGAGAACTGGGCGGCTTACGATGCGGCGTTGCGCCGCCGCGGTGATCTGATGATCTGGGTGACGCCCGAGGCAATTGCCGCCTGGACGCCAGCGAAGACGGCGCGGCGCGGTCGGCCTCCCCGCCACTCGGACCTCGCGATTGAGGCTGGATTGATGCTGCGCCTCGCTTTTGGGCGGCCATGGCGGCAGACGGAGGGGCTGCTGGGCTCGCTCATGCGCCTGCTCGGTCTGAAGCTTCCGGTTCCCGATCACACGACGTTTTCCCGGCGCAGGGCCGATCTGGCAGTCGCGTCGGCGCTGGCCAGGGCGGATGGGCCGGGGACCGTGGTGATCGATTCGACCGGGCTGAAGGTGTTCGGGACAGGCGAGTGGCACCTGGAAAAGCACGGCGGCCAAGCACGCCGAAGTTGGCGCAAGCTGCATCTCGCCGTCGATCCGCATAGCGGCGAAATCCTCGCCTCGGAAGTGACGACTACGTAGGGCGGCGAAGCCTCTCTGGTCGGGCCGTTGCTCGGTCAGATCACGCGCCCAGCGCAACACCGGAACGGTCCGGCGGATGATCGCGGCCAGCCGACGGGTCTCGACATGACGGGTAGCGATGCGGCGGGGGAACGCAGAGCTGGGACGATCCAGGATCATTTGGAACGCAACGATCGTGAGCAGCATGCCGGCAACGGCTGATACGCCTGGAAGCACGCCGAGGAGCGCCAGGAGAAGGAGGATGCCCCCGAACGAGCGATAACCGAGCCTCCCGGCGAGCCAGTCCAGCGTCACATGCTCCGCGGGTGGTTCGCCGAGAATCCCGTTCAGCATCACGGACGTGGGCGCACGCGTGATGATGACAATGCCCCCTCAGACTGTTGAGCCATCGGGAGAAGGGGGCGGACGGTCGGCTCGGAAGGGTGAAACGCATAGGGGAGATGGCATGAGCCAGTCGCAAGTGGGCCTGTTCATCGCCGCCGCCTCGGTCATCGCGGTTTCCGTCGCCCTATACCGGCGCGGCCGTCTCAGCGAGGCTGGGCTGGTCGGCGTTCTGGTCGGCATTGCCGCCGTGGTGGCGTGGATGCTCTCCAGTCCGTGATGGGTCTCTCCTGGCGTTGGACAGAACGAAAGACCACCCGCGGTGTTGATGCCGGGGTACGTCCTCATCGACCGTCTCCGGAACCGATCGTATCCTGATCACCCGCCACGGTCGGCCAGCTACGGCCGGATGGGCCATGGCCGGATGGGACGAACGAAAGAGGGGCGTCTCCCATGGGCACCGATAGAGGCACGGAACACCGCCGCCAGCGGCGCCAAGCCGCTGGAGAGGATGCGGCCGCAAATCGACAGGCCGGGATGGATGGCGATCCGGATCGGCTGCCCTTGAGGCCTGACATGGCCCTGGGGCTCTGGACATCCTGGATGGAAGCCAACGTCGGTGCCGTCCGCGATTGGAGTGGAGCCGTCAGGCCATGGTGGCAGGTTTCGCCCAACGATCTCACCGGCACCCTGCGGGACGCCGGAACCCGGCGGCTCAACGACGTTCTGGCCAACGACCCGGTGCTCCGGTCCATCGACGGCCTATGGAGCGCCAATCCCTTCCGCACCATCGTGCCGGTCGACTGGGCGGAAGTCGCCCGCGCGCTCCGGACCGTGTGGATGCTGTCGCTCAGCCGTCCGGACAAGGCCGTCCGCAAGGCCGCCGACGTCCAGGCGGCCGTCTGGACGTCCGCGATGGAGGCATGGAACGACGCGGGCCGCCGCTGGTGGGGCATGGCCGCCGGCAAGGGGGCGGACGCCGCCGGGTCGGGACCGGCGCCCCAAGGCGACAAGCGCTTCGCCGCGCCGGAATGGCACACCAATCCGGCCTACCGCACGCTCAAGGAAATGTACCTGCTGGCCTCCGACTGGCTGCTGGAACAGGGCGAGCGCGCCGACGGCCTCGACGATGCCGAGCGGCGGCGGCTGACCTTCCATCTCCGCCAGTTCGTCGACGCCATGAGCCCGACGCTTTTGCTGTTCTCCAACCCGGCCGCTTTGCGCCGGGTGTTGGAAACCGGTGGCGTCAGCCTGGCCGACGGTGCGCGCAACCTGCTCTCGGACCTGAGGGAAGGCCGCCTCAGCATGGTGGACGCCACCGCCTTCGAGCCGGGGCGCAATCTGGCGACCACTCCCGGCAAGGTCGTCCACCGCAACCGGCTGATCGAGCTGATCCAGTACCAGCCGGCGGGCGGGGCGGTGCACGCTGTGCCGCTCCTCATCCTGCCGCCGTGGATCAACAAGTACTACATCCTCGACCTCCAGCCGAAGAACTCGATGGTGCGCCATCTGGTCGAGCAAGGTTTCACGGTGTTCGTGATCTCGTGGAAGAACCCGGACGCCTCGATGGACGGCGTCGGCTTCGACGACTACATGGACCTCGGCCCGCTGCAGGCCGCCGACGTGGTGCGCGACATCACCGGGGCCACCTCCATCAATGTGATGGGCTACTGCATCGGCGGCACGCTGCTTGCCATCACGCTCGCCTGGCTGGCGGCGAAGGGCGACACGCGGTTCAACGCCGCCACCTTCATGGTGTCGCTCCAGGATTTCTCCCATGTCGGCGACACCGCGGTGTTCATGGGCGAACCGGCGGTGGACTTCATCGAACAGCAGATGATGGAGCGCGGCTACCTCGACAGCCGGGAGATGAGCAACATGTTCAACCTGCTGCGCTCCAACGACCTGATCTGGTCGAACGTCGTCAACAACTACCTGATGGGCAACAAGCCCCCGGCCTTCGATCTTCTGTATTGGAACAGCGACGGCACCCGCATGGCGCGGGCGGCGCACAGCTGGTACCTGCGCAACACCTATGTCGAGAACAACCTGATCGCTCCGGGCAAGGTCAGGCTCAAGGGCGAGGCCATCGACCTCGGGCGCATCCCTCAAGACGTCTACGCGGTCGGCGCGGAGAAGGACCACATCGTGCCCTGGGACTCCGCGTGGCGCGTCACGCAGCTGCTCAAGGAGAGCAAGGTGCGCTACGTGCTGGCGTCCAGCGGGCACATCGCCGGCATCATCAACCCGCCCGGCGGCAAGGGCACCTATTGGACCAACGGCGCTGAAGAGCCCGGCGCGACCGCGCAGGCGTGGCGCGAGAAGGCCACCGCGCACAGCGGCAGCTGGTGGACAGACTGGACGTCATGGTTGGCTGAACGGTCGGGTCGAAAGGGAAAGCCGCCGGCGCTGGGCAGCGCGACGCACCCGGCGCTCGCCGACGCGCCCGGAACCTATGTCCTGGAAAAGTAAGCCCGCCACGCTTCCCCGCGGGCGCGGACGGGTGGTCAGGACCAGAAGCTCATCATCCCCCAGGCGACCAGGGCGGCCATGAGCAGAAGAAAAAGCCAAGGGTTGACGACACCCGTGCGGCGGCTCCGGTCGACGACTTCGCCGTTCGGAGCCGTGGCGGACCCGCCTTCCGGCAGAAGCTTCACCAGACGATCCGCGGTCGCGACGGCATCCGGGGCTTCGGGTTGTTGCGCCGGAAGCCGGCGGAGGATGACGGCCAACGCCGATGCCGCAGCGTCCTTCGGCAGCGCCGCCAGGCGGGCCGCCTCGGCCCAGGGGTCGATGCCGAGCCGCGCGAGCGCGGACAGAACGCTGAGGCGGCTTCCGTTCTCCTCGTCCCACAGCGGGGCGGACAGGAACTCGTTCAGATCGGATTGATGCAGGGTGTATTCAGGGCGCAACGGCATATCAACCTCCCACGGTATTTTATGTTCTGCACCTGTATATGGCGGCCGATTGGAAAAAATCAGCGGTGCGTCGATAGGGTTCATTGAATGATGGAATTCTGAAGAAATCCTGCAATCAGGATTTCTTACAAGGTTCATTTTCTTGAGCGGGTGTCGCGACGTTTGTTTTTGCAGCGGTTGAAAGTTCAAGACCCCGCATTGTCCTCCGCCTCGATGTCCGTCAATCGGGTGGCAGGGCCTCGTCGCGATGCTGGCGCAGTTCCGGTGCCCCGCGCCAAGGCTCGCCGTGCCGCCGCTCGTAGACGCCGCCCTCGCCAGCGACGCGAACCCCCTGGACCACGGCCCGCACCTTGTCGTCCGAGGAGCCGAAACTGCGCAGGGCGTAGTCCATCAGCCCAAAGGCGAGTTCGCGCTCCCCCATGATCGCCAGTCCCACGCCTTGCCTTTCCAGGTGGGCAACCTCCGCCTCGCTGTGGGTCCGCACCGCCGTGTCGATGGAGGGGCCGTGTCGATGGAGGGGTTGATCCGGCGCGCGAGATCAAGGACGCGCGGTGTCTGATAGCCCTAGGGCGTGGCGACGACGATCAGCCGCGCCCGCCGGGTGCCGGCGGCCTCCAGGACGCCCGGCGTCGTCGCGTCCCCATAGACCGCCGGCACGCTGCGTTCACGCAACACCTCGACCCGCCGACGATTCTGGTCGATGACCACGATGGGCAGCTTTTGGCTTCTCACCCCCTTGCCGACGACGATGCCGACCCGACCGTAACCGACGATGACCGCATGGTCCTGTGGGCCTTCGTGAGCCGGAGGCAGCACCGACAGGCTGTCGTTTCTCTGGCGTTCGAGCCGGCCCAGCATGCCCGACCGCCCGCGCAGCCAGCCGGAGAGCCGGTCGGGGCCGGCGAACATCAGCGGATGAGCGTGATCGAGAGGAGCGCACCCGTGAGGATCAAGTCGCGTCCCTCCGGCGGCAGCAGCCCGAGCGTCACCCCGAGGCTGGCCAGGATGAAGGAGAACTCGCCGACTTGCGCCAGACTGGCCGACACGGTGAGGGCGGTCGAGGCCGGGTAGCCGAACACCATCACGATGCCGAACGCCGCCAGCGTCTTGCCGAGGACGATGACCAGGACGACGGCGAGCACGGCGAACGGCTCGTGGACCAGGATCATCGGGTCGAACAGCATGCCGACCGAGACCAAGAACAGCACCGCGAAGGCATCCTGAAGCGGCAGCGCGTCGGCCGCGGCTTGATGGCTGAAGTCGCTCTCGCTCAGGACGACGCCGGCGAAGAAGGCCCCGAGAGCGAAGGAGACGCCGAACAGCTCGGCCGAGCCGTAGGCATTGGCAAGTTTGTTCTCGACGCGATGAGTTGGCCGATGTTCTCCAGGAAAACTTGCAGGATGGGCGAGGGATTGTCCGCCCGATAGCCCGCGGCGATCTCAATCACCGGCGCGTTGCCGGTGAGCGGCCGGCTGACCAGCGAACGCGGCAGCAAGGGTTCCACATAGGCAGGCAGCAGCGTGACCCCACCGGTAGACGCCACCAGCGAGATCCCGGTGGCGATGCCGTCGAGGGTGTGGACCGGCGAAACGACGACGCCGCGCTCTCGCAGATAGCGGTCGACAATGCCGCGCAACACATGCGGGGTGTCTGTGTAGCCGATGAAGGATGCCGGATCGATGTTGCGCACATCGATCGCGGAGCAGGCGGCTAGGGGATGATCGCTCGGCAGGACGACTAGAATCGGCTCGTGCGCGATGACCTTGTACGAGACGTCCGGCTGCGGTTCGAGCCGGCAGAAGCCGAGATCGATCTCGCCCCGTTGGATGGCTTCGCCGATGTCGGGCGAGAAGTCGCTCGACACCCGGAAGTCGATGTCCTTCAGCTGGCCCCGCAGCACGTGAGTAACGTGCGACAGCCATTCGACCTCCTGACCGGTCAGGAAGCCCACCGAGAAGCTGGGCTTGGGCGGCCGGGCGGCCCTCCGCGCGGCGGCGACCGCATCGGCCGCCGCCTGTAAGGCCAACCGCGCGTGCACTAGGAAGGCGCGTCCGGCCGGCGTGAGTTCGACACCGCGGGAGCTTCGCAGCAGGAGCTGGGCGCCAACCTCGAGTTCCAGGTCGCGCAATTGGCGGCTCAGCGACGGCTGTGCCGTGTGCAGACGCCGTTCGGCGGCGACCGTGAGGCTGCCCTCTTCGGCTACGGCGACGAAGTAGCGGAGGTGACGGAGCTCCATCTTGTGCAATACCTGCTGGTGTCATCCCTATCAGGGCCATGCCTGAAAGGTATGGACGATACATAAACGAAGTCGTTCTCAAGCGGCAAGTGGTTGGATATCAAGGTGGTACAGACACGCAATCACTGCCGCCCGGGCATGGTCGGTCCGCCACCGGCGACGGTGGCCCAACCCACCATTCGGCTACAGGGCCGGCAACAGGAGACCTGCAATGACCACCATCTCGATCGTGACCGGCGGCAGCCGGGGCCTGGGTCGCAACACCGCCCTCAGCATTGCACGGCGTGGCGGCGACGTGATCCTCACCTACCGCAGCCAAGCCGCGGAGGCGGAGGCCGTCCTGTCCGAGATCCGGGGACTCGGGCGGCGGGCGACGGCGCTCCAGCTCGACACCGCCGATACGTCCGGCTTTTGCACCTTCGCCGGGCGCGTCCGCTCCACCCTGGAAGGCTGGGGTCGGGACCGCTTCGATCACCTGATCAACAATGCGGGCCACGGAGAGATGGCCGCTTTCGCGGAAACGACCGAGGCGCAGTTCGACCAGATCTTCAACGTCCATGTGAAGGGCGTCTTCTTCCTGACCCAGGCCCTGCGGCCGCTGCTGGCGGACGGCGGCCGGATCGTGAACTTCTCCTCCGGCCTGACCCGGGTGTCCTATCCCGGCTTCGCGGCCTATTCGGCGGCCAAGGGCGCCGTCGAGATCCTGACGCTCTACTTGGCCAAAGAACTCGGCGCCCGCGGCATCACGGCCAACACGATTGCGCCCGGAGCCATCGAGACCGACTTCCTCGGCGGTGCGGTGCGCGACACCCCGGCTTACAACGAGACCTTCGCTGCGATGACCGCCCTCGGCCGGGTTGGGGTGCCCGACGACATCGGTCCGGCGGTGGCGAGCCTGCTGAGCCCCGACAACCGTTGGGTCACCGCCCAGCGCATCGAGGTTTCTGGCGGTCAGAACATCTGATCCGCCCCTCCACGCCAAGCATGCAAGACGGAAAACCGTGATGACACGCATTGCAAAGGGACGTGACCCTGTCGTCGCCGCCTCATGGAGTTCGACGAAGGCGAACTTCGATGTGCGATCAATGGCGACGAACATGTGCAACTTGTCCTGTTCGGTCCGAACCTCGGCGATGTCGATATGGAAGAAGCCGATGGGGTAGGCCTTGAACTTCTTTCAGATGGGGGATCGTCGGCTGCAGGGCATAGAGGCAGTCATCAAGCGGCAGCAGGGTATAGCGCCGGAAAGCGACGACGGCTTCCTCTTCGACCGACAGCACCGTCGAGCGAGGTGCCTTGGGGCCGGTCCTCTCATCGGTCACCGTTGACCGGAACTTCCATTTGGCGACCGTCTTCGGGTTGATCCCGTAGCGTTTGGCCAGAACCCTCAGGCTCTCTTGACGATGTTGTATTGCTCGACGGATCGCCTCTGTCGTCGTGGCGCTCCCATGGAGTACTTGGCCCATAGTGCATCCCTCCATTCCTGCGGATACAATGCACCATCAAATGCCGGGACTAAACACCCGCACAAAATCTGCCAGACCACGATGCGCCGCGCCCACCAGCGCCAGAGCCATCCTGCCATCTTCTTTCCCCCGACCTGTTTTTGGCTGCCGCCCGGGCCGCCATCGCCGTGGAGGGCCCTTCGCGAGCCGAATGGACGGACCCAAAGTCCCGGCGGCAAGCGTGGTTTCGCATGATGAAGGAGGCAAGCTGCCAGTTGGAACGGCTGAAGAAGGAGCAGCACCCGGCGCCAGCCCCCATCCACATTTCTGAGCATGAGCCAGCACCGATCAAACCCCCATAACCCGACGGTCAAGCCGCAAATGGAGGCTGCTCCAGAAGCCGGTCCCCCTGCGCCAAAACCAGACACCAACGCTTGGCGCGGGTCACCGCATTGTATAGCAAGCACCACTTCTGCTCGGCACTGCGCCGCTTTGAGACCTGGGCCGAGATCGCGCAGGCTATTGAGCGGGCGACCGCCTACTGGAATCAGCACAAGCATCCCTTCATCTGGGGCCGCCGGCGACGCCACCGGCCACCGCACAGGCTCGGTGTCGCCGTTGTTCCAGTTCTCTCACGGATTTAGCGGATGCACCACCAAGGAGCAGACTGTCCGGGGCGCGTCGCGCCTCAGGCGGCGGCTGGCGAGACGGCGTGCCGGCCGGCCGCGTCCCACATCAGCCGGGGGTCGAAGGTCTCCGCCGCGAACATGGTCAGGATCACCACACCGCAGAAGGCGACCGCCCCGATGCCGGGCTCGATCGTGACCACCGAGCCGAACTTCACCAAGGCCCCGAGCAAGGCCTCCATGAAGATGTCGATCATCGACCAGCGGCCGATCCAGCGCACGACGTGGTAGAGCCGCGTCCGGTCGCGCAGCCAGCCGGACTGGCCGGTCTGCGTCGAGACCAGCATGACGGACAACCCAACGAGCTTCAGCATGGGGACGGCGATGCTGGCGAAGAAGACGAGCGCTGCCAACGGGTACATGCGGGACGCAACCAGTTCCTCCACGCCGCCCAGGATCGTGCTGGGCGCACCGGCGCCGAGTTGCATCACGGTCAGGACTGGGAAATAGTTGGCCGGGATGTAGAGCAGCGCCGCCGCGATCACCAGGGCCCAGGTGCGGGCCACGCTGTCCGGCTTGCGCGGGTGCAGGGCGGAACCGCATCGGGGGCAGCGATGCCGCGCGCCGGCCTCCATGGGACCATCCACGCTGCTGACCAGCCCGCAGACCTCACATCCCGCCATCTCGATGGTTCGGCGGTCCGGCGGCGCGCAGCGCCCTCGGGCGTCGCCGCGCTGGTCCAGCCGATCCCAGATCGCCTCGCGGTCCAAGGCGCTGTCGGCCCAGATGATAACCACGGTCAGGGCGAGCAGCGCGTACACCCCGACGTCGAGTGTGATCTTCACCAAGTCGCCGAGCTTCACGTAGGCGACAAACACCCCGAAGACGAAGACCTCGATCATCGACCAGGGGCCGAGCCGCTCGACCAGCGCGAAGACGCGGCAGAGATGGCGCGGCGGGGCGGCCTCGCGCTGCCGCAGCAGCACGTAGAGCGTGCCGAGCAGCTTGAACAGCGGCGCCACCACGGTGACGAACAGCACCGCCACCGCGAGTTCCGCCATGTCCCGGCGTACCAGTTCGGCCGGCCCGGAGAAGAGGCGCGCGCTGAGCGAAATACCTGCCTTCTGCACCGTCATCAGCGTCGTGCTGCACATGATGACCAGCAGGACCAACGCGGTGAGGTTCAGCGCGACGCTGTGATCGATCGGGCGGCGCGTGGCCCGCTCCAGCGTGGTGGAGCAGCGCGGGCACTGGGCGGTCATGCCCGGCGCCAAAGCGGGGACCGTCTGGAACAGCCCGCAGCCTGGGCACTCGCGCAGCCGCTCCGCGGGTTGGGGCTGGTTCCTCATGGTCGCCCCGCGATTCCGGTGACGGGTGCCGCAGCAAGCCCCGAACCGAGCCCCGCGTTCAGCATCGATGCGAGACCATCAGCCAGCTGCCCGACCGCCGTGCTGGTGGCCGCGACTTGGCCGGCGACGCCCGGCTTCGGCGGCGGAACCGCGATCCGGAAGCTGCGCAGGGTGGGCTCCGCCCGCCTCCGGCCGGTCACGCTCGCCTGAGCCTGAAGGACGAGGGTGCCGGACGTGTCCTCGTCGAGGCGTTGGACGTCCACCTCGATGGTCGCGTCGGGATTGGCGGAGACGGTGCCGGCCTCGCTGACGACCACCGATCGGGACAGGCGCCGTCTCAGTTCATCCGCCAGCACGCGGCCCAGCATCTCCCCGAGCGGCTCACCCCACCAGTCGTTCTCCATCACCTCCAGCCGGTAGTTCTCGGACGAGCGAACGATCTGCGGTCGCTCCAGGTAGCGGGCGATCCCCACCTGACGCAACAGGACGACCTTGGGACCGGCGGCTTCCGGTGCCGAAGTGCGCGAAACGGACGTGTTCGCTGCCGGCGCGCCGGGCACAGGCGCGCCAGATACCGGCGCAATGGTGTATAGGTTGGGCGTCGGAGGCGAGCAGGCGGCCGGAAGGGCCGCCAAGCCGACCGCGGCCAGCCGGTACAATCGAAACGGGCGGGTCACTCCACACCTCCAGCGGGACGGCCTCTGATCAGGGCTTCCGGGTGGCGCGTGAGCATGTCCGTGAGCATGCGGATGGAGCGCACCGCTTCGTTGAGCTGCGCCAGCAGGCGATCGAGGTCACGGTTGAAGCGCGTGTTGTCGCCGTAGCTGTTGTCGAACGAAACGATCAGCCGGTTGGCGTTGCCGAGCGCCTTCTGCAACGCCGCCGAGGTACCCGCCAACTCCTTCAAGGTGGGTGCCACGCCGTTGTCCAGGTGCTGGAGAAGGGTGTTCGCGCTGGCGACGGCGGTCGACAGCTCCGCCACGGTCTGCCGCAACTGGGGGTCACCGGCCAGATCGTTCACCTTTCCCAGGATGCCGTCGAGGTTGTCGCCAATCTGCTTGAAGGGGATGGCGTTCACCTTGTCGAGCAACGCCGCCGCGGAGGCCTGCAGGTCGCCCAGGTTGCCGCTTTCCGTAGTGGGCAGCACGAAATCGGATCCCTGCTTGGTGACGGAGACCGGCGGCGCGTCGGCGATGAAGTCGAGCGCCACCATCTGCTGCCCAGTGATCAGGTTCGCGCTCTGCAACGATGCGCGCAGGCCCCGCTTCACCAGCACATCCGCTGCTTCCTCAATCGTGCTGAAGACGGCCTTCCCGCCCACCCCGAGGATGCGCTCGGGTTCGATCTCATATCGGACTGGCGCCACGACACTGTCGTTGGCGTGATTGGGCGCGAGCCGGACGTCAGTGACATGACCGACCACGAGGCCATGCATCGTCACCTCGGAGCCCGGGCCGAGACCACGGACCGAACCCGGGAAGTAGGACAGGACGGGCACCTTGCGGCTGTAGGAGGCGGCGTTCGCGGTGTCGCGATCGGGGAACAGCGGAAAGACGTGATTCTCAGGGCTGATGCCCGTCTGGCGATGCTCGTCGGGGGTGTCGAAGGCGATCCCGCCGAGCAGAAGCGCGCGTACGGACTCGAGTTGGAGATCGACGCCGGCCCCCCCGAGCTTCAGCGACACGCCCGACGCGTTCCAGAAGCGCGTCTCGTCACGGACATAGGCGTCGAAGGGCGTGCGCACGAAGACGCGGATGGTGGCGCTTTCGGCCATCTCCGCAATGTCCCAGCCCAGCACCTCGCCCACCTCCAGATCCCGGAAGAACACCGGCGAACCCAGCGAAATGGACCCGAGCCGCTTGGCCTTCAGTTGGAAGGTGCGACCCGGAACGTCCGCTTCGAGGACCGGCGGGTCTTCCTGACCGATGAACTCCCGCTGCGCCTTGCCTTCGGTCTGGGGTGGGCGCATGCCGATGTAGGAGCCGGAGAGCAGTGTCTCCAAGCCGGAAACGCTGCCGGCGAACAGCCGCGGCTTGACGACCCAGAACACGGTCTGATCGGTTAGCAGCGGCTCGGCTTCGCGGGCCGTCGCGATCGTGACCAGGACGCGGGTGCGGTCGGGAGTCAGCGTCAGGCCCTGCACCGTCCCGAACACGATGTCCTTGTAGCGAAGCTGCGACTGGCCTGCCTGAAGTCCTTCGGCGCTGGCGAAAGTGATCGTGATCGTAGGGCCCTGTTTCGACAGCGTGTGCCAGACGAGCCACCCGCCGACGAGGAGCGCGGCCAGCGGAATCAACCAGATGGCTGAGATCCTCCGCGACCGCCGGGTCACGGCGCGCGCGGTCACCGGCCGCTCAGCCACTTGGTCCATGGCGACGTCATCCATGGCAACGCCGCTCCGACCCGACGCGGGGCCGTGATACCGTATCGGCCCCAGTATGGAGAGTGATGTCGCGGTCCGTATCAGAAGGCCGGCGTGGCGGGCGGCTCATGCGAAGGCTCCTCTGGCGACTGCCGCGCGGCAGCCCCCGCGGCAGTCCCCCTTGTACGACCATGTACGATCAAGGCACGACCGAACACCGTGTTTGGAAGCAGGGCTTGCAGGCCCTTTGGGCAATCCGCCCGCGTTGGCAAGCCGCTGAAAACAGCCCATCAAGACGGTACGGGACCCCTCGACGGAATGCCGCTGTCGAACGCGGCCTGAACTCTTGTCATGTCGCCAACACGGCTCTCGCTCAAAATATTTTTGATGCACGAGCGGTTGGATTCAAGCGGGATACGGTATGTAACCATACCACTCTTGACGGCAACCCGCGCCTTCCGATGATTCAAGATGAAAAAGGCAAGAGAACGACCTTGCGCGGGCACTCTTTTAACCTCCCTGACACGCTTAAAGGTCTCTGATACCGCCTTGCTGCCTTTAGTTTTGTTTGCTTTGCTCGCCCTCAATCTGAAGCCGAAAGAGGAGAGTTTCGGCGATCCCATGCGCGACAAAGCCCGGCGTTACGATTCGACTGGTCGCGACCCTGCCGGCGGTATCGGGTCTTGCGGCCTGCGCCAGACCGGCAATGGTGGCCTCGCAGGTTTTCAGAGACCGCGTCCGCCGCGACCTGCACGGGTTGGTCCTGAACCTGAAATCTGGTCCAGCTGGCAGGCAACTTTTTGGGCGCATTTCCATCCTGTGAGGAGGAGCGCGCCATGCGGAAACAGTACACGGAGGAGCAGGTCAGCTTCGCGTTGCGGCAGGCCGATGCCGGCACGCCGGTGGAGGAGATCTGCCGCAAGATGGGCGTGTCGGAGCCGATGTTTTACCGGTGGAAGAAGAAGTTCGCCGGCATGGGGGTGGCGGAGATTCGGCGATTGAAGCAGTTGGAGGAGGAGAACGCTAAGCTCAAGCGGTTGGTCGTCGACCTGGCCTTGGACAAGACCATGCTGCAGGATGTGCTGCGCCGAAAATGGTGAA
This sequence comes from Azospirillum brasilense, assembly GCF_022023855.1. Classification (NCBI taxonomy): domain Bacteria; kingdom Pseudomonadati; phylum Pseudomonadota; class Alphaproteobacteria; order Rhodospirillales; family Azospirillaceae; genus Azospirillum; species Azospirillum brasilense. The sequence goes on from NZ_CP059451.1 coordinate 143,707, forward strand.
GCCCTCCCTGCGCCGGCACGTGGTGGAGCACCTGCAAAGTGCTTACCGGGTGAGCGAGCGGCGAGCGTGTGCGGTGGCTGGGGTATTCCGGCCCATCCAGCGCTACCGCTCCGTACGGCACCCGTAGACCGCGTTGCGGTTGCGCCTGAAGGACTTGGCCGTCGCCCGGGTCCGCTACGGCTATCGGCGGCTGCATGTGTTGTTGCGCCGGGAGGGCTGGCTAGGACACGGCAGGGAACTATGTATTCAGATTGTCGGTTGGAGGACTGCCCAGGCACCGCATCCTTTGTGAGCGGAGCGACCAATGTCCTCTTCCGCCGTCCACTCGTGTACGTGACCGCGCTGCCGGGCCGATGAGCCGCACCCCGATCAAGTGCTGCACCAGCAGATCAACCTGCTTATCAGCCGGCTCGGTGAGCAGCAGCGCCGCTGCTTCGTGGCCGTTGAGGCGCGGCGTATTGGCTGGGGCGGGGAGACGTTGCTGGCGCAGATCACCGGCCTGAGCCGCCGCACCATTCGGCGCGGCCGCCGTGAACTCGAGGCCGGCTTGGCCGAGCGCCCGGCTGAGCGCGTCCGCGCCCCGGGTGGCGGCCGTCCCCCGCGCGAGGCGCAGGACCCGGACCTTCTTCCCACTCTGGAGGCGCTGCTCGCGCCTGAGACCGCCGGTGACCCGATGGGCCGGCGCGCCATCCAACGGTGGCGCGCCTGTTGCGCCAGCTCGGCTATTCGCCCAAGGTCAATGCCCGGCGCACGGAGGCTCGCAGCTCGCCCCCAGAACGCGACGCGCAGTTCCGCCACATTGCCAAGCAACGGGCACAATTCCAGGCCACAGGCGATCCCATCATTAGCGTCGATACGGAAAAAAAGGAGCTGGTCGGTAATTACAAGAACGCTGGCCGCACGTGGTGCCGCAAGGCCGAAGCCGTGCTGGTGCACGATTGGCCGCAGGACGCCGTTGGCCAAGCGATCCCCTACGGCGTCTACGATCTGATGAGCAATCGCGGCTTCGTGGGCATCGGTGACTGCTTCGACACACCGCGCTTTGCCGTTGAGGCGATCGGGGACTGGTGGGCTCATGAGGGCTACCGGCGCTTCCCGGAGGCCGAGCGCCTGCTCATCCTGGCCGACGCCGGCGGCTCGAACAGCTGCCGCTCGCGCGTCTGGAAAGCGCAACTCCAGGAACAGCTCTGCGATCCCTGTGGGTTGGCGGTCACGGTGTGACACTACCCCACTGGCTGCTCGAAGTGGAATCCCATCGAGCATCGGCTCTTCAGCGCGATCAGCGTGAATTGGGCCGGCGTGCCCTTGCGCACCTTCGACACGGTGGTGCGCTACATCGCCGGCACCGTCACCGCTCTCCTCAAGCGCGGTGGCAACGAAACCGGCGAGCGCGTCTCCGATGCCGAGATGCATCGTCTCCGCTTGGCTCCGCACACCGTCTGTCCCGCGTGGAACTACACACTCTCACCACGAACCGACTGGGAGGAGTGAGCACCTTGTTCCCTGCCGTGTCCTATGTCGTGCCGGTCAACGCCGACGTCGGCGCCATCGACGTCGATTTCATCGACGAGCCGGACACCCGCCACAACCTGTCTGGCGTCAAGGGGCTCGGCGAGGTGGCGATGGTCGGTGCGGCGGCCATCGTCAACGCCGTCCACAACGCGACCGGGAAGAGAATCCGGCATCTGCCGATCCGGATCGAGGACCTACTCTAGGGTCCGCTCCGGTCCATGGCCGGCGATCCACCGGGTGAACCGCCGGCCATCGGATCAACCATGCCCCGAGATATCATCCCGCGCAAAATTGCTGGGGCCACGGACGTGTTTGATCCCAACTGGAGGCAATTCTTCTTCCGCTGTTTTCATCGGGACATCACCATGGTGCCATGGTCGTCTTCCCGACTGGGCGACGCCTTGCGGCATTTTGCAGTGGAAGGATGGACAGCATGGCGGACCAGTCGATAAAATTCTCCTACGAGTACGGAAAATACAAATATTTCGAATTTTCCGGAAACAACAACAAGGTGGATGTCGAGTTTTCCTGGGACTCTCCGAAAACGGACCCATCGGGAAAGCCGATACCGAAGAAGGTGATCGATCTTTTCAACAAGAATGTGCGCGAGGCCATTCAGGAGTTGATGAAGGCCGAAGAGAAGACGGTCGCCGAAATAAAGAAGCAAATCCAGGCGTGGGATCAGAAGATCGCGAAGCACGAGATCGACGGCCGCAACCTGTTTTTGTTTCTGAACACGATCAACACCACCATGGAGCAGCGGGCCGCCGACCGCTTCGGGGGAATCGTCGGCGGCATCGCGACGGTCATGAAGCTGATCGTGAAGAAGGCTTTCGCCGGCCTGGACGCGGCCGTGCGCAAGATGCTCGAAGACATGAAGTGGAAGGTCTACGCCAAGACGGTGGGAAAGATTGCCCTCGCTCTGACGGCGACGGCCCTCGCCATCACAGCCACGGTGCTGACCGGGGGCGCGGCGCTGCCGCTGGTCGTGGCTGGCGCCAAGATCACGCTCGACGTTGTCAAGGAAGGGAAGGCCGCCTACGACAGTTTCAATGACGGCGCGGACGAGGTGGTCGCCTTGCAAAGCGCCGTGGCGAAGCATCGGAGCAGCGCGCAGGAGGCGATGAAGGTGGTCGAGCGGGCTGAGAGCCGGCGCTACCTCATGGCGGAGTCGGTGAACAAGCTGGAACGGCAGCTTCGGGCGGCGGAGGCCAAATACGAAGACGTGGAGCGCATCCTCAATCAGAAGAAGATCGACGGAATCACCGTCACCGAGGATGCCTCCATCCTGGCTCTCGTCAAGAAGGTGAAGCAGTACAAGGATCTGATCGACCGCCTCACCCCCCTGCTGAATGGAGCCCGCGCCGACCTCAAGCGTCTGGACGCGATGATCGACGGAGCGCGACGGGCATTCGACCCGTCCACCTACGACGCGATTCCAAACGCCGACTGGAAGACGATTCTCAAGAAGTACGCGGATGAGTACGGCTCGACGGTCAAGACGCTGGGTGACCTGGGCTCCAGCATCGCGACCGTCGTTCAGAAGCTGGCCTGATCCCCGGCCCGCCAGTCGTAGCCCTTCATGTGATCGAGGAACGCCCGCATGGCCGCGCTCGGAAGGCGGCGGTTCGGGTAATACAGAAACCAGTGCGGCAAGGTGGGGCTCCACTCCGGGAAAAGCTCCACTAGCCGGCCGTCCCGGAGATGGGGTTTCGCATAGTCGTCCAGGACATGGGCGATGCCCCGGCCGGCCAGGGCGGCCTGAAGCTCGTTGTGCACCGTGCTGACCGTCAGGCGTCCGGCGGGCGTGACCTCCAACGCGTCGCTCCCACGGGCGAAGCGCCATGTGACGAGGGTCCCGCCGGGAAATCTCCGCCTGATGCAGTCATGGTAGACCAGGGCATGCGGCGTCACCGGCAGGCCGTGCCGCGCGATGTAATCCGGTGACGCGACGATCGCGTATCGGAGCGACGGCCCGAACGGGACCGCGATCATGTCCTGCGCCAGCTGCTTACCGAACCGGACGCCGGCATCGAAACCCTGCTCCACGATGTCGATCACCGCGGCATCGCTGATGATCTCGATCTTCACCTCGGGATAGGCGTCCATGAAGTCGAAGACCAGCGGACAGAGGAGATGATCGACGGCGGGCGCCGGCGCGTTGATCCGCAGCGTTCCCGATGGGCTGTCCCTCAGTTCGCCGACCTCGGCGATCGCAAGCTGGATGTCGCTCAGCGCCGGGGCCAGGCGATCGAGGAGGCGCTGCCCGGCCTCCGTCGGCGATACGCTCCTCGTCGTCCGGTTGAGCAGCCGGATGCCGAGAGCCTCCTCCAGGGCGTTCATCGTCTGGCTCAAGGCCGATGACGAGACGCCCCGTTCGAGCGCCGCCGCGCGGAAGCCGCCACAGCGCACGATCGCCGCGAACACATCGAAGCTGTCCAAGCGAATGGGGCTCATTGCGAAGCAGGCCTAATCAAGCCGATCACATTTGACGAGCTTATCAGCGCAATCTTGCCGTGTCATGGTCGATCTGCGGTTGATCGTCGCGCCCGGATCGCCGTCCGTCACCGGTCCCCCCGGTCCCGTGGCTGGAAGCGGGCGCCCCATTCGGGAGGAAACACCGATGAATGCCCTCACTCTGAACCGACGCAGGATCATGCTGTCCGCGGCCGTCGGCGCATCGACCCTGTTCGTTCCCGGTGGTGGGGGCGTGTCTGCGCAGCCGACGCCGACGCCCGCGACCGGCAACGCCGGCCACTACCGTTTCCGGGTCGGCGAGATCAGCGCGACGGTGTTGAGCGACGGCGTGATCGGCGGTCCGCCCCGCGTCTACGCGAGCGATGCGCCTGAAGCGGAGCTTCAGGAGGTGCTGCGGCGCGCCTTCCTGCCGACGGACCACATGACGTTGAATTTGAACACCCTTCTGATCGAAACCGGCGGACGGCGCATCCTCGTCGAGGCCGGCGCGGGCGCGACGATGGGGCCGAACGGCGGACGGATTTTTCAGAACCTCGCGGCGATCGGGCTCGGTCCCGCGGACATCGACGCCATCGTGATCTCGCACACCCATCCCGACCATGTCGGCAATCTCAGGACCGCGAACGGCGGCCGGGCGTTCCCCCGGGCCACCGTCTTCGTGCCGCGGGCGGACTGGGATTTCTTCGTCCGCAACGATCCGGATCTGTCCTACATGCCCGTTCCGCAGGATTTCCGCCTGCGCTTCGCCGCCGCGATCAAGAGCAGCCTCGAACCGGTCAGGGAGGACGTTGAGCTTTATGAAGCCGGTGCCGAGATCGTGCCGGGGCTCACGACGATCGTCGCCTCCGGCCACACGCCGGGCATGGCCACGTTCCTCGTCCATTCCGGAAACGACCAGTTGCTGCTCACCGCCGACCTCGCCTACCACCCGGTCGTCAACGTCGACAATCCCTGGCGTCCCGGACCCGATCGCGACAAGGACACCGCGCTCGCCTCCCGCCGCCGCATCTTCGACCGGGCCGCCGCCGACCGTATTCTCGTGCTGGGTTTCCATTTTCCGTTTCCGGGCCTCGGCCGGATGCTCAAGACCGACGGCGGGTACGCCTGGGTCCCCGCGAACTGGCAGTTTTGAGATCCGCCTACGAGGGGGCGATACACGAAAGTGAGCCTCCTCCGAAGCAGTGGTTCTCCCGCACTTTGCGTGGATCCTGACCTTGCCGAGCAAGGCCGTCAGCGCATCCTCAATCTTCTCCGGCTGATGCAGCCGGACAACTTTGCTATCCCAAACAGTCCCCTGAAACGAATGAGGGCGCCCGGCACCGTCATGGTGCGGCGGGCGCCCTCGGTCAACGACCCCGACCGTGATCGGCGGTCAGCCTCACGCCATGTGGCGGAGGACTTCGTTGCTGCCGCGCCAGATCATGTCGAGCGCCACGTAGGAGATGATGGCGAGGCCGACCCAGCCAATCCAGCGGTGCTTGTGCAGCACATGCGCGATCATGTTGGCGGCGGCGCCCATCAGAACGACCGACAGGACCAGACCGATGACCAGGATGGTCGGGTGTTCCTTGGCGGCGCCGGCCACCGCCAGCACGTTGTCGAGCGACATCGACACGTCCGCCACGACGATCTGCCAGATCGCCGCGCCGAAGGTGGTCGCTCCGGCCGCCGCGACGGCGGCGTTGCCCGCCAAGCCGGCGGTGACGGTGCCCGAGGGGTCGGGCGCGTCCATCGCCTCGTCGGGAGCGATCTCGTCCGCGCCGTGGCTGCGCAGCTCACGGTACATCTTCCAGCACACCCACAGCAGCAGGACGCCGCCGGCCAGGGTCAGGCCGATGATGGCGAGGAGCTGGGTGGTGATCAGGGCGAAGAACACGCGCAGCCCCATGGCGGCGGCGATTCCCCAGAAGATGACCTTGCGGCGCTGGGCCAGCGGCACCGCCGCGGCGGCCATGCCGACCACGATGGCGTTGTCGCCGGCCAGAACGAGGTCGATGGCGATGACTTGAAGCAGCGCGGCGAGCGCGTCGGCTGTGAACAGATCGGTCATGCGGTGCCTTCCTCTAGCATAGGGCAAGAGAGCAGCACCCACGGGCGGGACCAGGCACAGGGCAGAAACGCTGCCGGCAGGGGCGGGCGGGCGGGGGCCACTCTGAATGTCTCCAGTCCGACATCACAGTTCAGGGAACTGTCAGAGGGGCCCGGCCTGGTAAGCCGGTCTTTATACCAACACTCCCGGCACCACAACTTCGGTTTCGCCGGGGCGGCCATGCGATTGTGTATGGGGTGGGAACGGCACGCCCACGCCCCGGCCATCGCGGCCTTGGGGGCGGGCGTGCCGTTTCGCTCAGCGAGGCCCGGTCAAAGCGGTAGCGTGCCGACCTTCGTGCCGTCCGCTGCCTCGATGGACAGCGAGGTCCAGCGCGGCGCCCGGCCGCCGCTGCGGCTCACCGACAGCGAGGCCGCGTCCGTGCCGGTGACGGTCAGCAGGCAGACGGACTCGTCGCGGCACACGCTCTCCCCGTCGTCGTCGAACAGGGTCAGCGGGGCGTAGCCCTCCGGACCAGGGAAGCAACGGACGGTCAGCGGACCCTCGGCCCAGGAGGGGGCGGGGCCGAGCGGCAGCAGCGTGCCGGCCCTAACGAAGGCCGGGGACACCCCCAGCGGCGCCGCCACGGTGACGTGCCCGCCGCCGTCGTAGCGCCGGCCGTCGCGCAGGTCGTACCAGCCGCCGGGCACCGCCGGCAGCCAGACCTCCAGCTCCGTCCGGCCGGGGTCGAGGACCGGAGCGACCAGCAGCCGGTCGCCGACCATGGTGCTGTCCTCCTCCCCGTAGGCGGCGGGCTGGTCGGGGAAATCATAGAACAGCGGCCGCATCACCGGGGCATGGTCGCGGTGCGCCCGCCACAGCAGTGTGTAGAGCAGCGGCACCAGCCGCTCCCGCCAGTTCAGCGCGGTCTTCACCTGGGGCAGCAGCTCCGGGTAGGTCCAGGGCTCGGTCACGCTGCCGTCGTCGTTCCAGGAATGGATGGTGAAGCGCGGCCACCACACCGCCTGCTCGATCCAGCGCATCAGCAGTTCCGGCTCCGGGCGGGGACCGGCGAAGCCGCCGACGTCGTGGCCGTAGTCGAACAGGCCCGACAGGCTGAAGCCATGCCCCATGCGCAGGTTCCAGCGCAGCGTCTTCCAGCTCGTCCGGTTGTCGCCCGACCAAGTCTGCACATAGCGCTGGAGGCCCGGCCCGCCGGAGCGCGAGATCAGGTAAGGGCGCTTGTCCGGCGCGTGGGCCACCTGGGCCAGATGCGAGGCGCGGATCATCAGATGGGTCTGCACCGGGCGCAGCGTCGCCATCGTGCCGCCATGGCCGTTGACGTCGCAGACCGCCGCGTCGTCCCAGATCTCGAACTCGTTGTTGTCGTTCCAGGTCGAGCCGATGCCGCGCTCCAACAACTCCTTCGTGACGTTGGCCATCCACCAGCGCGAGGTCGCCGGGTTGGTGAAGTCGAGATAGGCGCCGTCGCCGCCCCAGAACTGGGTGATCTGCGGGCTGTCCGGGGCGTCGCTGTCGCGCACGAAGCCGCCGAAGCCCTGGACCTCGGCGAATTTCGGATGGTCGTTGAGCAGCGCCGGCTTGATGTTGGCGACGAGATGGACGCCGGCCTCGGCGAACTTGCCGGTGACCGCCTCCGGCTCGGGGAACTTGTCGCGGTTCCAGTGGAAGACGTAGCGCTTGTCGCCGATCATCGTGTAGCCGGACGACATCTGGAACGACCCGCAGGGCAGGCCGTGCTCCTTCAGCGCGTCGAGGAATCCGAGCAACCGCACCCCGGCGTCCGGCGCGTCGGTATACTGCATGGTCGAGCCGGAATAGCTGATCGCCCAGCGCGGCCGGAAGGAGGTGCGGCCGGTCAGGGCGGTGAAGTTCGCCACCACCTGCGGAACGCTCGGGCCGAACAGGACGTAGCAGTCGAGATCGCCGTCCGACGCCTCGAACCGGATGAAGTCGCCGTGGTAGGCGTCGATGGTCTGGCCGAGGTCGAAGAGGCCGCGCGACAGGTTGTCGTAGAAGACGCCGACCGCCGCCCCGCCGCGCTCCGGCCGCACGCTGAGGCAGAAGGGGATGTGCTTGTAGAGCGGGTCGCTCGTCTCGGCATCGTAGCCGAGCGCGTCGGTCGTCCCCATGGCGAGGCGCCGGCCGCGCTTGTCGGTGCCGCCGCTCTTGTCGCCGAAGCCGTGGTAGCGCTCCCCGGCGTGGCTGACCAGATGGTGGGCGAAGCGGGGCGAACGGTCGTCGAACAGGTAGGGCTGGGTCGGCCGGTCGGCCAGGACGAGGCGCCAGCCATCGCCCTCCGCCGCCGGCTCGTACCAGCGCAGCGCCAGGGGCGCGCGCTGGACCACGACGCGCCAGCCGGGGGTGGTGACGGTGACGCTGTCGGCGCTTTCCTCGACCGCCGCCGGCGTGCCGGGAAAGCCGGTCAGGTCGCGGCGGTCGCGCCCGTCGATGGGGTCGGCCAGCGCGGGGTCGGTCTGGCCCGACAGCTCGGGGGCCAGCGACCAGGTGCGCGGCGTGCGCAGCCCGCTCGGCCGCTCGATGAGGACGCGCGCCAGCGCGGGCCCCAGCGGGAACAGGGTCAGGCGGTAGCCGCGGTCGAGGTCGAAGACGATCCCCTGGGGGCCGGCTTGCGTCCCGTCGCGGGACGGGGCGGGCGCAGCGAGGGAGGCGCCGGTCAGCGTGCGCATGGCGCGTGAACTCCTGAAGTCATGAGACCTGAGGTTTGTGGGGAGCCGGCTCCTGGGGGCAGGACCCGGCTTGCGTCCCGCTTACTTGATGAGGCCGAAGAGGCTGGGCAGCCAGAGCGACAGGCCGGGGACGTAGGTGACCACCAGCAGCGCCGCGGTGCTCCAGGCGAAGAGGGGGATCAGCGGCCGGATCACCTGCTCGATCGACACGCGCGCCACGGCGCAGCCGATGAACAGGGCGCTGCCGGTCGGCGGCGAGACGATGCCGAGCGACAGGTTGAACACCAGGATCACCCCGAAATGCACCGGGTCCACCCCCAGCTCCACCAGCACCGGCAGGAAGATCGGCGTGAAGATCAGGATGCCCGGCGTGATGTCCAGGAAGGTGCCCATCAGCAGCAGCACGATGTTGACCAGCAGCAGCGCGATGATCCAGTTGCCGGACACCGACTGCACCCAGTCGCCGATGATCTGCGGGATCTCGGCCAGCGACATCACGTAGGCCATCGCCATGGAGGTGCCGACCATCAGCGCCACCACCGCCGTCGCCACGATGGTGTCCACCAGGATCTGCATGATGTCGTCCATCGACAGCTCCCGGTAGGCGAGCGCCAGGGCGAGCGCGTAGACGACGGCGATGGCCGATCCCTCCGTCGCGGTGAAGACGCCGCCGACGATGCCGCCGATCACCACGATGATCAGCCCCAGGCTGGGCAGGGCGGACAGCAGCGCGCGCGAGGACTGGGACAGGGTGGGGGAAGGCAGGCGGGCGTAGCCGCGCTTCTTCGCCATGATCCAGGCCGGGATCATCACCGACAGGCCGAGCAGGATGCCCGGCAGGTAGCCGGCGACGAACAGCGCCGCGATGGAGGTGCCGCCCGACACCAGCGAATAGACGATGAAGGCGCCCGACGGCGGGATCAGCAGACCGGTGATGCAGGAGGAGATGTTGACCGCCGCGGTGTAGCTGCGGTCGTAGCCGGCCTTGTCCATCGACGGCTGCATGGTGCCGCCGATGGCCGAGGCGGCGGCCACCGCCGACCCCGACACGCAGCCGAACATCATGTTGGCGAGGATGGTGATCTGCGCCAGTGGTCCGGGCATCCAGCCGACAAAGACCTTGGCGCAGTCGATCAGGCGGCGGGCGATGCCGCCCCGGTTCATGATCGAGCCGGCCATGAAGAAGAAGGGGATCGCCAGCAGCGCGAAGCTGTCCAGGCCGGTGGCGATGCGCTGCGCCGTCACCGAGATCGCCGGCAGCGGCGGCATGATGGTCAGCAGCGCCGTGATCGAGGCGAGCCCGGTCGCGTAGGAGATGGGCACGCCGAAGGCCAGAAGGGCGACGAAGGCGGCGCTGAGGACGAGGGCGGGGGAGAAATCCATGGCTGCGTTTCCGCGACGGAAGGGGGGCGTCAGTCGAGCGAGACGGCGTGGCTGGTCACGCCCGGCCCTTCGCGCAGGCTCTCCATCAGGGCGATGACCATATAGATCAGGGTCAGCACGCCGGAGAGCGGGATCACGGCGTAGACCACCCACATCGGCAGCTGGAGCGCCGGCGTGACCTGGCCGAGCGTGCGCGCCTTGTCCACCAGCAGCCAGCCGCCGCCGCACAGGATCGTCACCGTGAACAGCGCGACCAGCGCCGCGATGGCGATCTCGACGCCGCACCGCGGCCGGGCCGGCAGAAGATCCACCAGCCCGGTGATGGCGATGTGCCCGCGCTTGCCCAGCACATAGGCCGAGCCGAGCAGGCTGACCCAGATGAAGGCGAAGCGGGCGATCTCGTCCGTCGCCGACGTCGAGACGTTGAGCGCGTAGCGGGCGACGACCTGCCACACCACGCAGCCCAGCATGGCGACCGTCAGCGGGATCGTGATGGCGAGCACGAAGCGGTCGAGCGTGCGGTGGATGGTGGCCAGCATGGGGGCGCTCCTCTGTTTCGACGCGGCGAGCGGGCGGGGCGGGGGCTTACTTGACCGCCTGGATGCGGTCGGCGAGCGTGGCCAGCGCCGGGGTGGCCTTCAGGTCGTCGTACATGGGCTGCACCACCTGACGGTAGGCCGCCTTGTCGGCGTCCACGAACTTCACGCCCATTTTCACGGCCTCGCCCTCGGCCTTCTCCAGTTCGGCCGTCCAGCGGGCGTTGTGGGCCTTGGCGCTGTCGCGGGCCGCCTGGCGCAGAAGCTCCTGCTGCTCCGGCTTCAGACGGTCCAGCGTCGCGGTGGCGACCAGCACCACATCGGGCACGCGAGTGTGCTCGTCGCGGGTGTAGACCTTCATCACCTCGCCGTGGCGGGCCAGGGTCAGAGCGGTCACGTTGTTCTCCGCCCCGTCGACGACGCCGGACTGCAGGGCCGTGTAGACCTCGCCCCAGGCCAGCGGGGTGGCGGTGGCGCCCAGCAGGTTGATCATGCGGGTGGCGATCGGGCCGGGCTGGACGCGGACCTTCAGGCCCTTCAAATCCTCCGGCTTGGCCAACGGCTTGTTGGCGTAGAAGCTGCGCGTGCCGTTGTCGTAGTAGGCGAGGCCGACGAAGGCCTTGGCGCGGCTGGAGGCCAGGATCTCGTCGCCCACCGCGCCGTCGACCACCTTGAAGAAATGGTCGCTGTCGCGGAACAGGAAGGGCATGTCGTAGACGCCGAAGCTCGGCTCGAAGGCGGCGAGCGGCGAGGCGTTGGCGTGCACGAGGTCGAGCGCGCCGTTCTGCATCTGCTCGATCAGTTCGCGCTGCTGGCCGAGCTGGCCGGCGGGAAACACCTTGATGTCCAGATCGCCCTTGCTGCGCTCGCGCACCAGCTTGGCGAACTCGTCCAGCGAGACGTCCACCGGGTGACCCTTGGCCAGCCCGTGGCCGAGGCGCAGCGTGGTCTTGGCGGCGGCCGGCCCGGCGAGGGTGAGGCCCAGAACAGCAGCGGCGAGAAGGGCGGCGTGACGACGGTTCAACGCGAACATGACGGTTCCTCCGGTTATCGTGATTTGGCTGTATCGGTGCGCGGCGATGCGGGCGCCTCGGCGTCGGCCATCGCCCGGTAATGGTCCGCAAGGACGGCGAAGGCGCGCTTGCGGGTGGTCTTGTCCTCGGCGATCAGCCCCTTGCGGTTCCAGCCGCGCTGGAAGGCGGTCTGCCGCCGCTCGGTGCGGAAGTCGTAGAGAACCCAGGGCGTCATCCCGCGCACGTAGGGGGCGGTGGCGAGGATGGCGAGCTGCTCGCGGTAGACCGCCTCCTGGCAGTCTTCGGTGAAGAGCTCGCGCGGGCCGCCGCGCAAGCCCGCCACCGCGTCGGCGCCGAACTCGGAGATGATCACCGGCTTGCCGGGGGCGGAGTTGGCGAGCAGCCGGCGCAGCCCGTCGAAGGAGGGCTCGTACCAGCCGAAATATTCGTTGAGGCCGATCACGTCGAGATGGTCGGCCAGCCGGTCGGCGATGGCGAAGCGCTCGCGGTCGATCAGGCAGGCCGCGGTCACCAGCCGCGTCGGGTCCAGCTGGCGGGCCAGTGCGGCCAGCCGCGCCATGAAGGACAGGCGGGCGTCGGTGTCGGCGTTCTCGTTGCCGACGCCCCACAGGATCGTGCTGGCCCGGTTGCGGTCGCGGGCGATCAGCTCGGCAAGCTGGTTCGCGGCATCCTCGTAGGTGTCGGGGTTGGCGAAGTCGATGGCCCAGTAGACGGGAATCTCCGACCACAGCATCAGCCCGACCTCGTCGGCGATGGCCGCCGCCCGCGGGTCGTGCGGGTAATGGGCAAGGCGGAGGAAATTGCAGCCCAGCGCCTTGGCGTCGGCAAACCGGCGGCGGATGTCCGCCTCGTCGCTGGTCTTGCCGAGCAACAGGTCGTCCTCATGGACGGAAACACCGCGCAGAGTGATGTCGCGCCCGTTGAGAAGGATGCGCTCGTCCGCCACGGCGATCTCGCGGAAGCCGACGCGATCCGACACGGAGTCGGCGCCGAAGCGCAGGGTGACGCCGTAGAGGCGCGGCGAGTCCGGCGACCACAGCTCCGGGGCGAGGTCGAACTCCACCTGTCCTCGTCCGGCGATGACGGGAAGAGGGGAGGGCGGCAGCAGCCCGTCGATGGCGACGGTCGCCGTTCCGTCCACCGGATCGGACAGGGTGACGTCCACGGCGACGCGGCCGAAGCCGCTGCCCGGCACCAGCGCCACGCCGAAGTCCCGGATGAACAGCGCGGGCAGGCGCAGCAGCGTGACGGAGCGGTAGAGGCCGCCGTAGTTGAACCAGTCCGTGTGGCGCATCGGCACCCGGTCGGTCCGGCGCGCGTTGTCGACCTGGATCTGGAGGCGGTTCGGGCCGGGGCGCAGATGCCCGGTCAGCTCGACGCAGAAGGGCGTCGAGGCGCCGCGGTGCGCGCCCAGGAACTGGCCGTTCAGGAAGACGCGCGCCTCGTAAGCGGCGGCGCCGATGTGCAGGACGGTGCGCTCCCCGGCCTCGCCGGGTGTGAGGTCCAGCGTCCGCGTGTACCAGGCGCCGCCCTCGTAATGCCGCCACTCCGGGTGCAGCATGTTCCAGCAGGCGGGAACCGGGGCGGTCTGCCACGCGCCGTCGTCGTAATCGCGCGGGGCGGTCCATTCCGAGGCCGGCACCGGCTCGTCGGCGTACCATCCCTGGCGCAGCCCCTCGTCGTGGGGGTCGATGGCGAAGCGCCAGTCCCCATCCAGCGACTCGACGGCGCGCCCGGCGACGGTCACCAGGGCCGCGGCGCCCACCCGCCTACGGGCGAAGGCGTCGGCGTACGTCTCGTCATGAAGATGGTCGTAAGGGTCAACGACCGTGGCGCGGTCGGCGCCTTCGGCTGTCATGAGCGTCCTCTCCCTCGTCTTTTTTTCCGCGCCCGCTTTGTCGAAGGGGCGAGGGTGGGCAATTCGTCCGTCCGCCGACGTCGTTACCGATATCATGGCGGAGGGAAATCGATTACCCTTGTCGAAACAATAGGCGCGCGTGCATCTCTACGCAACCGGTTTTCACGCCGCCGCCCCACGCCAACCCTCTTGCGCAGACCGAGGTGCCGATGCCCCCGCCATCCGACCGCAACCGCGCCTCGCGCACGGGGCGTGCGTCGCCCGCCCCGTCGCTCGCCCAGGTGGCGGCCCGCGCCGGGGTGTCGGTCGCCACCGCCTCGCGCGTCATCAACGGCGTCGCCAACAAGGCGACGGAGGAGACTGCGGAGCGGGTGAGGGCGGCGATCCGCGAGCTGGGCTACCGGCCGGGCAGCGTCGGGCGGGCGCTGCGCCGCCGGGAGAGCCGCATCGTCGGCGTCCTGGCCGCGAATCTCGCCAACCCCTCCATGGCCGCCATCGCCTCGTCCATCGAATGGTCGCTGCGCGGGGAGGGGCTGGTGATGTCGCTGTGCGACACGCACGAGCGCGCCGACGTGCAGGACGAGTACATCCGCGAAATGCGCGCCCAGCTCGTCCGCGCGATGATTCTGGTGGGTGCGGTGGACAGCCCGGCGCTGGACGAGGCGCGGGCCGCCGGCGACACGCTGGTCTTCGTGAACCGCCCGGACCCCGGCGACCCGTCCTCGCCCTATGTCGGGCTCGACAACGCCGGTGCCGGGGCGGAGATCGCCGAGCGACTGCTGAACCGCGGGGTGCGCCACATCGGCGTCCTCCACGCCTCGCTGGACCGCACCGCCGGTCACTGGCGCCTGCTCGGGCTGTTCGACCGGCTGGCCCAGGCGGGGGTGGACACGGCGGCCATTCCCTGCGCCACTGGGCCGGGGCTGGATCACATCGTGGCCGGCTACCACGCCATGGGAACGATGCTGGAGCGGCCGGACCGCCCGCCGGTGATCGTCTGCCTGAGCGACTTGCTGGCCTATGGCGCTTTCCGCCGCGCGCGGGAGGCTGGGCTGGAGGTGCCGGGCGACGTGGCCTTCTTCGGGTTCGACGACAACCCGATCAACCCCTGGATCGCCGACTGGCTGAACTCGGTCCGTGTGCCGTCCGACCATTTCGGTCCGGCCATCATGGGCATGCTGCACCGGCTCTGGGACGGGGAGGAGCGGCCGGCTCCGCTGCTCCTGACCCACCAGCTGACCATCCGCAACCGCCGCCTGCCGGGTGAGACGGCACCGGTCTCGGGCAGGTGATCTGAACGCCGACCCCCGCAAGCCGGCGAGCGGTTGCACTGATGCTAGGCTTGCGCTTTGATACGGCGCTTGGTTTTCATTGGCGCAAAAATTCCATAAGATGCCTTATGGAAAATATCGTGATCCCGATGCGCCTTTGAGGCACGTCGCTGACAGGCTTACCCTGGGTCTGTCAACGACGCGGCGGGTTCGGTCAGTTGGACGGCCTTTGACGACACCGGCGCCGTGGTGTCCGAGATCCGCGACTTCGTTCTGTTCCTGGAAGCGCGCCGCTACGCGCCCGGCACGATCAGGCACTATGCCAAGCATGCCGTCCGCCTGGGCAACCATCCGAAGACTCTGGGCAAGTGCTTCGCCAACCTGACCGCGCCGGAATTCGATCGCTTTCTCGCAGCCATCGAGCCGAACATCGTGCCGCTGCATGGTCAAGCTGCCGAACTTTCCCCCAGCCTTCACAACCCTGAAAACTGGGGGCACTATACGAAAGTGCGCAAATTGTCAGGGATATGAAAACGCGGCAGGAACGTGAGCTGCGCCGCGCTCCTGCGCCCCTTTTGCGCCCTTTCGCGACAGCACTCATACCGGTTCCGCCGAACCCACGACGAGGTGCGCAACTTCCTACGCCTGGCGACCCGGCGCAACCAGCACGTCTCCGCGGCGCACGACGGGCGATCCATGTCCAAAGAGTCTCTGCTCTGCGCGATATGATCGGCCTCGCGTAGTTCACGGCGCCCGCCGCCAGACTTTCGGCATCGTCGACTCAGGTATGGCGCGACACCTGACGGAACCGAGACGACTGCAGCGATCTTGGAGTTTCTCGGGCAACCTTGAATCATCTCCGGGCCGCACATCATGCGGTCGCATTCACGAGATGGCTTGATACGGTCGAGATGAACGCACGAAGACGCTGAAGACGCCGTAGGTCCCGGTGATATCCCATCCAGATGTCTCGCGCCGGCGGCGGCGTCGGCAGGTCCAGTCGGCGAATACCCGGGATCTGATTGCCGACCACGCGAGGCAGGACGGCGATTCCGACGCCTTGCCTGCACATGCGCCCCTGGACGTTCCGGTTGTTCGATCGCAGGACCGGCCTCGCGTTGGGGAAACTCTCGATGAGCCACGCGATGTCAGGGAAATGGCCGGTGGACGTGTCGTGGGTGATCAGCCGGAAACCGGTCCCATCGCCATATTTCGGCTCCTGCGCCTCTTCCGCGATGTAAACGCCGTACTCAAGGCGGAAGAGCCGACGCTGAACAACGTCAGCGGTGTCGAACGGAACGATACGGAAAGCGACGTCGGCCTCCCGCTGGGCGAGATTGAACAGGCGCGTGCCGGTCAAGATCTCGACGTCGACATTGGGGTAGGCTTTGGAGAAATCCGCAAGGATGGGAGGCAAGACATAGGCCCCGAACCAGTCCGCGGATGAAATGCGCAGACTGCCTTTGAGGTTCTGCTCCTGCCCCGCAAGCCGGCGCTCCATCGCCAGCGCGCTTTCCTCCATCTGCTCCGCCAACGCGATGATCCCGTGGCCCTCTTCGGTCAGAACAAGACCGTCCGCGGTGCGCTGGAAGAGCGTGTGACCGATCGCCTGCTCAAGTGCGCGGAGGCGCCGGCCGACGGTCGGATGACTTGTCTGAAGAGAACGCGCGGCGGCGCCGAGCGTGCCGGTTCGCGCAATCGCGAGAAAGACTCTGACGTCACTCCATTCCACCACAACCACCCACACAAAACTGAACGCCGAGAGTACAGTTATGTCACTTATCGAACAAAACTAAATGCCTAGATTGCCACCATGGTCTGGGGGAGCGCGTCCTTCTGTGGATGCGCTGGATCCATGCGGGCCGCCGCTTGGGTGAAGGAATCGTGACCCTGGCTGTGGGGCCCAAGGAAAGCTCGTCCGGACGGAACAGAGAGGATTTTCCTGAGGGGTCGCGGAACGCGGCGGCTCACCTCGATACTCGCAAATGAGGACTTCGACGATGATCACGATGCTGGTGACCTATGCGGGCGATGAGGAAACGCCGTTCGACCGCGACCATTGGATCAACGTGCACTTCCCGCTCGTGCGGGAAAGCTGGGGACGTTATGGGCTGGTCAGCGCCGGCGGGTTCTTCCCGCAAGGTGATGGTGCCGGGCTAATCGCGGTTGGGGTCGTCAACTTCCGTGACGAGGCCGCCATGGAAGCGGCGCTCAATTCGCCGGAGACCGCCCAGGTCATGGCTGACGTCGACATCGTCACCGCCGTCAAACCGCAGCGCAGCATCGTGAAGCCACTCTGAGCGGCACAGCGGTGCCTGTCGATTGCCGGGGCCACTGATTTCTCCAGGTCTGTCTGCGCCCCGGCGCGTCGCCGCGATCGGCGGTGCCCTCGATGCGCTCAGCGGGGCGTGCACCGATGCTGGCCAACGTGCTCACGTCTTCATTGTGGCTCTCCTCTGCATCGCCACCCGCCAACTCGTCGGCGCAGGTCTCGGCCTCACGATCGCCTGGCAGCCTGCGTCCGATCCCGCGCACAGCTCTCATCGGAACAACAGGAGATAGAACATGCAGATCGGGTTTGTCGGTCTCGGCAATATGGGCTCGGCAATGGCCCTGAACCTCGTGAAAGCAGGCCATGACGTGCGGGCCTGGAACCGTAGCAAGGTCGCTCAGGACAGCGTTCCCGGGGTAACGCTGGTCAAGCTCGCGGCGGATGCATTCCAGGCTGACGCAGTCTTCACGATGCTATCCGACGACCCTGCCATTCGGGAGGTGATCCTCGATGCCGGCCTTCTGGCAAGCGCGCAACCAGGGCTGACCCATGTTGTCACATCGACGATCTCGGTCGCCTTCGCGCGGGAACTGGAGCTGCTGCACGAAGAGGCAGGCCTTGGCTATGTGTCCGCACCGGTCCTCGGGCGACCGAACGTGGCGGCGAGTGGCCAGCTCAACATCCTGGCGGCCGGGAAGGCCGATGCCGTTGCCGCGGTCGAGCCGCTGCTCGCTCCGCTCAGCAAAAAGGTCTGGAAGTTGGGGGAGGACCCTGCTCGGGCGAATGCGGCGAAGCTCGCCTGCAATATGATGATCGCCATGGCTATCGAGGCGATGGCCGAGAGTGTCGTGCTGACCGAGAGCGTCGGCCTCGACCGTGCGGATTTCTTTGAACTCATCCTGGGCACCCTTTTCTCGGGTCGCGCCTATGAGAGCTACAGCGTGCAGATCACGGAACGGTCATTCGAGCCGGGTTTCAAAGCCGAGCTCGCGCTCAAGGACATGCGTCTCGCGACTGAGGCCAGCAACGAGATCGGACGCACACTCCCGATGCTCGAAGCGGTCCGCGAGGGGCTCGGCAAAGCTGTCTCGGCGGGCTTCGGGAAGAAGGATTGGTCGATCATGGCCGACATGACGGTTCGCGGCGGCGACAGCTTGGCTGTCGTTTGAAAGCAACTTGGAGAAAAAACAATGAAGACTTGGCTCATCACCGGCTGCTCAAGCGGCTTCGGACAGCGCCTCGCGCTCGCCGCGGCACAACGCGGTGATCAGGTCATCGCGACGGCCCGCGATGTCAAAACGATCGATGACATGGCCGAGCCTTTCGGTGGCCGCATGATCACCTTGCCGCTGGACGTGACGGATGCGGCGGCAGCCAAGGCTGCGGTCGCAAAGGCGGTCGAGACGTTTGGCGGGTTCGACGTGCTCGTGAACAACGCCGGCTACGGACTGTTCGGCGCGATCGAGGAAGGCACGCCCGAAGAATATCGGCCGATGTTCGAGGTGAACGTCTTCGGTCTGATCGAAACCACCAGAGCCGCCCTGCCCGTCCTGCGACATTCGGGCGGAACGATCGTCACCATGTCGTCCGGCGCCGGCATCGCAGGCAGCGGCGGCGGAGGTTATTACAACGCCGCCAAGTTCGCCGTGGAAGGGATTTCCGAAGCGCTCGCCAGCGAGCTGGAGCCGTTCGGCATCCGCGTGCTGATCGTCGAGCCTGGGCCGTTTCGCACCGATTTCCTTGGCCGTTCGATCAGGATGGCGGCCAACGAGATGCCGGAGTACGCCGCGAGCTCGCGCAAGCACTATCGCGAAACCAACAACGGCAATCAGGCGGGCGATCCCGACAAGGCGATCACGGTGATCCTGCAGGCGGTCGACGCCGATGACGCCCCGCTTCATCTGCCACTCGGCCCCATCGCGCACGCGATCGCCGAGCGAAAGCTGGCTGCGTTCCGCCGCGATATCGACGCTTGGCGCGACGTCTCGATCGCCACCGATTTCGATCAGCCCTGAGCGCTGGCCGCGAGCTTTGTTTAAACGTCAACATCGATTGGAAAGCGATCATGATCGCAACCTTGAAGGGGTTTACCCAGCAGCTGGTGCCGGTGAATGGCATCAAGATCAACGCTGTCACGGGAGGCTCGGGCCCGCCGATCCTTCTGCTTCACGGCTGGCCGGAAACATGGTGGGAATGGCACAATGTGATGCCGCTTCTGGCCGAGCATGTCAGCGTGGTGGCCATGGATCTGCGCGGCGCGGGCTTTTCCGACTGCCCGCTCGACGGCTATGACAAGGCAACGATGGCGCGCGACGCGCACGAGGTCATGATTGCCCTTGGGCATGAACGCTACGCCGTGTGCGGACATGACATCGGCGGAATGGTCGCCTTGCCGCAGGCCGCCATCCACCGGGAGGCTGTCACCCACCTGGCCGTCCTCGACGTTCCGCTTCCCGGCTGGACCGGATGGGAGGCGACGACCGCGGGGCTCTGGCACTTCAGCTTCCATATGAACCGGGATCTACCCGAGCGCCTGATCCATGGCCGTGAATACGACTATGTTTCGACCTTCATGGCAGAGCGTTTCTACGATCACGGCACCTTCAATCCGGCGGACATCGAGATTTACGCGAAGGCGATGGCTCTTCCTGGCCGCACGCGCGGCGGCATGGAATGGTATCGCACCCTCGCCGCCGATCATGCGGCGGCTCTCGAGTACAAGAAGCACCCCCTCGGGATACCGGTGCTCGGTCTGGGTGGGGACCAGCGGTTTGGTGCGCAGATGGTGCCGATGCTCAAAGAGTTTGCCAGGAACGTGACAGGTGGCTCGATCGCGCGGTGCAGCCACTATGTCGCGGATGAGCGGCCCAATGAAGTCGCGGCCGCTCTGATCGATTTCCTCAAGGCCAACTGAAACTAAGACCAGCTGAAACTCTGCGCCCGCGCCGTCGCGGGCCGGACGGATCGCGACGCTGCGGGCAAATTGCACCCGAAGCGGTCGCGATGGATCGACAAAATCAAGGAGACTGTCATGACCGCACCCCTCATTCGCGGCGTCAATCATATCGGCATTACGGTGCCCGACATTGAAGCGGCAAAATCGTTCCTGGTGGAAGCCTTTGGCGGCCAAGTGATCTACCAATCCTTCGGGCCGCAGGATCCACCGCGGCAGGGACCCGAATTCGAGCGGGCCGTCGGCGCTTTCCCCGGAACGGTCGTGCGTGCGCAGGCGATGGTCAAGATCGGAACCGGACCCGATATCGAGCTCTTCGAAATGCACGGCCCCGAGCAAGCCCAGCCGATCCGGGCGAGCGACTTCGGCATCACGCACTTCGCTCTCTACACCGACGACATCGACGCATCGGTCGAGCGCTTCGAGAAGGCTGGAGGCACCCCCCTCACCGCGCCGCGCGCTATTCCCTATGGAACCGAGAAAGGTCCTGGAAACAAGGTCTGCTACTGCCGCATGCCCTGGGGCACGACGATAGAATTCATCACCACGCCGGACCGTATGCCCTATCATGACCAGACGGATCTGCGCAGGTGGCAGGACGAGGACTGAGCAGAGCACGATCGGACAGAACAGCGTCGTGCGGGATTAGGGAATCCGGCGCCGGCGACAGGACGCGCCCGCCGAACCAAGGAGGACCTCCGATAAGCCGGTGTCGGCGAAGCAGTCCGAACCTCCGACGCCCGGGCATGCGGTTCGGCTCCTGGCTGGCGTCTCGCTGCCCGTCCCGTCATCGAAACAATCTCGGCAGGACATCGTCACATTACCGTGGGCGAGGCCAGGAAGGAGCCCGCCGCTACCCAACCACGCTTTACCGCCTTGCGTTGAATACCCGTTGATCCGCGGACATCGAGAGCTCGAGCCTCCTCACGGGGCGACCGGGTTTTCCGTTGGCCTGCTACTTCGCGGCCGCCCTACCCCGCCTTGCCAAATGGAGGAGCTGGGCGGTCAGGCCGACCACCAGGATAACCGCCAAGCCACCCTGGGCGCCAAGGAGCAGCGGCGACTTCAGGTCGGTCACCAAAGGGTGGCCGTCCGGAAAACGGCGCAGGATTTCGCTAACGGTCGGCACCATCAGAAGAAACGCGCTCACGCTCAGACAAACGATCTCGATGTATTCGGCCGAGCGCCCCGCCCCGAGAATTCCCTTGACCCCATAGCCCGCAAGCAGGAGGAGGATCGTCACGGCGCCGATGACGTTGCTGACCGGCTGATGCGCCACGAGGAAGACCGTCGAAGCGCCGATCAGCATGGAAACGAGATAGACGGCGCCCGCTTTGGACCGGGGAACGATCCGGCCATGGCGGGCAAACATATAGAAAGCCATGGGAATGGCCGGCAGGCTGCCGAGCGTATGGGCCCAGCCAAGCGGAGAGATTCCGAACATGAGGGATTTCCTTCCTTATCCAGTGGGACAGAGCGGCAAAGCAGGCAATTCGGCAACGCCGTCTTAGGCCGCCATATCTACCTATCAGTCGATAGGTGAAACAGGCATGCGTTCATTCTCCCGGCGAAGTGCCGGCTTCAAGCGACGATTCGCTGCAGCAAAGGACGGGCTATCGCTCCGAAGGTCGTGGCGTCGTCATAGGCGCGAGCGGATAGCATCGCGCCATGCACGCCAGCCATGAACAGTTCGGCATCGCTCCTGGCGGTTCCGACCAGCCGGAGACGGCCTTGTGCGGCACCTCGCTCAAAGACGGAGGTGAGCCAGTCTGCGAGCTTGCGGAAATGCGCCCGCACTTCGAGAGTGACCGCTTCGGGAAGCACCGGAGTCTCTCCCGCCAGGAGCGCGCAGACGCAGAACGGGTCGGTCGTGTCGGCGAAGCACCCCTCCCAGTAGCCGAGATAGGCGCGAAGCTGTTCGAGCGGATCGGCGACGTTCCGCTCCAGCTCGGCAAGCCCGGCCTCGACCTCCCGCCGGTATTGCACAACCAGCACGCGGACCAGATCCGCCTTGCCGGGGAAATGGTGGTGGATGCTCGCGGTGCGGATGCCGACGACCTTGGAAATGTCGGCGTAGCTGAAGCTGTTGTAGCCGCCCCTGGCGATCAGGGAGCGCGCACAGCTTAGGATGTCGTCGGCTCTGGTCGATGTGTTCCCCATATCTTTATCTACCAACTAGTAGGGAGTTCGTCAACGCAAACTTGATGCCCGCATATCAACGGGTATCGTCACATAAACCGTGGATGTGGCGAGCCGGAGGTGCACCAACTATGGTAGCGGGATGAGACGCAAACCTGCTCCCCACGTCGGCTGTTGCACGGATAGTGCTGATGCCGTCGACCATGGCCCCAGTGTTGGTGCACGGAGGCGAGCCGGACCGGTTGGCGGGGGCGAACGCGCCGAGTAGAAGGGCGGCCCCGTTGCCCTGACCACTACGCCCGTCATGCCCTTCAAGCACAATGCTGCCCGTCGCCACCGCATCCCCAAGATGCGGTTCACGGTGACGAATTGGTCCTCATATGAAGCGGGGCTGCGCCGGCGCGGCAGCCGCCGCGTTTCCCGCACGGTTCTGGTTGGCACGGTGACTCCGACGCTTTCCCGCACCGATGACAACCCCGACGGAATCGATCCCGCCGTCTTCGAAACCTTCCGCTCGGATTGGCTGATGCGGGACTTTCCGGCATGGCTGGAGGAAAACATTCGCCCCTTCATGACGGCGGACAGTTCGCCCGGCATGATGGCGTGGGTGAAATCGATGGCCTTGCAAGCCTCGATGAAGGCGCTTCTGGACTGCCACCGGGCGACGACGTCCACCGACTTCCGGCGGGAGCTTCGGGACATCACCGTGCCGACCCTGCTGATCCACGGCGATTTGGATGTCTCCAGCCCGCTTGGCATCACCGGAAGGAAAACCGCCGAGCTGATGCCGAACGCGACGCTGACCGTCTACGAGGGGGCGCCGCACGGTCTGTTCCTGACGCATATGGACCGCTTCAACCGCGACCTGCTGACCTTTCTGGATGCATGATCGGCAGCGCTGGTATCATGTGGAGCGCAAAACAACGACAACACCGGACCGGAGGCCGGAACAATGCCGCAAACAGCCACCCGGCACCGACCGACCCCGAGGACCGTGCCGCACCAGCCGGTCGGCGAGTTGCTGCGCGCGTGGCGCAAGCGGCGTGGCTTGAGCCAACTCGACCTCGCCTGCGAAGCCGACATCTCGACCCGGCACGTCAGCTTCTTGGAAACCGGGCGCTCGCAGCCCAGCCGGACCATGCTGCTCCATTTGGCGGAGCGGATGGACATTCCGCTGCGCGACCGCAACGCGCTGCTCGCCGCCGCGGGCTTCGCGCCGGTCTTTTCCGAACACCGGCTGGGCGATCCGGAGATGCAGGCCGCCCGTCAGGCGGTCGATCTCGTGCTGACCGGGCACGAGCCTCACCCGGCGTTGGCCGTGGATCGGCACTGGACGCTGGTTGCGGCCAACCGGGCGGTCGCTCCGCTGCTCACCGGCGCCGCGCCGGATCTTCTCCAGCCTCCGGTAAACGTGCTGCGCCTCAGCCTTCACCCCTCCGGGCTGGCACCGCGGATCGAGAACTTCGCCCAGTGGCGGGCGCACATTCTGCACCGGCTGATCCGGCAGATCGACGTCAGCGCCGATCCTGTGCTGGCCGCGCTGTTCGGCGAGTTGAAGGGCTACCCGGTGCCCGACGGGCAGGCTCCGCACAGCCGGAGCGAGCCGCTGTCGTCGCATGATGGCGTGGTTGTTCCTCTGCGGCTCAGGACGGAAAGCGGGACGCTCAGCTTCTTCAGCACCACGACGGTGTTTGGAACGGCGGTGGACGTCACCTTGTCCGAACTGGCCATTGAGGCTTTCTTCCCGGCCGACCTCGCCACAGCGGAGATCATGCGGCAGGCCCTCGCCCGGTTGTGAGGAGCAGCTCCGCCCGACAGAGGCACCGCCTTTGCGCCGGCATGGCGCACGGGACCCGGCCCTATCATGGCGGACCATCCCATGATGGGCGGAGATGCGACATGGCGCAGACCGACATCGAGTTGCTTCGCAACCTGTACGACCGCTATGCCGTGGGCGATGTGGCGCCGCTGTTCGAGCATCTCGCGCCCGACGTCGAGTGGATATCCTGCGGCCGGTCCCCGGCCCTTGCGGCCTTTTCCGGCAACTTCCACGGCCTGGATGGTGTCCAGCGCTATTTCCAGGGGTTGGCCCAGGCATGGACGATCACCAAGCACGAGATGCGGGACATCGCAAGGGACGGAGACCAAGTCGTCACGCACAACCTCGTTGAGGCCGTCAGCAAGGTCACCGGGAAGCCGGTGGCGGTGACGACCGAACACCGGTGGGTGCTGCAGGACAGCCGAATCCGCCGCTTCGAGGAGCGTTGCGACGATGAGGCGGCCCTGGAGGCGGCTTGCCGCCCGTCCGAGCCCTAACGGCCCGGTTGCCCAACGGAGCGCGGTGATAGGACCGGCATTCGCCGGACGGATTCTCATTCGCTATCCGGGCGACTTTTGGACCTTGGCTTGACCGCGAGAAGCATCCGTGATCATGCAAACGACATCGTCCAGCTGCCCGCAAGGAACCTTGATTTGGAGTTGCACGCCTTGGGGCGTGAAGCCGTTGGTCTCGGCAGAGGCTGCTGGGAAGGCGCCAAGCCCCGACCTGATCCTGGCCTCGTCGGCGAAGGCGCACGTGACGGCCAAGGCTGCAAAGCGGATGATCGGCTGACGTTCAGCGGCATGGAGACACGCCGCTGCGGTGCCGCCGTAGGCACGCACCAACCCGCCCGCACCGAGAAGAACGCCACCGAACCAGCGGCTGACCACCAGCGCCACCCGATCCAGCTTCTGGCCGTCTATGGCCTGAAGAATCGGGCGTCCCGCCGTTCCTCCCGGTTCACCATCATCGCTGGACCGGTAGAGGTCGCCGATCCGGAAGGCCCAGCAGTTGTGGCCCGCATCCCGTTGGCTGCAAGCAGCGATAAAGCCACGTGCCTCCTCTTCGGTCGTGACCGGACCCGCCGAGGCCAAAAAGCGGCTCTTCTTGATCTCCTGCTCGAATTGCTCTTTCCGTTTAAGTGTGAACATTACCTTTTGCCACGATCATTCCTGCATGGGCCAGAAGCCGCCCCGGCCCGGGGCCGATGGAATTTATTCATTCCATGGGGGGATTGCGACGTCGGCGCAACGATATCTGCAACGAAACCGGCAATGACGGAGCTGTGCCCCTCCATCCATGACCGCCATCAGCAAGTCTGCCGATGAGCGTGGGCTCAACCGTAGCGCCGCTCCAGCCAATCGACCGCAAATGCGGTGGTGGCGACCGCCTCGGCCATCATGCTGGGCGCCTCCCCCATGGTCCCCTTTCATACTATCGAGCGTAAATCCTGACACATCAGGACTTACGCTCGCCCTCAAACGGCGGGCGCGGCCGCCCGCCCGCCCCGGGACTCCCCAATGCTGTTAGCGTCGCCTTGTCCATTCGGCCATCGAAGCAGAGCGCAAGCGCCTCACGGTAAAGGGGAACGGACTCCTTCGCAGCCAAGGCGAACAGGGTCATGCAGGAGTGGAACTTCATGTCGTCTGGAGAGCCGAAGATCTCATGAAGTGATCGCCCCCGGATCGCCAGAACGGCCCGCGTCGCGGCTTCCAATCGTGGGCCGAGCGTCGGATGCTCCAGATAGGCGCGCGCCTCGTCGAGGGAGGCGATGCCGTAGAACTCAGCGGTTGCCGAGCGGCCGAGGCCGCGCAGTTGCGGAAAAATGAACCACATCCAATGGCTCCGCTTGCGCCCGTCCTGCAATTCGTCGAGCACTGTCGTGAACACCGGCTCCTGTGCGGTCACGAACCGTTGGAGATTGAAGGGATCGTCCAGTTGCATTCTAGCCCTCCCGACTGAGGAGTCCGCAGGATCGTCGCTCCGGTGATCTGATACCTGGTGGACGACTTGCCCCAGTCAACATTCCGCCTTTTCGCGACAGCGTTGCCGGTCAGTAGAACTCTTCCAGCCACTCGGCATGGACCCACGCAAGATCACGGTCACCTACGTCCGCCACGTCTTCACGCAATGGTTCATGAGCCACATGCATAACGCGAAGCCGCTGTACGCGACCACGATCATCCGTAATGTTAATTCGATCCCCCGGAGCCGGGAGTTGGATGAAACGGAATCTCCCCCACAGTTTACTGTCCCCATCACGGTAAACTGTCAAAGGCACTGAAATCATATCCCCGCCCTTTCACAACATCCGTCCGATTGCGGCACAGCAGGATCACGCATGGAACCGGGCGCCTGTTGCATAAAGCGGCCGTCTGGTTGTCGGTTTGGCGCATCCGGTTGCATAAACCCGGCATTCGGTTGCGTGGCCGGCGCCAGCCGTTGCATGGAAGGCTCGTTTTCACGACGCGCCAGAACCGAGCGGTTCCAGCACAGGGCGCCTAAGCTACCGCTTTCGCCACTGAGCAGGGGGACGATAATGCGTAGCTGAGCTTAAGTTCATGCCGCGTTCTCATACCCCGGACAATTTGTACACTTTCGTGTAGTGGCCCCAAACTGACATGTCAGCGACGTGCAACCCCTTATTCCACACCATCAATCCGAACTTCACCCTAGGTAAATGGAAAATAGCAATTTCCACGATCCTCATCCAACGATGAGGCCGACAGTCTGGACCGTGCCGACGGAATCGCGTACCGGCTGCCCACTGCGTTTTATGTCAGTGTCAGTGCGCTAGGCTCAAGGTACGGCCACCGGCGCGCGGCGCAGCGCGTTCAGAAGAATCCCGATCGTGGTTCCGTTGTGGAGCACGGCTGTGCCCACCGGAGACAGCAGACCCAACGCGGCGGCGCCGAGGATCGCGCTGTTCAGACCGACAGTCAGGCGGTAGTTGCGGGCGATCAGCGCCATGGCGGCGTTCGCCGTCTCCTTGGCATCGGCCACCCGTTCGATCCGATCCTCCAGAAGCGCCACGTCGGCGGTCAGCCGGGCGATATCGGCTCCCTTCTGCATGGCGATCCCGACATGGGCGCCGGCCAGCGCCGGAGCGTCGTTGATGCCGTCGCCGACGAAGGCGATGCGCGCGCCGTCGCGGCTAAGGTCCTCGATGATGCGGGCCTTGTCGGTGGGCAGCAGGTCGGCGTGAAAGCCGTCGAGATGCAGTTCCGCGGCCAGTTCGGCAGCGCGGTCGCGGTGGTCGCCGGTCAGCATCAGCACCTGCTTCACCCCGGCGCGCCGCAGCCGCGCGATGGTCGCCGCGCTGGTCGCGCGCACGCTGTCTTTCAGCGCCAGAACGCCGGCCAGCACCCCGCCGAAGCCAATGAACAGCAGCGTCTTGCCGTCACGGTGCAGCGCGTCGATGGCCTCCCGGTGAGCCGTGGTGTCGATGCCCTCGTCGTCCTCGATGAAATGGCGGGAGCCGACGACGATGCGCTTGCCGTCGATGACGCTGGCCACCCCGTGGGCGACGATGAACTTCACCTCCTGATGGTCGAAGTGGCGGTTGTGCGTCTCCTTGGCGGCGTTGACCACGGCCATCGCCAGCGGGTGGAAATAGTGCTCCTCCACCGAGGCGGCGAGGCAGATCAGGTCGTCGGGGCTGAAGGTCGGGTCGAAGGCGATGGAGTCGGTCACCTGGAGATCGCCGGTGGTCAGAGTGCCGGTCTTGTCGAAGATGACCGTGTCGGCCTGGGCCAGCCGTTCCAGCGCGTTGGCGCCCTTGATCAGGATGCCCGCCTGCCCTGCCCCGTACATCGCCGACTTGAAGGCCACCGGGGTCGCCAGCTTCAGCGCGCAGGAATAGTCGGCCTGGAGAACCGATGCGGCGCTGCGCCAGTCGCCGGTCATCAGGAAGGAACCGCCGGCCAGCTTCAGCACCGTGGGCACCAGCCGGTCGGCCAGCCGCGCCGCGTCGAGCTGCGCCTCGCTCTTGGCGGAAAGCGACTGTTCGACGTAATCGGCGATGCGGGCGGCGGCGGTGTGGCTGCCGACATGCTCGGCGTAGACGACCAGCCGCCCCTCCTCCATCAGCGTGCCGGACAGGACGGCGGAGCCGCGCTGTTTGACCACCGGGGCGCTCTCGCCAGTCATGGCGGCCTCGTTGACGGTCGCCTCCCCGCTCAGCACCGTGCCGTCCACCGGGATCACCGTCCCGGCGCCGATGACCACGCTGTCGCCGACCATGACGGTGTCGGCGGACACCTGGACCTCCGTGCCGTCGCGCAGCAGCCACACCTGATCGCTCGACGGGCGCAGCAGCCGCTTCAGCAGCGCGTCCGACCGGCGGGCGATGGACTCCTCCATATACTCGCCAAGCGCCAGCATGAAGACGGTGGTGTTGGCCGCTGTGAAATCCCGCCGCGCCAGGGAGATCGCCACCGCCGCCGCTTCCAGCACATGGGAATTGACGCCCTCCCGCCCGTAGATGGCCATGCCCTCGCGCAGCATCGGCATCGCGACGGCCAGCGACAGCGGCAGGCGCAGCGGCATGGGCAGCAGGAAGCCGCCGGCCAGCGTGGCGAGGCTGCGGACCAGCGTCGCGACGTGATTCTCCCCGCCCTCCTCCGCCGCCGCGGCGGGAGGCGCCGGTTCCGGAATCGGCAGGGCGGCCAACGCGAGGCACAGCGCCGGGGCGTCCGTCATCGCCGGATCGTAGCGGACGGCCAGCGATCGCGCGGCGCGGCTCGCCCGAACCGACGTCACCCCGGAGACCGCCTCCACCACCCGGTGCAGGGTCGCCGCGTCGTCGGGGGCGCCGGGGCGGCAGGCGTAGCGCAGCCGGATGCGCCCCGGAACCCGATGGACCGGCTCCAGCCGCAGGAACCAGGGCAGGCCGCTCATAACGGTCCGGCCTGTTCCGCCTCCAGTTCGGCCTGGAGGTCGGCCATCTGCTCCTTCATCTCGGCAAGGCCGCCGGCGAGGTTGCCGTACAGCTTCAGGCCGGACTTCACGATCTTGCCGCGCAACTCCTCGTCGGACAGCACATAGGCCGCCGCCGCCCCGACCAGGAGCCCGACCAGGAACTGCTCGGACCGGCGCGACGGGAGAAGACCGCTCAGCCCGCCGAGAAGCCCCTGCCCCCGCGCCATGCCGGCCCCCATGCCACCTCCAATGGGGGCGCCGGCGACGGCCATGGCGGCTTCGTACTGGCGCTGCTGCTTCTTCAGCTTCTTCAACGCCTTCTTGGTCTTCTTAGCCATGGGAGCCCTCGTTCTTCGGCAGTTCTTGCGGCGGCTCGTCCGCCGGATTCAGCAGATGTTCGATCATGACCACGCCCGCCGCCCCGGCGGCGACCGCCAGGGCGAGGCGCGCGTAGTCGCGGTTGCGCAGGGCATCGGCGGCGACGCTGGCGGCGGCCAGCGCCGCACCGCCCTGCAGGCCGTGGCACAGGATGGTGCGCGGCGCGGGGGGCTCGGCGCCCGTCACCCAGCGGTCCTGGACGGCGGTCAGCAGGCCGGTCGCCACCATGCCGCGCGTGAAGTCGGCGGCGAGCGTGCCGGAGCCCCGCGCCTTGCCGCGCCGCTTCGCGCGTTTCACGCGGCCCCCGGTGCGGCGGACGGCGTCGGCTCGGCCTTCACCGGTTCCTCCACATCTTCCTTCGCGGGCGCCATATCCGCTGGGGCTTCCTCAACCGGCTCCTCCGCTGCCGCGTCCACGGGCGTGGCGAGGCGGGAGCGCAGACCGGCGGAGGTCCGCTCGATGGCGAGCAGACCGGTGACGGCGGCCTCGCGCACCGCGGTCTGGGCCTTGCCGGCGCCCTCGCGGGCGGCGGCCTTCACATCGACGGACTTGAGGTCAGCGATCTTCGGATTGGCCTTGGCGTTTTTCACCATCCGGACGCCGATGGCCCCGGCGATCACGCCGGACGCGAATGTCAGAAGCGGCAGCATCATGGTCTCCTTTCCGGCGCACCGCCGGCAAACCCGGCGGTGGCGATGCGCAGCAGCGTCCCCGCCGCCGCGCTGGCTTCCCCCCGCAGCAGATCCGGCCACGCCGAGGGCGGGATCACCGTGGGGTCGTATTCGATGGTGCAGGAGCGGGCGAGCGGGTTCAGCGCGACGGAGCGGATGCCCTCCGCCCCGGTGAGCGCCCGGTGCAGCGCCCTGGCGTCGTCCGCCAGCGCCGCCAGACTGCGCTCCGCGGCGCCGTCGAGCTTCAGCCGCACCCGGCCCGGAATGTGGTGCGCGATGGTCAGAGCGGCGGCCAGCCGGCTCAGGAAATCGTCGGGCATGCTTGGGTCACAATCCTTCATTGGAACAGGCGTTTGCGCTGCACGGTCATGTGGACGAGCATGAAGGCGACGAACAGCGTGCCGAAGCCGGCATGGACGCGCTTGCCCACCCCCAGCGCTGCCAGGGTCGCCGCCATGCTGCCCATCATCCCGATCTTGGCCGCGCGGTTGATCCGCCATTTCAGTTCCGGAGCGGCCGGCTTGCTTTCCGCGACGGGGGCAGGGTCGTCCGGTACCGGAGGAGCCTCAGCGGGGTGCAGGACCGCCGACAGCAGCGCCTCCACCTGGGACCGGGCGTCATCCGGCATCAACACGGCGGGATCGTAGCTCAGCAGAACACTGCCCACCGCCGGGTTGTTCTCGGTCACCCGAACAGCATCCAGAGTCTCCAGGCGGCCCAGCGCCTCCTGGAAGCGGTCCGTCCGGCGCAGCAGCGGGTGGCGCACGCGGATGCGTCCGGGCACCGCCGATGCGATGGGAGAGGTCCGTCCGCTCATTGCCCGTTCTCCTACGTCGGCCACGGTCCGCCCACACGGCCGGGGGCATTCCATGGTTGTGCAGGATATCCATATTTTCACAATGGTGAAACATTTCCTCGCCTTCGCGTACAGGCGTCGGACGCAAGGCGGCGTTGCGGAAAAACCGCGTCCTCACCCATGAAGTGCAGGGAACGGAGCGCAGAGCAGCGCCGTAGGACCGAGCCTCAACGCAGCCCGCGGCGCGTGGGGGAGCATCAACACCAGCACCGCGGGTGGCAGTGACAGCACGAGCCCCAGTCATCCCGTCCACCCCAGCAGGCGGCTGGTCCGGACGGAAGGGCGGCGGGCGAAAACCTGCTCGTGATGGCGGTCCATGGCGAGCGCCAGGGCGAGCAAACCCGCACAGGGGTCACTACACGAAAGTGATCTTCGACTTTGCGCATTTTGGGACAGCCGTCTCAGTTAGGAGCCGGTTCACAAATCCAGCAGCAGTGCGGGGTGATAGGGGTTACGGCGCGTAGCAGGCGACGTCGACGAGCCGTCGAAGGAGGGGCGGCGGCGTTCTGAGCATGTCGCCCTTTTCGGGCGACATGGCGGCCTGTTCGAATCACAGGTGCTGGCGCAGACGGACCAAGGCGTCGGCGAATGTGGGCGCTGGTTTCGGATACCAGATGGCGCGTCGGGGCGAGAGAGCGAGGCGGCTGGCATTCTGATGGACGGACAGGGTGATCAACGAGTAAAGCCCGAACAGCGGCGGTGCGGTGCGGAACACCGCCGGATCCGCCCACTGTTGCTGGGTTTCGATGCCGAGATGGGCCCGGCTCTCCTCGTAGGTTGTCTCCATCGCCCAGCGGCGGTTGAACCATTCCAGCACTGTACGTGGCGGCACCGACAGGTCGGTGCATAGAAAGGCTTCCGGATCGCGCCGGCCATCGGGATAGCGCACCATCACCCAGAGGATGGGCACGATCGGCTTGCCCTGGTGGTGCCACAGCGCCGTTCCGGAGGCATAGTCGACCCAGCCGCCGGGGCGCCACCGGGTTCGGCTTGGTTGGACGGCCCGGCGCCAGACGGTAGCCTTATCGGTCAGACGGGCCCGCAAGCTGGGCTGGCGGGCGCCCTTCATTACCTGCCGCAAGGTCAAGGGCGGATCTGGTGGCGGATCGAACAGGCGCGCATCCAGGCGCAGCCGGGTGATCGCGACCATCTGCGGGCTGACGGCGTCGAGCAGGGGCAGTGCGGCGAATTCGCCATCCATGACGGCGACCAGATAAGGCCACAGCCAAGCGACGAAGGCCGGGGGAAGAGGGATGGCGAGGTGTGCCATGAGGCACCTGTGGCGTCGTCGGAGGCTGACCAGCCAACAACCTTTCGCCGACGGTATTGCGACGCCCGCGTATGACAGGACAAGCGTCCCAGAATGCGCAAAGTCGAAGCGTACTTTCGTGTAGTGACCCCCATGTGTCGGCCTTCGAGGGTCCGGCACCCAGCGTATCCGGAGACCTCCGGCGCCGGTTCGTGGTCCACGCCCGCACCGTTGATCGGCTGCCGGCGAACCCCCGGCCGCCGATCTCGCGCCACAGCGCGGTGGCGTTTCGCTGACCCTCGGCCCAGCGGTGTTCCAGGTGCTCGAGGTACGGCGCGAGGATCCCTCCGCCGCACGACGGGCGCGCCCAGGTGCCGGGGCGTCGATGCGCGGCGCCGTGGTGGCGAGCCGCGGGAGGGTGTCGGCGGAGACCGGCATGGCGAGGCGCTCGACCAGCCGCCCGCCGGCTTCCCCGCCCAGGGCGAGGGCAATGTGGCTTTGAATGTCGACGAGGCGCTTCGGAGCGGCGGGCGGAGGGTTGCACGATCCCGGGCAGGCGTTCGGCGAAGGTGCGCTTCGGGCATCCGGCCTCTCGACATAGAAACCGGCGTGCCTGGAGGCGAAGAATTACCGGCCGGCCTTGCCATGGCAGATCGGCCAACCGGCGCTCATAACGGCTGTGCACCCGCGACGAAGGCGCGTGGCAGCGCGGGCACGGAACTGATGGGCGTCGGGGGCGGACGAAGATAGTGATGCGGTCCGGCTCCGGCAGAACATGCTCGACGCAGAGACCGTCGGGGGTCACGGGGAGGAGGCGCTTGGTCACAGTGAACTGAAGCTGTTGCGATGTTCATCTCATGTGCGCATCTCTAGCGTCCGACGCCACCGGCACCACGCAAAGTGCGGAAGAACCCTGGCCTTTACAGGGGATCAGGACGCGTTGTCATGCCACCCCCTATCCCGTTACCGTTGGCCCAGGCAACTGGGTGGATGACAAGTTGACGGTACCGTTGTCTTCCACCCTCCAAGACTATCGTCATGCACCGCCACGGAACACAGGAGCGCGCTTTTCCAGGAAGGCGCTGACACCTTCACGGGCATCGGCTTGTTTTTCCAGCCGGCGGGCGACGGTCGCTTCATAGATGGCCGCAGCCTCGACGCCTTCGAGTTCACCCAGGATCACGCCGGCCTTGATCGCGGCGACCACGGACGGAGAGTTCCTGGCGATGTCGCGCGCCAGGGCGAGGGCTTCGTTCAAAGCCTCGCCCTTTTCAGTCAGGCGGTTGATAAATCCGGTCCGGTAGGCCTCGTCGGCCGACAGCGGGTTCGCTGTCAGCATCAACTCGAGCGCGCGGGCCGACGTCATCAGGCGCGGCAGACGGCCGATCTGGCCGCCCTCGGGCAGCATGCCGAGACGCGCCCCCGGCGAACCGAAGGTCGCATTCGTGCTCGCCACCCGCAGATCGCAGTTCACCGCGAAGATGAGGGCCGCGGCATAGCAATGGCCGTTGATCGCCGCGATCACCGGCTTGTGCATGCTGCGTGGGCGCAGGAAGGGTTCTTCCCCCAGGTTGCTTTCGGCGTGCGCGCCGGACGCGATCTCGTTCAGGTCATGGCCGCTGGAGAAGGCGATGTCCCCTGCCCCCGTGACCACGATCACGCGCACCGCGTCATCGCTTTCCGCTTCGTTCAGGAGGCGGAGGAAGTCCGCCGCCATCGACCCTTCGAACGCATTCCGCTTGCGCTCGTTGGAGATGGTCAGGATGCGGATCGCGCCCTCCGTCCGCGTGGAAATTTCGGGCATGGCAATAGTCCTCATTCAAGGCCGGCTGGCCTATTCGGATTGGGTCGATGGGGATGGAATGGGGTTGGCGTCAGCGCCAGATCTTGTCCTGCCGGTCATAGGCACCGACGCGCAGGTCGGGCTTCTCGGCGATCAGATGCTTCTTCTGGACCCGTTGGGAGTCGGTCAGCGGGAAGCTGTCGCGGTACTCGTAGTAGCGGGGGACCTTGAACCCGGCGAGATGACGGGAGCAATGATCGGCGATGAACTCCGGCGCGCAGGTGTCCGGGGACACACCGGGGGCCAGCAGGATGTAGGCCTTGATCTCCTCGCCGCGGTAATCGTCGGGCACCGGCACGATGGCGGCGTCCTGGATCTGGTCGAGCGCGCGCAGCACCACTTCAACCTCGCGCGAGGCGATGTTCTCGCCCATGCGGCGGACCATGTCCTTGGTGCGGCCAAGGATGTAGTGATAGCCCTCGGAATCCACGCGGCAAAGGTCGCCGGTTCGGAACCATCCGTCGGTGAAGGCGTCTGCCGTCGCGTCCTCATTGCCGAAATAGCCCTTGAGGATGCCACGGCCGCGAACCCACAGCTCGCCCGTTTGGCCGGTTGGGACCGGCTTGCCGTCCTCGCCCGCAATCATCAGCTCGCGGAAGGGAGCGGCCACGCCGCAGCTTCCCGATCCGGTCATCTCCGGCAGGCGATGGGCGGGGACATAGCTGCCGCCGCCAATCTCCGTCATGCCGTAAAATTCCTGGCCATACACGTCGAAGCGGCGCTGGAAGTCGATATGGCTCTCCGGGCCGAATGCAAAGATCGTGGCGATCTTCAGCTTGTTGTCCGCGTCGCCCGGGCGCGGCGGCTGCTTGTAGACCATCTCGAACAGGGCGCAGTAATCGCATTCCAGCGCTGACACGTCTGGCATGAAACGCTTGGCGCCCGGCTTGCGCGGGAAGAAGGCGCAGCCGCCGCTGACTATGGCGTTCAGCAGGATGCGCTGCCCCACCATGTAGAAAAAGCTGGAACCGACATAGAAGCGGTGCAGGTCGGTGGCGAAGAACTCAGTCGAGCTGATGCCGAGGCACAGCCAATACTCGTTGCTAAGCATGCAGGCCTTGGAGAAGCCCGTCGTGCCCGACGTGTATTGGAGGTTGAGCGTGGCGTCCATGGCACGCGGAGTCGCCGGAGCCTGACGGCCACGGGCCTCGTCCATCAGGGTCCGCCAGTTGCGGTGACGGTCCGACACCGCATCGCCGATCACGATGATGCGGGAGGGATCGAGCTTCACCGTTTCCAGCTTGTCCAGATGCGGCAGGAACTCCGCTTCCAGCACCATGTGCGTGGCGAGCGAGGTCCTCAGGACATACTCGACCTCACGCGCGGTGTAGGTCGCGTTGACCGGCACCATCACCGCCTGGAGACGCGACAGCGCCAGCCAAGTGATCGGGAACTCCTCGCGGTTCCACGACATCACTGCGACATGAACCCCAGGGCCGATGCCGATGGCGGACAGGGCGGCGGCGGCGACATCGACCTTGGCCAGAACCTCGCCCCAGCTCCGCTCCACGCCATCGTCGAGGAAGCGCCAAGCGGGCGCCGCCGGGACACGGGTAGCTGTATTCAGCAGTAGGTCATACACTGAGTCCGGAAGCGTCATCGCTTCCAGGCGTCGGGCGAGAGCATCAGGCTCTTCCCTGCGAAAATCTGAGAACATCACACTTTCCCCGGGTGATAGGGCCGTTGACTGCGCTGGCGCATCTTTGAGATGCGGAGGTGCGGCGTGCAGTATCGGGCGACCTGTTACCCCGCACTCCGTTTGGCGCGGCGTTGGATCAGATCGCTCATGAAGACGGCGGCAAAGGTGACGACGATCAGCAGCGTGGCGACGGCGGCCACGACCGGCGTCAGGTCGTGACGCATGTCCGCCCAGATACGCATGGGCAGGGTTTCGTTCTGCCCCATGACGAACAGGGCGATGACCAGCTCGTCGAAGGAGATGAAGAAGGCGAACACGCCGGCCGAGATCACCGCCGGACGGATCGTCGGCAAGGTGACGTGCCAGAAGGCCTCATGCGGCTTCGCCCCCAGCACGCGGGCCGCGCGGGCCAGCGTGTCGCCGGTCTGGCGCAGCGCCCCGGACACCGTGGTGGTGACGAAGGGCAGAGCCAGAACGGCATGGACCAGAACCACCCCCCACAGCGAGCCGTAAAGGCCGAAGCGGCTGAAGACCAGCAGGGTGCCCAGCGCCAGAATGATGACCGGCACCACCTGCGGACCCAGGAAGACCGGTCCAGCCACCCGCGCGGCCTTGCTGCCCTCCCGGCTCAGCACCAGGGCGGCCGCGGTGCCGATGGCGGTGGCCAGCATGGCGCTCGCCGCGGCGATCAGCAGGCTGCGCAGGGTGGCGTCGATCCAGCCGGCGGACGCGAAGAACTCCTGATACCATCGGAACGTGAAGCCTTGCGGCGGGAATTTCAGATAGCGCGTTTCGCTGATCGACATCGGGATGACCAGCAGCAACGGCAGCAACAGGTAAAGCAGGACGCCGACGAAATAGACCGGAAGCAGGTAGCGCCCGGACTTTTCCCAAAGTGATCGTTTCATCGCGAGCCTCCATGGCCGCTCAGCCCCGTCGCTCGCCGGAAGAGCAGGGCGATAGCACCCACCACGGTGAAGCCCGCGATCACCAGCACCATGCCCAGCGCCGAACCCAACCCCCAATCGAGGGTCAGCGTGATCTGCGTCGCGATCAGGTTCGCGATCATCGTCTCCTTCGGACCGCCGACCAGCGCCGGGGTGATGAAGAAGCCGAGAGCCAGCACGAAGGTGAGCATCCAGGCGTTGACCGCTCCCCCCGCGCTCAGCGGAAGGAAGATGTGGACGAAGCCACGCCACGGCGATGCACCCAAAATCCGGGACGCCATCAACAGAGAACGGTTGATGGTGGTCATGGTCGAGAACATGACCAGAATGGCGACCGGCAGCAGGACCTGAACCATCGCGATGTAGACGGCTCCGCGCGTGTACAGCATCTGGAGCGGCCCGTCGACGGCGCCGATCCCGATCAGCATGGAGTTCACCAGCCCTTCCCGGCCGAGAACGACGATCCAGCCGAAGGTGCGCACCAACACGCTGACCCACAGCGGGGTCAGGATGAGGAGGAGCAGCAGGGTCCGGTTGCGCGGCGGACGGGATGCGAGGAAATAGGCGGCCGGATAGCCGACCAGGATGCAGGCGCAGGCCACGCCGAAGGAAAGCTGCAAGGTTCCGAACAGGATCGTCCGGTATGGCCCCGCGCCGAGTGCCGCCTCGTAATTCTCCGCCGACAGCCCGGCTTCACCCTGCACGCTCCACAACGCGACCTCGCCCACCGGGAGGATGAACACGAAGAGGAACAGCACGGCCGCTGGGGCAAGCAGCCAGAGGGAGGAGAGAGGCGCGCGCCTGCCGCGCGCCGCCCCTTTCCCATCGCGCGGCATGGCAACGCCGTCGCTCATTGCAGGCGCCAAGCTTCCCACCGCTTCTGGATGCGCGGGAGGTTTTCAGCCCAATATTCGGAATCCAGCGCGAACTGAACGTCGAGGTTCGCCGGGCTGGTCGGCAGTTCCTTGGCCTCGTCGGCCGAGAGGATCTTGTAGATGTCAGGGTTGAAGGAGGAGTAGGGCATGGCGCGGGCGATCTCGGCCAAGCGCGTCGGTGTGTTCCAGCAGTAGTTCATGAATTTCTGGGCATCGGCCACGTTGCGGGCGCCCTTCACGATGGAATAGTAGCTGACGTCCAGCGATCCGCCGTCCCAGATGATCCTGACCGGCAGCTTGTCCTTTTGAAGCTGCTGGATGCGGCCGTTGAAGGCTGTCGCGTAGAAGACCTCGCCGCTGGCGAGCAGCTGGACCGGCTGCTGGCCGCTGGTCCACCAGACGGTGATCGCCGGCTTGATCTCGTCGAGTTTTCTGAACGCGCGGTCGACGCCTTCCGGCGACCGCAGCACGTTATAGACTTCGGACGGCTTTACGCCGTCGGCGATCAGGGCGAATTCGAGATTTTCCGCCGGGGAGTTGCGCAGTGTGCGCGGGCCGGGGAAGGTCTTGACGTCCCAGAAGTCCTTCCAGCCGCCGAAGCTCTTGCCTTCCGGCAGCTTATCGGTGCGCACGCCGATCGTGGTGGAATAGGCGATTGCGCCGATGGCGTACTGTTTGCGGGCAACCGGCGGGAGCTTGTTGTCCGGGTCGACCACCGACCAGTCGATCGGCTCCAGCCAGCCATTCTTGGACGAGACCGGCAAGCCCGAACGTTCGGTGGGCGCAATGTCCCACAGGATGTTCTTGGTGGTCTGCTGGACGCGGATCTGGGCAAGGGAGTCTTCGGTCGCCGCCTGGGTGACGGTGATGCCGGTCTCCTTGGTGAACGGCTCGATGCAGATGCGGTTCAGGGTTTCCGCCCACGCACCGCCGTAATTGGCGATCGTGATCGACTTGTTGCCGGACTGGGCCAGGGCGGCGTCGCCGGCACCGCCGACAATCGCCGCTCCAACGGAGAGGCTCCACAGCAGCTTCTTCATAACGGCACTCCCAATCAGTTCTTTAGCGACCGGTCTTGGCGAGATCCGGAACGAGGACGACGTCGGAGGGTCGCAGGACGAGACTGATCGTCTCGCCGCGTTCCGGGATCCGATCCCTGTCGCGTCTCTGTTCCCGGAAGTGGATGAGCGCACCATGGGCGGTGCGGGCGCTGTACTCGATCACGTCGCCGAGGAACACCGCTTCTTGAACGGTCACGCCCACGGCAATGTCCGCCCCTTCGGCCGGGCGGCGCTGAAGCTTTTCGGGACGAACGCTGGCGTACCAAGCCCCTTGGCGGGCCTGGGAGTCCGCATCCCGGTAAACGGCGCCCAGTTCGGAAATGGACACCGATCCGGCCGTCGACAGATCGGCGGCCAGCAGGTTGGTCTGGCCGATGAAATCGGCGACGAAGCGGCTTTTCGGCGCGTCGTACATTTCGGACGGGGTGCCGACCTGCTCGATCCGGCCGTCGCGCAGAACGACGATGCGCGACGACATGGCGAGCGCCTCGCGCTGATCGTGAGTTACATAGACCACGGTGCAGCCGAGCTGATGCTGGATTTCCTTGATCTCGAACTGCAGCGCTTCGCGCAGCTTGAGATCGAGCGCGCCGAGCGGCTCGTCCATCAACAGGACGGGCGGTTCGAACACGATGGCGCGGGCGAAAGCCACTCGCTGCTGCTGTCCACCGGAGAGATCGCGGGGCATCCGCTTGGCGAGCGCGCCGAGCCGGACGATCTCCAGGACCCGCTCCACCCGTTCGTTGATCTCACTACGCGGGGCGCGGCGCATCCGCAGCGGGAAGGCGATGTTGTCGAACACCGTCATGTGCGGGAACAGGGAATAGTTCTGGAACACCATCCCCAGATTCCGGCGCTCCGGCGGCTCGTCGATCACCGACTTGCCGTCGATGAGGATGTCGCCCGAGTCCGCCCCGGAGAAACCCGCAAGTGCATTCAGAGCCGTCGTTTTCCCCGATCCGCTCGACCCGAGGATCGTCAGGAACTCGCCGGGATGAATGGTCAGAGAAAAATCGTGCAGTGCTGTTATCGATCCATAGGCCTTGCGGACGGATTGGAACTCGATCGTCGCACCGGTCGCCTTCGCTTTCGAAAAAGCTTCCCTGTTCAAGGTGCCGCTGGAGGGTTTATTGACATCCACCATCGTAGGTATCATCGGCCTGCCCAGTGATGACGCATTGTCTAAATATGACGCTATGTGTAAAAATGGCCTTCGTCAAGCTGTGAACGTCAGTTCGCAGAACATTTTTGTCGGGGCCATGGTGGTTGGGGAGCGAGGGCATAAAAATGCAGCAGGATGAGAAAATTCAGGGCAGCGGGCCTGAGCGGGATGAAACCGTTCCCCCTCTCTTCTTTGAAGAGGTGCTGGCAGTCAAGAGCCGGGAGCGGACGCGCCCAAAGCGGGAGCGGACGCGCTACATGCTGCTCTCCCTAGTCGCCCGCCACCTGCGCACCACACGGGGAAAGCTGATGACGGTGGAGGCCCTGCTGGACGAAGCTGGGCTGTCACGCGGAACCTTCTACAATCATTTCAAAGACATGGACGAATGCGCCGTCGTCCTCGTCAACCTGTTCTTCGAATATGTCACCCACCGCCGCACCGTATCGAAGGGGCCACGAAGCAGCTACGAGGCGATCTTGACCGCCAACACCGACTATTGCCGCGCCTATGAGGCGAACGCAGGCTTCTACAGCCTGTTCTCGGAACTGGCCACGCGGAATCCCGAGGTGTTGCGCATGCGCGAGCGGATGAATTCCGAATGGGTCGACCGCATCATCGTCGCTGTCGCCCGCCGTCGCGGACAGCCCTTCGGCGTGGAGGAACGCGGCAGGTTCGAGGGCGTCCTGCGCCTGCTGATCGCGATGACGATCGAAAGCTTGCGCGAACGGTTCGTCCATGGCGACGCGTTGCTGTGCCGGTCCTTCCCCACCGCCGACAGCCTCGCAAAAGCGCTGTCCGATCAATGGTATCTTGCGATGGTGCAGTTCGAAGGCCCAATCCAGCCGGCTGTAAGCGCTAACCGCCACGCCGCATCAGGGTGACAAGGTTCGGACAGATTCACCCTGGCTCGGTGGACACCTCAGCTAAGCTCCGAGTGGAACGGGAAGGTGTCTGATGACGAAGACGAGGCGATTGAACCACGCACACGCTGCTCTGTTCCGACGAGACGTCGATTCCGGCACAGTGATCCATGGCTGTCCCTCTTGATGCTTGGAGCCGATCCGCTCGGCCCTGGTTTCCACACCATCACTGTGGGGATAGCTGCCCGCCCAAGCCAGAGCTTGGTGCAAGGCCCATTGCGGCATATAAGTGCGGCACCATGAACAGGTGAAAATGCCGCGGCGGGACAATTGTACACGGGTCCATTCTCCTGAGGACGGGCATTAACCTACGCATCCGGCTTGGCGGTCAGCAGATACCCAAGCCCATGGACCGTGACGATCTCCACCTCGCTTCCGGCAAGTCGACGGCGAAGGCGTGATACCAACACGTCGGCGGTGCGGTCTCCATACACCCACTCCCGCCCGCAGATCGCCTTGCTGATCTCCAGCCGATCCGACGGCCGGTCGAGCGTGTGGATCAGATGGACGAGCAGCCGGCTTTCGGCCGGGGACAGGACTTCGGTCCGCCCGCCGACCGACAGCCGGCGGGTCTGGGTGTTGAGTTGAACGGCCTTGCCGACGGTCACGACCCTTTCCTCATGCGCTTCGCGCGGCGCGTCGATGTGCTTGGCGATGCGCGCCCGCAGCAAGGCCGGCTCGACCGGCTTGCAGATGTAGTCGAGGGCGCCCAGCCCCAAGCCAAGCAGTTGGTCGTGCGAGGCCGACAGGCTGGACAGTACGATGAAGGGTGCCCTGGCTTCGGCCTGGATGGTCTGGGCGAGCAGCAGGCCGTCGGTGTCCGGCAGCCGCCGGTCCAGGATCACCAGATCGAACCGCTGCCGTTTCAGTGCGGCCCGCGCCTGCTCGCCGTCGGCGGCGCAATGGAAGCGATGCCCCATCTGCGTGACCACATCCTCCACCATCAACTGGATCAGGACGTCGTCGTCGATGAGAAGAATGTCGGCGGTCTCGGTCACGCTGAGGAGTCCTCTGCGAAGCGGTTCCGCCAATCCGGTGGGAGAGAGCATGC
Organism: Azospirillum brasilense; assembly: GCF_022023855.1. NCBI lineage: Bacteria > Pseudomonadati > Pseudomonadota > Alphaproteobacteria > Rhodospirillales > Azospirillaceae > Azospirillum > Azospirillum brasilense. The sequence goes on from NZ_CP059451.1 coordinate 185,274, forward strand.
GAGCAGGGAACCATGCTCTTTGGCCCGCGTCGCCGCGCCGACGGTGCCATCCTCATGCGCCGCTTCGATCCGGCGCAGCCGGTCGGCGATTTCGTCCAGACCGAAGGTCGCGGCTCCGCTCGCCAGCTTGTGGGCGAGAGCGGCAAGGGCGGCATCCCCCTCCGCCGGGTCGGCGACCTCCAGCGTCGTACGGAACTCAGTCCAGCCACGGGTGAACGCTTCCGCCATCCGCCGCCGGGCGGTCGGCGACAGACCGTCGAGCAGGCCGCCCGCCCCCACTGCCGGTCGCGCCGCCTTGCCGCGGATGGCCTTGCCCAGCGCGGTCGCGTCCAGCGGCTTCTCCAGGATGGCCTGAAACAATCCGGCGTCGGCTGGCGAGGCGCGGACCCAATCGGCGTTGGCGCTCAACAGGATGATCGAGGCTTCCGCCAAAGCCGGATTGCGACGGATCTCGCGGGCGAAGTCCGGTCCGGTGCCGTCCGGCAACCGGTAATCGAGGAGGAAGACGCCATAGGCGTCCGGGGCCGCAAGCAGCAGGGCGTGCGCCTGTTCCAGGGTCTGGGCGTGGTCCACCGACAGACCCATGCGATCCAGCATGGCGGCGGTGACCTGGGCATTGATCGGGTCGTCGTCGACCATCAGGCAGTTCTGGTGGAGACGGTCGTCCGGCATGCTCTGCCGGGCCGGCGGCTCTGCCGGGGATGCCACGACCAGCGGCAGGCGCACTTCGACGACGGCCCCTTCCCGAGGGTCGAGAACGGCGATGCCGCCTCCCAGCGCCAGCGTCATGCGCTGTGCGATGGCCAGGCCGAGACCGGATCCGTTGCGCCCCGTCGTCCGGGGCCGCAGCCCGACGGGGGCTTGCGCCAGCATGTCGCGGATCTCCTCGGGCATGCCCGGCCCATGGTCGGCGACCCGAAAGACCAGCATGCCGTCCTCCACCCGCAGGCCGACCAGCACCCCACGGCCGTCGTCATGGCGCAGGGCGTTCTGGATCAGGTTGCCCAGAATCTGCTGGATCATCGACCAATCCAGCCGGACATGCTCCGGCAGGCCCGGCGCCATCTCCAGGCGCAGGGGCACGCCCAGCTGACGGGCGGGAATGTCCTTGATCCGCACCAGATCGCCCAGAGCCTCGCGCAGGCACACCGCGACCGGACGCGGTTGCGGCGCCTGATGCTCGAAACGTGAGAAGCTGAGCACATTCTCCAGGGTCGTGTTCAGCGACCGGGCCGCGATGTCCAGAAGCTCGACCAGTTCCTCCTGCTTTTCCGGGCTGGCCCCCTTCATCAGGCTTGCGGCCCCCAGGACGCTGTGGAGCGGCGCGCGGATTTCATGGGACATCGCCGCCAGGAAAAGCGACATGGTGCGTTCCGCCTCGCGCGCCCTGCGGATCGCCTGACGATGCTCGGTCACGTCGTGCAGCAGCATGATCTGCCAGGGCCGCAGCTTGTGGACCGTATCCTCGACCGACCGCAGGCGGATGTCGAAGCAGCGACTGCCCTGGCGTGTCTGCATCCAGATCGAATTCCACTCCGTGCCCGGAGTGGCGACGATCTGGTCCACCACCGCCTGGAGTTCGCTGCGGTGCGGTTGCAGGGCCAGACGGTAGGTCAACGCACCGGCCTCCGGCATGTCGAGGAAGAATTGCAGGGCCGCCCGGTTGGCGGTCAGCAGCCGGCCGTCCTCGTCCAGGATGAACACCGGATTGCGCAGGCTTTCCAGGGCCGCGAAATACTGGTCGCGCTCGCGCGTCAGCCGCCGCAGGCTGTCGCTCAATGCCTCCTCCTGCGGCGCGGCCACCGCCCAGGGAACCAGCATCGCCAGCTCGACCTCGTCGAAGAAATCGTCGAGCCTCGCCCGGAAGGCGTCGCCGCTGCCGAACTCCCGCGCACCGTCCGGCAGGCCGCCCAGCCGGTTGCGGTAGGCGCACCGGTACAGCTTGAGCATGCCGTTGTTCAGTTCCAGCGGGATCCCGGCGTCATGGTGCGCCTGCGCGATGTGGCGGAGCCGGTCGAAACGCGGGTCGGTGCGATAATTGTTGTGGCCGCTGTGCCCATCCCGGCGCAACGGGTCGGACAGATAGGCGGCAAGGCCCTCGTTGAGCGCAACGGTGGCTTCGGTCCAGGCCGCCCGCATGGAGCTGGTCTGGTCGGCATAGCCCTTCTGCTTGGCCAGCCGGATACCCTCGTCGACCAGCGCCCCGCATTCGGCCCGAAGGGCGTCGGTCAACCATTCGGCCCGCCGCTTCATCCGCACCCATCCTCCAGCCATTGCACCGTCGAGGTTCCGGACCCCGGCCCCCGGACTCCAGACGGCCAGCTTACGGCCGGTGCGGCCGGTGTAAAGGGCATCGTCGTTTACATCGCGTTTACATCTTGCTCACAGGCGTGACGCCTATGGCGCCGCCACCGTCGCTACGCTGCTTCCATCGGTCGGTACCATTCGAAGGAAGCACACGACATGGCTCTTCATCGCAAGACCCTTTACCGTCTCACCGGGGGCGCGGCGCTGCTGGGCGTGCTGGGCTTCGTGGTGCTGACCTCTCCGTGGACATGGTCCGCCACCCACCCGGGCCGGACCCTGCCGGACGAGGGCGGAGCCGACCTCGCCAATGGGCGCAAGGTCTTCGTCGCCTCCGACTGCTCGACCTGCCACAAGACCCCCGGCCAGGAGGACGACACCGTCCTGGGCGGCGGCTGGGCGCTCGACACGCAGTTCGGCGTGTTCCACATGCCCAACATCTCGCCCGATCCGGAGACCGGCATCGGCGGCTGGACGCTGGCCCAGTTCGACCGCGCGCTACGGGAAGGCGTCGGGCCGGGCGGAGCCTGGCCCGACGGCCGGAACCTCTATCCGGCCTTCCCCTACACCTCCTACCAGCGGCTGAGCGGCACCGATGTCCGCGACCTCTACGCCTACCTGCGCAGCCTGAAGCCGGTCGGCAACAAGGTGCCGGACCACGACCTGAAGTTCCCCTATGCCATGCGGCGCGGCGTCGGCGTCTGGAGGCTGGCCTTCCTCGACGGCAAGCGCGGCGAGGAAAGCCCGGTTCCGGCCGGTGTCGACGCGGCCCAGTACCGGCGCGGCGAATATCTGGTGGAGGGGCCGGGCCATTGCGCCGAATGCCATTCGTCGCGCGGCCTGATGGGGAACGTCATCGCAAGCCAGCGCTACGGCGGCGGCAAGTCCCCCGACGGCGTCGATTACTTCCCCAACATCTCCCCCGACGAGACCGGGATCGGCTTCTGGTCGGTCAACGCGATCGCCAACTACCTACACACCGGCGTCAGTCCCATCGGCCGCACGGCGGCGGGCGACATGGCGGAGGTCGTCAAGAACACCGCGCAGCTTCCGCGCGAGGACCTGCTGGCGATGGCCGTCTACCTGAAGCATCTTCCCGCCGTCCACAAGCCCGCGCCCGGCATGCCGGAGCCCAACCGGACCGACAAGCTGGTGATGCTCCGCAACGCCGTCGCCGCCGCGCCGACGCTGCCGACCACGCCGGAGCAGGCCATCGCCCAGGGCGGCGACGTCTGGGTGGTGGCGACCAAGCCGGTGTGGCTCGAACAGGCGGGTGTCGGCGGATCGGTCCCGGAGCAGGGCAAGCTGCTGGGCGGCGCCCCGGTGCATGTCGCCGCCCGCAACGCCGACCGGCTGGAGCTGGTGCTGAAGGGCTGGCAGATGGCGGAGGCGCCGTCGGTCGTCTATCAGTCGAAGGGGCATCGCGTGATGCTCGCCGTGCTCGACCAAGCGGCGGCGGCGGCCGTGAAGCGCGGCAAGCCGGAAACCGACGCCGACACCGGCCAGTCCTGGGTCCCGGTCGAGGTCACCCTGTGGTCCGACGCCGCCAACCTGAACGCGGACCGTAAAGCGCTGTGGGATTACAGCCAGGCGACCTTCCAGAAGGCGTGCTCCGCCTGCCATGTGCTGCCGGACAAGCAGCATTTCACCGCCAACCAGTGGGTCGGAACGCTGAAGGCGATGAAGCGCTTCACATCCTTCAACGACGACCAGTACCGGCTGATCCTCACCTACCTGCAGAACCACTCGAAGGATCTGCGCCCGAACGGCAAGGAGGCGGCGAAATGAGTGGAGCCATGACGCACGCCTTTTCCGGGGAGACGGACCTCGTTGCGGTCACCGACTGGCTGGCGCGGCAGTTCCTGTCGCCCCCCACCATCGAACAGGTCGAGGCGGCGCGCACGATGCCGGGGCAGATCGCCCTGCGCCGGTTCGGCGAGGAGCTCGGCCAGCCCGCCGCGGCGGACGCCCTCTGCCAGCTGCTTGCCGCCGGTTCGGTGGCGGACGTGACCCTGGCGGTCCAGCGGCGGCACACCGCCCTGTTCGAAGGGATTTTCCGCCAGCGGTCCGTTCCGCCCTACGCCAGCCTTTGGGACGGCACCGGGCGGCTCTGCGGCCCCGCCGTCGACCGCATGCAGGCGGCGTTGCGCGATCTCGACATGCGGGTCGGGGCGGACTGTGCCGAACTGCCCGACCATGTGGCGATCCAACTGGCGGCGCTGGCGGAGGCGATGCGGCAGCGGCGGGCCACGACGGTCGCCGACCTGCTGGACCAGATGCGGGTCTGGACCGGCCGCTTCGCCGGGGCGCTCATCAGGGCCGACGACGTCGGCTATTACGGCAATCTCGCGCGCTTCCTGCTCTCGCTGCTCGACCGGATCGCGGATGGTTCCGCGACGGTGGACGGTGGCCGCGCGACCGCAGCGATCTGAAAGGTCAGACCATGAACACGACAAAGAACTTGACGATGACCGGCGGTCCGCTGCTTTCCAAACGGGCCTTCCTCAAGGGATCCGCAGCGGCGGCATTGGGGCTCTCCAGCCTGCCGCTGCTCGCCCGCGGCGCGATCGCACAGGCGGCGCCCAGGAAGATCCTGTCCGGCTGCCACTGGGGCGTCTTCTACGGCAAGGTCGCGGACGGCCGCGTGACCGAATTCATCCCGTGGGAAGGCGATCCGTCCCCGTCGCCGCAGCTTCCCGGCGTGATGGATTCGATCTACTCGGAATCGCGGATCCGCTATCCCATGGTGCGCCGCGCCTGGCTGGAGCAGGGGCCCGGCGCCGATCCCGATGGGCGCGGCAGCGGCGATTTCGTTCGCGTGAGCTGGGACAAGGCCATCGAGCTGGTCGCCCGCGAGATCACGCGCGTCCGCGCCGAACACGGCCAGCAGGCGGTCTTCGCCGGTTCCTATGGCTGGAAGAGCCCCGGCAAGCTGCACAATTGCCAGACGCTGCTGCGCCGCATGCTGAACCTGACCGGCAGCTACACCAACAGCTCCGGCGACTATTCCACCGGCGCCGCGCAGGTGATCCTGCCCTATGTGTCCGGCTCGATCGAGGTGTATGAGCAGTGCACCACCTGGAAGAACCTCGCCGAACATTGCGAGCTGATGGTGTTCTGGGGCTGCAACCCGCTCAACAGCTCGCAGATCTCCTGGCAGGTCGCCGACCATGGCGCCTGGCCCGGCATCGCGATGATGAAGGCGGCCAAGACGAAGGTCCTTTGCATCGACCCGGTCCGCACCGAGACCTGCAAGGAGCTGAACGGCGAATGGCTGGCGCCGCGTCCGCAGACCGACGTGGCGATGATGCTCGGCATCGCCCACACCCTCTACACCGAGAAGCTGCATAACCAGGACTTCCTCGACCGCTACACCAACGGTTTCGACAAGTTCCTGCCCTATCTGCTGGGCAAGACCGACGGAACGCCGAAGAGCGCCGACTGGGCCGCCGGCATCTGCGGCCTGCCCGCCGAGACGCTGCGCGATCTGGCGCGCCGCTTTGCCGCCAAACGGACCATGCTGGCGCTCGGCTATTCGACGCAGCGCCAGCATCATGGCGAACAGATCCATTGGATGCTGATCACGCTGGCCGCCATGCTGGGGCAGATCGGCCTGCCGGGGGGCGGCTACGGCCTCAGCTATCACTATGCCTCAGGCGGAGCGCCGACCCATACCACGCCGATCCTCAAGGCGATCGACGACGCGTCCGGTCAGGCGAGCGATGGGGCGGCCTGGCTGGCGCAGAGCGGGGCGGTGTCGATCCCGGTCTCGCGTCTGGTCGAGACCCTGCTGAATCCCGGCAAGACGATGCAGTTCAACGGGCATGAGATCACGCTTCCGCTGATCAAGCTCGCCTACTGGGCCGGCGGCAATCCGTTCTCCCATCAGCAGGACCGCAACGAGATGCTGCGCGCGTGGCGCCAGCTCGACACCTTCATCGTTCAGGATGCGCAGTGGACCGCCTCGGCCCGCCATGCCGACATCGTGCTGCCGGCGACGACCTCCTACGAGCGCAACGACATCGAGCAGGTCGGGGATTACGCCCTGAGTCACATCGTCCCGATGAAGAAGATCGTCGATCCGGTCTTCGAGGCGCGCAACGATTTCGACATATTCGCCGCCATCGCCGACAAGCTGGGCAAGGGCTACGCCTTTACCCAGGGCCTCAGCGAGATGGACTGGATCCGCGGCATCTACGAATCCGCCAAGATCGAATCGCGCGCCAAGGGCATGGAGATGCCGGTCTTCGACGTCTTCTGGGACAGCAACAAGCCGCTGGAATTTCCGCTCGGCAAGGAGCAGGCCGATTTCGTTCGCCATGCCGATTTCCGCGCCGATCCCCTGCTGAACGCGCTGGGGACGGCGTCGGGCAAGTTCGAACTGTATTCCGCGGCCATCGAGAAGTACGGCTATGACGACTGCCCGCCGCACGCCACCTGGATGGAGCCGGTGGAACGGCTGGGGGGCCCGTCGACCCGCTATCCCCTGCATGTGGCCGCCAACCACCCGCAGATGCGCCTCCACTCCCAGCTCTGCGGGACCGTCAATCGGCAGAGCTACGCCATCGCCGGCCGGGAGCCTTGCTGGATGCATCCGGAGGACGCGCGGGCGCGCGGGTTGTCGGACGGCGATGTGGTCCGTGTCTTCAACGACCGTGGCCAGATCCTCGCCGGTTTGAAAGTCACCGACGACATCTGCCGCGGTGTGATCCGCATCAACGAGGGGGGCTGGTTCGACCCGGCGAACGCGCGGGAAATCGGCAGCCTGTGCCGGTACGGGGACGTCAACAACCTGACGACCGGGCTGTCGACCTCGAAGCTGGCGCAGGCCAACTGCGGGCACACCGGGGTTGCCGAGGTGGAGCGGTTCAAAGGAAGCCTACCACCCGTTGCGGTCTTCAGCCAACCTGCGTGAGAACCGGGGCAAGAGCCGATGTGATGGACGGCCTTACCGTCACATCGGCTCAATCGCGCTGTCCCCGCGCGATCGAACGGCGGCGCCGTGCGCCACGTAAAATTGGCGCTTTAATTTTATAGACGGTCGGTCTATAATTGTGGACATGAACACGACCGACCCATCTTTGAAGCCTCGCCGACGGGGGCGCCCTCCGAAGCAGGATGGCGCCTATCTCGACACCAGGGAGAGGTTGGTCAGGACCGGCGTCGCCATACTCACGGAAAAAGGATTTTCCGCCGTCGGCATCGAGGAAATCCTGGCGTCGGCGGGCGTGCCGAAGGGATCTTTCTATTATTACTTCGGCAGCAAGGAAGAGTTCGGCGGTACGCTGATCGCTGCCTATGCGGAATACTTCGCGCGGAAGCTGGACCGCTGGTTCCTGGACGAGTCCCGTCCTGCGCTGCAGCGTCTGCGCGACTTCGTCGAGGATGCCAAGGCGGGCATGGCGCGGTTCGACTTCCGCCGTGGATGCCTGGTTGGCAATCTCGGCCAGGAAATGGGCACGCTTCCCGAGCCGTTCCGTGAAAAGCTGAATCTCGTCTTTCTGGATTGGCAGGCCCGCACATCCCACTGTCTGCGGGCAGCGCAAGCGGCCGGACAAATTGGGATCGATCTGGATTGCGATCACTTGGCCGAGTTCTTCTGGATCGGCTGGGAGGGTGCCGTGCTGCGGGCAAAGCTGGAACGAAGCCCCGCCCCTCTCGACGCCTTTTCCCGCGGCTTCTTCGCGGCCTTGCATCTTCAGGCATAGACCGGGCGTCTTTGGACGTCACCCGCACCCAACCCGTAGGAGGGTTCAATGTTTCAAGCCATCTTGATCGAGAAGGACGGCGCGGACGTCCGCGCCGGCCTGTCCACCGTCGATGACGACCGCCTGCCGGCGGGCGACGTGACCGTCCGCGTCGCCCACTCGACGCTGAACTACAAGGATGCTCTGGCGATCACCGGGAAGGCGCCGGTGGTCCGCAGCTATCCCATGGTTCCGGGTATCGACTTCGCAGGTGTCGTGGAGCATTCGGCACACCCCGCCTACAAGGCCGGCGACAAGGTCGTCCTCAACGGCTGGGGTGTCGGCGAGCAGCACTGGGGCGGCCTTGCGGAAAAAGCACGCGTCAACGGCGACTGGCTGGTCCCGCTGCAAAGCCCGTTCACGCTCCGTCAGGCGATGGCAATCGGGACGGCAGGCTACACGGCCATGCTCTGCGTCATGGCGCTCGAACGGCATGACGTCACGCCGAACAAGGGGGAGGTTCTGGTCACCGGCGCCGCCGGCGGGGTCGGCAGCGTCGCCGTCGCCCTGCTGTCGAAGCTCGGCTACGAGGTGGTGGCCGTCACCGGCCGCCCGGAGGAGGCCGGTTACCTCAAGGCGCTAGGCGCCAAGGAGGTGCTTGACCGCAAGCAGTTCCAGGACCCCGGCAAGCCGTTAGCCAAGGAACGTTGGGCCGGTGCCGTGGATGTCATTGGCGGCCAGATCCTCGCGAATGTCTGCGCGGCCATGAAATATCGCGGCACGGTGGCTGCCTGCGGTCTTGCAGGTGGCATGTCGCTGCCCACGACCGTGGCACCCTTCATCCTGCGCGGCGTGACCTTGGCCGGGGTCGACAGCGTCATGTGCCCCAGGGAATTGCGGATCGAGGCCTGGCGCCGCCTGGCCGATGACCTTGATCCGGCTAAGCTGGATGGCCTGACGAGGGAGATCGCCTTGTCCGATGTGATTCCCACCGCCGCCAGCCTGCTCGACGGGCAGGTCCGTGGCCGCGTCACCGTCGCGATTTCTCCCACACCCGAATAAGTGCACTGATCAGAATTCCACAACCGCTCTGGACGGTCGCTTACCGGCGGTCTCCACCGACATCGCTGCTCATGCATCTCGGAACCCACCAGGAAGGCTCAGCCTGCGCAGCAAGCTCTCCGTTGGGTTCCGTCAGCCTTCGTGTCAGCTTGATCGTTTCGGCGGTGCTGCCGTAGATAAACTCCCCGTTCTCATGACATCGGAAAGGAGCGGTTCCGGCACGGTCCGCCTAAGCCGCCGCTTTCGCCACTCAGCAGGGGAACGATAACGCGTAGCTGAGCTTAAGTTCATGCCGCGTTCTCACCTCCCGGACAATTTGCGCACTTTCGTGTAGTGACCCCGATGAGGCGCAAGCGACCGAGGTGGCCATCGCCGCCGCGGCCCTCAACCGCATGCTCGACCTCGGACGCCCGAACTCTGTCCGCGTCGCCTGATCATGGGGGTGAGTCAGGCGGAACTGTAACCCCGGCCACCTCCGTGCAACACGCTGCATCACGCGGGACATGCGGGGCGAGACACGTCTCGCCGAACGCGCCTTCAACAGCGGACTTGGCGTGCTCGCCCAGGCCGTGCAGTTCATCAGCCAGCAGTTCGAACCTCAGGCCGCGTTGCATCGGCAGTGATGCCGGTGGCCATCATCACGCGCCTGCAGCAAGAGCTTGCAACAGAGCCTGCGGGATTTTATGGCGTTGTGACAAAATATTTCAATTTTTGACATAACGCTCTGTCGATTGAACACGCAATAGGCCTTCTGATAGATAGAAATTTGTAGGCAATCTATCTATTGCAAAACAATCGTCACGCGAATGCGATAGGCCGGTTGCCCTAAGTGATGGAAACAGCAAGGGCACAGTGATGGACACGACCAACCTCATCGCTTCCGCCGTCACTTGGACGATTCCGCGTCCTGCCGATCCCACCGCCAACGGTGGGCGCATGGAGGCCGTGTTCATCGATACCGGCCTTGTCGATTGGCAGACACTCATGGCGGGCGTGGCGGCGGGGATCGAGATCGTGCTCCTCGACGGCTCGGCGGATGGGCTGGCCCAGATGGCGGCTTGGGCGGCGGGGCGGTCGGGTTATGACGCCATCCATGTGCTGAGCCACGGCGCCGCTGGACAGGTCCGGCTGGGCGCGCTCCTGCTCGACACCGCCGCCGTGGCGGACCGCTCCGCCGAACTGGCCGCGCTCGGCGGCGCGCTGACGCAAACGGGCGACCTGCTGCTCTACGGCTGCGATGTGGCGAGCGGAAACGGCGCGTCCTTCATCGCCGCCTTGGCCGAAGCGACCGGGGCGGACGTCGCCGCCTCCACTGATCGGACGGGCAGTTTCGCCATCGGGGCGAACTGGACCCTGGAGGTTGGAATAGGAAGCCTAGAAGCCACTTCGCTGGCGTTTGAAAGCTATGCCTATGCGCTGGACACCCTCACCGGCGGCGCCAACAACGACACGCTGACCGGCACCGCCGGCAACGACGTGATCAATGGCAACGACGGCAACGACAGCCTCCTCGGCGGCGACGGCGCCGACACCATCAACGGCGGTAACGGCAACGACACCATCGTCGGCGGTGACGGCAACGACAGCCTGATGGGTGGCAATGGGAACGACAGCCTGGACGGTGGTGCGGGCGACGACAAATTGTACGGCGAACTTGGCGACGACACCTTGAACGGAGGTGGCGGCAACGACAGCCTCTTGGGCGGTGACGGCAACGACGTACTCAATGGCGAGGCCGGCAACGACACGATCCAGGGCGGCAACGGCAACGACACGATCCAGGGCGGCGACGGCAACGACACCATCGTCGGCGGGGCTGGAAACGATTCCATCGTCGGCGGAGCCGGGAACGACGTCATCGGTTACACCAGCGGCTCCGAACTCGGCGCCGGCGAGTTCATCGACACCGGGGACGGCAACGACATCATCCGCTTCTACAGCACGACGCCTGGCGACACGCTGGTTCTTCCCGGCACCCTGACGGACTCGAACAACACCCTCACCGTTGCCATCACGGGCGGATACAGCAGTCAGACCACCCTCACCGGGCTGAAAATCGACGCATCCGCCGTGACGCTCTCGGGCGGCCTCACGATGAACGGCGGCGGCGGGTCCGACGTGCTCACCGGCACGGTGCAGGGCGACTCGCTCAAAGGCGGCGACGGCGACGACACGCTCAACGGCGGGGCCGGCAACGACACGCTCAACGGCGAGGCCGGCACCGACGTGCTCAACGGCGGCGCCGGGGACGACGTTTTCCTCGACCCCAACGGCGACATCATCACGACGCTGGAAAGCGGCGATGTCATCCGGCTGACCGGCGGCGCCGCCAAGGCCCTCTCCTCCAGCCATCTGCAGTACGACAGCGGCACCAAGACGCTGACGGTGGACTGGGACAAGGACGGCACCTTCGGGGGAGGGAGCGACGTCGTCATCACCTTCACCAACGCGCCGAGCCTGACGACCTTCTCGGTCACCGACACCGGCGCCTTCGCCGACATCCGGATGGGGGCCGCCCAGACCGGTCCGACCGTCACGGACGGGAACATCGCCATCTCCGGCGGTACCGGCACCGGTGGCGCGTACAAGATCGGCGACACCGTCACCGCGACCTGGGACAACACCGCCACCGGCGACAACAACACCGGCGCCGTCACCGGCGTGACAATGGACTTCAGCCAGTTCGGCGGCGGCTCTGCGGTCGCCGCGACGAACAACAACGGGCTGTGGACCGCGACCTACACCATCGCGGCCGGCTCCATCGACGCCACCAACCGCAATGTGTCGGTCACCGCGACCGCGGCCTCGGGCAGCACCACGCGGGCCGACGGCACCAACGCCACGGTGGACAATGTGGCGCCCACGCTGACGCTGGGCAACATGGCGGGCCAGGCGTCGCTGGTCGGCACGAACAGCACGCTGCGCATCGGCAGCACGGTGACGGCGATCTGGGACAACAGCGGCAGCGGCGACGGAAGCGACAACACCGACACGATCGCCGGCGTGACGGCGGACTTCAGCCAGTTTGGCGGCGGTTCCGCGGTTGCCATGACGAACACCGGCGGCGTCTGGACCGCGACCTACACCATCGTCGCCGGCAGCCTCGACACCACCGGCCGCAACGTCTCGATCACGGTCACCGACAACGCCGGAAACAGCAAGACGCTGACCGACACCGCCAACCACAAGCTGGACAACGTGGCGCCCACGGTGACGGACGCCAACATCGCCATCTCCGGCGGTACCGGCACCGGCGGCGCCTACAAGATCGGCGATACGGTCACGGCGACGTGGAACAACACGCTGGGCGGTGACAACAACACCGACACGCTGACCAGCGTGACGATGGACTTCAGCCAGTTCGGCGGCGGTTCGACGGTCGCGGCGACCAACAGCAACGGCGTCTGGACCGCGACCTACACCATCACGGCCGGCTCCATCGACGCCACCAACCGCAACGTGTCCGTGTCTGTCACCGACAACGCCGGCAACAAGACCACCACCGCCGACGCCGCTAACGCCATCCTGGACAATCAGGCGCCCAAGGCAACCGATCCGGCGATTTCCATCTCCGGCGGGACGGGAACCGGCGGCGCCTACAAGATCGGCGACACCGTCACGATGACGTGGAACAACACGGTCAGCGGCGACAACAACACCGACACGCTGGCCGGTGTCACGGTGGACTTCAGCCAGTTCGGCGGCGGCTCCGCGGTCGCGGCGACCAACAGCAACGGCGTCTGGACCGCCACCCACGCCATCACTTCGGCACCCGGCGGAACCACGAACCTCAACGTGTCGGTCACCGTCACCGACAACGCCGGCAACGTGAAGACGACGGCGGACACCACCAACGCAACGCTGGACGTCGCCGCTCCCACGGTGACGGACGCGGCGATCGCCATCTCCGGCGGCACCGGCACCGGTGGCGCCTACAAGATCGGCGACACGGTCACGGCGACGTGGGACAACACGCTGAGCGGCGACAACAACACCGACACGCTGGCCGGCGTGACGATGGACTTCAGCCAGTTCGGAGGCGGAACGGCCGTCGCCGCGACGAACAACAACGGCGTCTGGACAGCCACCTACACCATCACCGGCGGCTCCATCGACGACACGAGCCGCAACGTCTCGGTCTCCGCCTCGCTGGCGGGTGGCGGCACGAAGACGACGGCCGACACGACCAACGTCACGGTGGACAACGTGGCGCCCACGGTGACCGACGGCCACTTGTCGATCTCCGGCGCGGCCGGGACCGGGGGCGCCTTCAAGATCGGCGACACCGTCACCGCGACCTGGGACGACACGCTGCTCAACGGCGACAACAACACCGACACGCTGTCCGGCGTGGCGTTCGATTTCTCCGCCTTCGGCGGCGGCAGCGCGGTGGCCGGCGTCAACAACGGCGGCGTCTGGACGGCGACCCACACCATCACCGCCGGTTCCCTCGACGCCACCAACCGCAACGTCTCGGTGACCGTCACCGACAATGCCGGCAACGCGACGACGACAGCGGACACCAGCAACGCCACGGTGGACAACATCGCGCCCACTGTCACCGACGCGAACATTTCGATCTCCGGCGCGACTGGGATCGGCGGGGCGTACAAGATCGGCGATACCGTCACCGTGGTGTGGAATGGCACCGCCGACGGCAACACCGACACGCCGGCGGGTGTGACGGTGGACTTCAGCCAATTCGGCGGCGGCGGCGCGGTCGCGGCGACCAACAGCAACGGCGTCTGGACCGCCACCCACACGATCACCAGCGGTTCCATCGACGCCACCGGCCGCAATGTGTCCGTCACCGCCACCGACAACGCCGGCAACACGAAAACCGGCATCGACAGCAGCAACGCCCTCGTGGACAACCGGGAACCGTGGGCGAGGGACAGCTTCATCGCGATCTCCGGCGCGACCGGAACCGGCGGGGCCTACAAGATCGGCGACACCGTCACCGCGACCTGGGACAACAGGATGGTGGGGGGGGACAACAACACCGATTCCCTGACCAGCGTGACGTTCGACTTCTCCGCCTTCGGCGGCGGCAGCGCGATCGCGGCGACCCAAAACAACGACATCTGGACGGCGACCTACACGATCACGGCCGGCTCCGTCGACGCCGCCAACCGCAACGTCTCGATCACCGTGACGGACGATGCCGGCAACACGGCCACGGGGACCGACACGACCAACGCCACGGTGGACAACGTCGGCCCCACCGTCACCGACGCGAACATTTCCATCTCCGGTGGGACCGGAACCGGCGGCGCCTTCAAGGCCGGCGACACCGTCACCATGACCTGGGACAACACGCTCGCCGGCGACAACAACACCGACACGCTGGCCAGCGTGACCGTGGACTTCAGCCAGTTCGGCGGCGGCTCCGCGGTCACGGCGACCAACAGCAACGGCGTCTGGACCGCCACCTACACCGTCACCGGCGGTTCTGTCGACGCGGCGGGCCGCAACCTCTCCGTGACCGTCACCGATGATGCCGGCAACACGACCACTCGGGCCGACACGACCAACGCCACGCTGGACAACGTCGTGCCCACCGTCACCGACGCGAACATCTCGATCTCCGGTGGGACCGGGACAGGCGGTGCTTTCAAGACCGGCGACACCGTCACCATGACCTGGAACAACACGGTCAGCGGCGACAACAACACCGACACGCTGGCCGGCGTGATGATGGATTTCAGCCAGTTCGGCGGTGGCTCCGCGGTCGCGGCGACCAACAGCAACGGCGTCTGGACCGCGACCTACACGATCACCGCGGGCTCCATCGATGCCACGGGCCGAAACGTATCGGTCTCCGTCACCGATGACGCCGGCAACGTCACCACGCGGGCGGATGGTACGAACGCCAGTGTGGACAACGTTGCCCCCACGGTGACCGACGCGGCGATCTTTATCTCCGGGGGTTCGGGCCCGGGCGGTGCCTACAAGGCCGGCGACACGGTCACCATGACCTGGGACAGCACGGTTACTGGCGACAACAACACCGACACGCTGGCCGGCGTGTCGGTGGACTTCAGCCAGTTCGGCGGCGGCTCCGCGGTCGCGGCGACCAACAGCAACGGCGTCTGGACGGCCACCCACACCATCACCACCGGTTCGCTGGAGGCGGCCAACCGCAACGTCTCGGTCACCGTGACCGACAATGCGGGCAACGTCACCACGCGGGCGGACACGACCAATGCCACGGTGGACAACGCGCCTCCCCCCGTGCCGGCCATCACCGGCTTCTCCAGCGACACCGGAAGCTCGTCCAGCGACCACCTGACCAACGACACCACACTGGTGCTGAGCGGCACGGCGGAGGCCAACGCCCTGGTGACCGTCAAGCTGGGAGGGAACTCCATCGGCACGGCGAACGCCAACGGGTCCGGCGCCTGGACCTTCGACTACACCGGCACGGTTCTGCCGGCGGGCACGCACAGCTTCACCGCCACAGCCACCGACGCAGCGGGCAACGTGTCCACGGCCTCGTCGCCCTTCACCGTCACGGTGGACACCACCGTCCCGTCCGCCACCCTGACGCTGAGCGACACCAGCCTGGACGAGACGGGCGCCGCGACCCTCACCATCACCTTCACCGAGGCGCCGGTCGGCTTCGCGCTCGACGACCTGTCGGTGAGCGACGCCACCCTGTCCAACCTGACGGTCCAGGCGGGCTCCAACGGGCTGGTCTACACCGCCACGCTGACGCCGAACCTGGACGTGGAGGCGACGGGCCGCACCGTCACGCTCGGCACCGGCTGGACCGACGCGGCGGGCAACGCGCCGGCGGCCACGGCGTCCTCGCCCGCCTTCTCCATCGACACGCTGGGTGCGGCGGGCGTCACCGTTACCCCGTCCGGTCTGGTGAGCAGCGAGGCCGGCGGCGCCGTCACCGTCGCCATCGCCCTGGCGACCCGACCGCGCGGCGACGTGACCATTCCGCTGTCCGTCTCGAAGCCCGGCGAGGCGCAGATTTCGGTCGGCAGCCTGACCTTCACCGCAGCCAACTGGAACACCCCGCAGACGGTCACCGTCACCGGCCTGGACGACCGCGTGAACGATGGCGCGCAGGCCTACGACCTCGTGCTCGGCGCGATCACCAGCACCGACAGCCGCTACGCCGGGCTCGATCCGGCGGATGTGGCGCTGAGCAACGCCGACAACGATCCGCCGTCCATCGCGCTCGCCACGGCCACCCGCGACGACAGCACCACCGGTGACCCCACGGCCCGGCTCACCGGCACCGCCGACGCCGGTTCGAAGGTGGAGGCGTGGCGCGACCTGGACAACGACGGCGTCCTCGATCCGGAGGACACGCTGGTGACCTCGGTCCAGCTCGGGGACGGGGAGACCGCCTTCACGATCGACGTGCCGCTGCCGAACAACGCATTGACCGATCTGATCCTGGTGGCGGTGGACGCCGATGGGCACCGCACCGCTCCGCTCGACGTGACGCAGCGCTTCCGCACGGTGGAGACCGGTTCCGGCACCAACGTCACCAACCAAAGCAGTGTGGACAGCGATGGCAACGAGCGGGTGGACGTCGAGGCGGTATCGGAACAGGCCGGTGCGTCCGCCGAGGTGGTGCTGACCGACCAGACCGAGGAAGACGGCGAAGCCATGCTGACGGCCAGCGTGTCGGCGGGCACCCGGCTGGTTGCCAGCGGCCCGGCGACGCAGCAGAGCAGCGCGGTGGCCGGCCAGACGCTCAGCAATAGCCTGCTGACGCTCGCCGCCAGCGCCGACGAGACCGAACAGGCGGCCCTTCAGCAGATCGCCAGCCAGATGCCGGCGGTCACCGGGGCGCTCGGTTCCTCCACACCGGTCACGGTGCGCCAGATCGTGGTGACCGCCAGCTCCGGCGGGGCGACCACCGGCCCGGTGACCATCCGCGGCACGTCCGACCAGGGCGACGGCGTCGCAGCGGTCGTCCTGGACACCCGGCGGGCGGCGGGCAGCACCGAGGTCAACCTCGACAACGTCAGCATCGCGGTGGTCCTGGGCGAGGCGCGGATCAGCGGCGGCGAAGGCAACAACGCAGCCTACGGCGACGCCAGTGCGCAGTACATGAAGATGGGACCGGGCGACGACACGCTGTCGGGCGGCGCCGGCAACGACACCATCGCCTCGACCACCGGCAACGACCTGCTGTCCGGCGACGAGGGCGACGACGTCGTTCATGGCGGCGAGGACAACGACACCGTGATCGGCGGGGCCGGCAACGACACGGTCGGCGGCGGCACGGGCAACGACTTTGTGTTCGGCGGCACCGGCGACGACCTGCTGTTCGGCGAGGACGGCGACGACTGGGTGATCGGCGGTGATGGCCGCGACGTCCTGTCCGGCGGAGCCGGCGACGACCTGCTGTTTGGCGAGGGCGGCAACGACACCCTCTTCGGCGGCGCCGGCAACGACACCGCCTTCGGCCAGGAGGGCGACGACATCCTGTCGCTGGACGCCGGCAACGACATCGCGGACGGCGGCGACGGCAACGACACCCTCTTCGGCGGCGATGGCAACGACACCCTCTTCGGTGGGGCCGGGGCGGACCTGCTGTCGCTGGATGCCGGCAACGACATCGCGGACGGAGGAGCGGGGAACGACACGCTGTTCGGTGGGGCCGGCAACGACACCCTCCTCGGCGGGGCCGGTGCGGACCTGATCGACGGCGGGGAGGGCAACGACGTGATCTTCCTCATCAACGGGGCCGACACCGTGTGGGGCGGCGCCGGAAGCGACCTCTTCGCGCTTGGCAGCGGGGGCGGCCGGTCGGTGGTGATGGACTTCACCGCGGGCACCGACCGGCTCGCCCTGACCGACAGCTCGCTCGGCCTTGCCGGCGTGATCGCCTCGGCGCGGGTCGTCGGTGGCAGCACGGTGCTTGACCTGCGGCCTGGCAGCAGCGTTACCATCCAGGGCCAGACCGGGGATGTCGCGCGCTGGTTCGCCTGATCGGGCGGTTGGGCGGCCCCCGCACCCCGGAGGGTGCTGTCAGGTTGGCGGGCGCGCCCTGTCCGCGGCAGGTTTCCGGTCATGAGCACGACGCCCAATCCGTACCATGGCTTCCGCTTTCCGACGGCGATCATCAACGAGGCCGTGTGGCTGTACCATTGTTTCAGCTTGAGCCTGCGCGAGGTCGAGGTGATCCTGGCCGCGCGCGGCATCGAGGTCAGCTACGAGACCATCCGGGAGTGGGGCCTGCGCTTTGGCCGGGCGTTCGCCACCACGCTCAAACGCCGTCGACCCCGGCCGGGCGACAAGTGGTTGCTGGACGAGGTGTTCATCCGCATCCGCGGCAAACAGCACTATTTGTGGCGGGCCATCGACCAGAATAGCGTTGTCCTCGACGTCCTGGTCCGGAGCCGGCGCAACACGAAGGCGGCCAAACGCTTTTTCCGCAAGCTGCTGAAAGGGTTGCGTTACGCCCCGCGTGTCATCGTGACTGACAAGCTGAAGTCATACGCGGCAGCAAAGAAGGATCTGAAGATCGGCGGCGAACACCGACAAAGCCGATATCTGAACAACGCCTGCGAAGTCTCGCTTCAGCCGACCCGGCGGCGCGAACGGCACATGAGACGGTTCAAGTCCGCCAAGCATGCCCAACGTTTTCTTTCCACCCACAGCCCGATCCACAACCATTTCCAGCTGCGCCGCCATCTGATCTCCGCCACCGAGTACCGAGCCGCCCGAACTCGGGCCTTCTCCATCTGGCGCGAGGTGACCGGCCTCGCTCTGACCGCCTGAACCATCCAGAACGCAGGGTGTTCAGACCCTCAGTTCGCCAACCGACCGTGAAGTTGACAGTACCCTACGGTATCCGCCACGTCCGGGTGTCGCGGCGGATACCGACTGACGGTGGTCAGCCGAACCAGCCCGTCACCGCCCCGGTCTGGCCGAGGATGGTGATGCGGCTGCCCGCCCCGACGTCGAGCGTAGTGTTGCCGCCCTCCACCCGCGCCGAGCGGATCACCGCGCCGAGGTCCATGCCGGCGTCGTAGAGCGCCAAACGGTCCGCACCCGCCTGGAAGTCCATCACCACCGATCCGCCCGATGCCCGACCGAAGGCGAAGACGTCCGCCCCGGCGCCGCCCCACAGCGTGTCCGCACCGCCGTCGGCGAACAGCACGTCGTTGCCAGCACCGCCGTTCAGCAGGTCGTTGCCCGCCCCGCCGAACAGCGTGTCGTTGCCGTCCTCGCCGAACAGCGTGTCGTCGCCGCCGTCGCCGCTGGCCAGGTCGTCGCCCGCACCGAGCCCGATCAGGTCGCGCCCCGCCCCGCCCAGCGCCACGTCGTTGCCCAACCCGCCGCTGATCGTGTCGTCGCCCGCGTCGCCGATCAGGAAGTCGTTGCCCACCCCGCCGAACAGCAGGTCGTTGCCAGCCCCGCCGGACAGCGTGTCGTCGCCCTCCTCGCCGGTCAGCGTGTCGTCGCCGTCCTCGCCGAACAGGATGTCGCGGCCCGTCCCGCCGAACAGCGCGTCGTTGCCGACGCCGCCGCCGACCAGGTCGTTGCCCTCGCCGCCGAACAGCCAGTCGTCGCCCTCGCCGCCCATCACCACGTCGTCGCCGTCGTCGCCGTACAGCGTGTCGTTGCCGCCGGCGCTGGCGATCGTGTCGTTGCCGCCGCCGCCGTGCAGGATGTCGTCGCCGGCCCCCAGATACATGTACTGCTGATGGTCGTCGCCGTAGACGATCTGCTCGCCGTCGCCGCCGACCAGCGTGGCGTTGCCGACCACCGCCGCGAATTCGACGTTGTCCAGCTGGATGGTCACCGGACCCGCCGCCGCCGAGGTGTTGAGCACCACCGCGGTCGGCGCCGTGTGGCGGTGCCGGTGCCGCCCAGCGTGTTGCCGGTCACCTTGGTCTGCACCGCCTGGCCGGCGGTCGCACCCGGCGTGCTGAAGTCGATGGCGCGCACCAGGAGCTGGGCCTGGGCGGAGAGCACCGAGAGGAAGCCGTCGCCGCCGCCGGTCAGGTTGCCGCGCGAGGCGGTGCCGGCGTCGGTGCGCGCCTCGATGGCGGCGATCAGGCCGGTCAGCCCGGTCTGCGCCTCCGCGGCGGTCTGCCGCTCGGCGCTGCCGCTGGTGGTGACGGCCACCCCGTTGGAGACGCTGACCGTCAGGGTGGTGACGGTGGACACCGCACCGGTCTGCCGGTCGACCACCTGCTCGCGCACCACTGGCACGTCGGCGAGATCGGCGTTGGCGGTGCTGGTGTCCTCGACCCGCTCCCCGTTGCTGGCCGCGATGGTCACGGTGGTGACGCGCTTGCCGTCGCTGCCGGTGGTGATCGCGCCGTTGACGGTGGCGCCGTCCACGGTGGCCGTCGGCGGCGGGGCGACCGGGGCGGGCTTCTCCGCGGTGGCGGTGAGCTTCTGCGTCGCCGCGGTGAAGGGCGGCGAGGCGTTGCCCGCCGGGTCGGTCAGGCCGAGGGTCAGGGTGAGCGTGCCGTCGCCCAGGCCGGAGAGGTCCAGCCCGGTCACCCGCATGGTCGGACCGCTCATCACGCCGGAGCCGGTGACCTGGCCGCCGCCGGCCGAGGTGATCGTCCAGGTGAAGCTGGTCCCGGCCTCGCCGCCGCTGATGGTGAAGGCGGCGCTGGACTGCTCGATGGCGTCGATGCTGTCGTCCTCGAACAGCACGGTCGCGGTCGGGGCGGTGGTGTCGACGGTCAGCGACTGCGTGCCGGGGGCTGAGACGTTGCCCGCCGCGTCGGTGGCGGTGGCCGAGACGGGGTTGGCGCCGTTCGGGTTGAGGCTCAGCGTGCCGGTGACCGGTGTGGCCGTGGCGAGGTTGATGCTCCAGGTCCCGCCGTTCGTGGCGGTGGTGGTGTAGGTGGCGCCGCCGACGGTGACGGTGACGGTGCTGCCGGCCTCGGCCGAACCGGTGAGGGTCGGGGTGGTGCTGTTGCTCAGCGCCGTGGTGACGGTCGGCGCATTGGGCAGCGTGGTGTCGATGACCAGCGACTGCGTGCCCGGCGCCGAGACGTTGCCCGAGGCATCGGTCGCCGTCGCAGAGATCGGGTTGGCGCCGTTGGCGTTGAGGCTCAGCGAACCGGCGGTCGGCGTGTCGGTAGCGAGATTGATCGACCAGTTTCCACCCGTCGCGGTGGTGCTGTAGGTGGCGCCGCCCACTGTGACCGTCACCGTGCTGCCGGCTTCGGCCGTGCCGGTGAGGGTCGGGGTGGTGCTGTTGCTCAGCGCGGCGCTGGTCACCACCGGGGCGTTGGGCAGCGTGGTGTCGATGGTCAGCGATTGTGTGCCCGGCGTGGAGACGTTGCCCGCCGCGTCGGTGGCCGTCGCCGAGACGGGGTTGGCACCGTTGGCGTTGAGGCTCAGCGACCCGGCGGTCGGCGTGTCAGTAGCGAGATTGATCGACCAGTTCCCACCCGTCGCGGTGGTGCTGTAGGTCGCCCCACCGACCGTGACCGTCACCGTACTGCCGGCTTCGGCCGTGCCGGTGAGGGTCGGGGTGGTGCTGTTGCTCAGCGCGGCGCTGGTCACCACCGGGGCGTTGGGCAGCGTGGTGTCGATAACCAACGATTGGGTGCCCGGCGCCGAGACGTTCCCCGCCGCGTCGGTGGCCGTCGCCGAGACGGGGTTGGCACCGTTGGCGTTGAGGCTCAGCGACCCGGCGGTCGGCGTGTCGGTGGCGAGATTGATCGACCAGTTCCCACCCGTCGCCGTGGTGCTGTAGGTCGCCCCACCGACCGTGACCGTCACCGTGCTGCCGGCCTCCGCCGTGCCGGTGAGGGTCGGGGTGGCGCTGTTGGTCAGCGCCGCTGAGGTCACCGACGGAGCGGTCGGAGCGGTGGTATCGACCGTCAGCGTCTGCATGCCGGGAGTGGACGTGTTGTTGGACGCGTCCGTGGCGGTGACCGAAACCGGATTGGTTCCGTTGGCGTTCAGGCTCAGCGCCCCGGCGGTCGGCGTGGCCGTGGCGAGGTTGATGCTCCAGGTCCCGCCCGTCGCCGTGGTGCTGTAGGTGGCCCCACCCACCGTGACGGTCACCGTGCTGCCGGCCTCCGCCGTGCCGGCCAGGGTCGGGGTGGCGCTGTTGCTCAGCGCCGCGCTGGTGACCACCGGAACCGCGGGAGCCGTCACGTCGGCCACGTTGACCACCGCGCTGACGCCGGAGATGGTCGCGCTGCCGGTGGCGCCGCCGCTGTCGGTCAGGCCGGCGATGGCCACCGTGCGGTTGCCCAGCGTCGCCGTCGCGCTGGTGTTCTTGTAGGTGACGCCGCCAAGCAACGCGTTCATCTGCGCGTCGCTGCGCTCCAGCCCGCTGACCGTCACCGTGGCGACGCCGCCGACCACCGACACGGTGACGCTGGCGTTGCCGCCCGCAACGCCCAGGCCGGTCAGGGTGGCGGTGGCGCCGTTGGTCAGGGCGACATCCGTGCCGCCGATGGTCAGAACCTCGGTGGCGTCGACCACGCCGCTGACGGTGAACACCGCGCCGCGGAAGCTCTGCCCCGCCTCCACCGTGGAGGCCGCCACGCCGCTGAACAAGCTGGTCGACGCGTCCACCCCGACGCCGAAGGTCTTGCTGCCGCCGGTCGCGGTCAGGGTCGGCACGGCGTCGACGGTGATCGTCACGGTGGCGCTGCCCGTGCTGTAGGCGTCCGTGCTGGTGTCGGCGGTGCCGCCCGCGGTGCCGCTGGTCAGGTCCCACGCCTTGAAGGTCAGGCCGCCGGTGTCGGTGTTGGGGAAGCCCGACCCGCTCGGCACGAAGCGCACGCGGTCCGACCCGGCGAGCAGCAGCGCCGCGCCGTTGGACGAGCCCGTGGGAATGTCCGTCCAGGCGCCGGTGCCGACCTTGTACTGCCAGGTGCCGTTTGTGTTGGTCACCCCGGTGACGGCGATGCCCAGTGGAACGACGGTGACCAGCGGGAACGGGCTGTTGTACTCCGCGTCGGTGGCGGTGCCGGCGGAGGCCAGCAGGGCGGTGACCGTCGTCCCGGTGTTGGCGGCGTCGGCGATGCCCTGGTCGATGGCGGTCAGGCTGCGGACGTCGTTGGACAGGACCGGGCTGTCGTTGGCGCCGCTGAAGTTGAGGGTGAGCTGCTTCTCGACGGTCCGGTTGCCGTCGGAGACGGTGAAGGTGCTGGTGCCCTGCATCGGCCCGGCGGGTACGCCGTTGAGGAAGGCGGCGTCGAACACGTAGGCGTAGTGGCCGGTCTGGCTGTTGACGTAAGAGGTGCCGCCCGGCCCGGTGGACCAGGTGTCGTAGGTGATACCGTTGCTCAGCGTGACGCTGCCGTACTGGAGCGGGGAGGCCTGCGATCCGGCGATGGAGTAAGTCAGCGTGTCACCTTCCAAATCGGTCGCGGAGAGCTGTCCGTCGATCAGCGGGAAGGTGTCGTTGGCGGCGGTGTCGACGAGGGTCGGCGGGATGGTGGGGACGGCCAGGACCGGCGGAGCGTTGGTGTCGATGCGGTCGTTGTTCTGGCTGATCGGGGTGGTGTAGGGGGTGTTGGCGTTGCTGGCGCTGTCGACCAGGACGATGTTGACCGGGATGTCCTGGTTGGCGGCGAGGTTGCCGGTGCGCTGGCCGTCAGCGGTGACGGTGAAGGTGGCGGTGTAGGTGGTCGCGTTGAGCCGGGTCAGGTTGCCGAGCGCGAAGCCGCCGACCGTGCTGCCGGTGCCCAGCGTGTAGGTGTCGCTGTCCGACGCCACGGTGATGGTCACCGTCACCGTGTCGCCAACCTTGGCCGGCTGGTTGGGGATGGTGACGTTGGTGATCGACGGTGGTGTCGTGTCGGGGGTGCTGTTCGTTACAGACTGGTTGGTGACGGTGGCCGCGTCCCCGCCGCCGGTCGCGTTCTGGATCGCCGCCGCGTCGTTGCCGCTGGTGGGGTCGGTGTAGCTGACGGTTACCGCCTGCCCGTGCTGGACCGCCTGGGCCAGCGTCAGAGTGACTGTCTTGGCGGCGCTGTCCACCGCGACGCCGGTGACAGGCACCGTACCACCGCCGGCCTTGACCACGAAGGCGCCCGCCGCCGGGCCGTTCACGGCGTCCAGTGCGACGTCGTAGGTCAGAACCAGCGTCGTTCCGTCCACCGCCGCGCTCTGCAGGACCGGCACCACCGCGGGGCGCGGCCCCATGACCGTAGTAATGAGGAATGTGGAGGCGACGTCGAGGCCGTTGGTGGCCTGAATAACTCCGCTGGTGTTGTCGCCCGCCGGATCGACGTATCGGAATTCAATGTAGTCGCCGGCTGCGAAGGTACTGCTGACAGTCAGCGTTAGGGTCTTGCCTGACACCACGGCGGCGGTCACGTTGACCTTCGTTCCGTTGATCAGGATGGCACTGGTGCCCCAGGACATGTCGCCGGGCGAAATCGCATCGAAGGTGGACAGGGCCGGCTGACTGACGCTGTCGAGATTGCCGTCGAAGGTCACAGTGATGGTGGATTCGCCGACATAGGCAACGGTGTCCACGGCTTCGGGGGCCGCCATCAGCACGCCCGCGTAGCGTTCGATCCGCAGCGCCTCGGTCCGCACGACGCCACGCGTCCAGTCGAGATCCCAATTGCCGCCAAGATCCGCGGCACCCGTCAGTGTCCGCGACGCCGCCATGCCGGCGCCGGTGATGTCGGACAACGCGTCCAGGAACGCCTCGCCATGGCCGCTCGCCACGTTGCAGCCGTACAGCAGGATGTCGCCTTCATCGGCAAGGCAGGCACCGATGGCCGTCAGTTCCGCCGCCCGACTCGGAAGCGATGCAGCGTCGAGTCGGGTCGCACCGAGTTGGAGCCCGCCCTCGAAACCGTGGGACAGCACATGGATGGCCCGGATGCCGGAGCGATCGGCCAGCGCCTGTGCCATGACCGTCACGCCGTCGCAGCCTTCGCCGATCAGGATCGCCTCGATAGCAGACGGCACGCCTGCCTGGAGATCCTGCCAATCGGCAAGCGCCATGTCGATGAAGGCGATTTCGGTTCTGGAATGCGAAATGCGATCAAAGGCGGCGGAACGGTTCGCGGACGGAGAGGCGGACGCTTCGGACATGGCGGACTGGTCCTTAATGGGGTTCAAGCCATGGGGTGGCGCCACAACCGATATGACTACCCCATTTGGAGTTAATACCCAAAAAGAGCCGATGCGGTCAATTGGGCACCAATATTAATTACGGTTTACATAAATTTAAGAGTGCTCGGCCATGGAACCACCGAAGCCCGCAATGTCTAAATTTGTTACTTTATGTTGAAATTTGCTTTGCGATTCTTAGTCTTGTTTGGTGATGCTCAGATTCCATTTCGTTGTTCTGGGTCAGAATTAGCAGATTTCCATACAAAATAACGAAGTGATAAAATAAATTCGAACATTATTGGTGCTGGATTGGAAGTCTTGTCCGATGTCGAGTCCGTCGTGCCTACTGTCGGCTCATTGCACGATGAAGGGTGCCACCGTAACGCGAAGCTGGTATCCCTCAACCCGTCTTCGTTCAACTATTAGAGGCCCGATCAAAACCTGCTACGAGCTCAGGCGTACCAACAGCTCGGGCGCGTCATTCAGAGATTTTTATAGACGCTCTAATCCTATAGTTGAGTCTGTGAGGCTGGCGAGCGTGAACTGTTGAAACGAGTCTCCGCTTGAGGAGGCTTCCATAACCGCTACTCTGGATGTGTTGATGGTTGGCCGTCCCAGCTCGATGAGCAGTTCGACCGCATTACTGGTGAGTTCGCGCGTGCCGAGCCGCGTTTGCAGACCCGCAGCAAGTACCTGGAAGGGCTGCTCGGCGGCGCCAAGCGCAAGAACGGCTGACCAGCACATCGAAAAGGGAAGATTGGTATCGCCGAAGGTATGGTTTTCCGCACCAAACCTGTTCACGAGCCTCTTGGATCACGCCGACGCAACTCGCCGCATATAGGAGTCGAATCCGTCGAGAAGGGCAGCGACTCGGATACGAAAGGGAGAGAGCATTGAGAGCGACACGACGCGCCGTCCTGCACGGTGTTCTGGCCGGGGCCGCCCTTATGATGCCACGGCGCGTCCAGGCACAGATCAGAGAAACGCCGGTTCGACGCATTCCGTCCTCGGGAGAGGCCATTCCTCCCGTGGGCTTGGGCACCTGGATCACGTTCAACGTGGGCGACGATCCTGAACTGCGCGCCGAATGCGCGGCGGTCATGCAGGCCTTCTTCGAAATGGGGGGTCGGATGATCGACTCCTCGCCCATGTACGGCTCCTCCCAGGAGGTGGTCGGAGATGGCCTCCGGAAGCTGGGGCATCCCCCTGCCCTTTTCGCGACGGACAAGGTCTGGATTTCTTCGGGCACGCGCGGGCCGTCGCAGATCGAGGAGTCGCGCCGCCTGTGGGACGTGCCCCGCTTCGACCTGCTTCAGGTGCACAACCTGCTGTCCTGGGAAGAGCATCTCAAGACGCTGTTCGCCATGAAGGCGGCAGGTCAGCTCCGCTACGTCGGCATCACGACGTCGGAGGGGCGGCGCCACGACCTGTTTGAAGATATCATGCGCCGACAGCCTCTCGATTTCGTGCAGCTTTCCTACAACATCATCGACCGCGAAGTGGAGGAGCGCATCCTGCCACTTGCGGCGGAGCGTGGAATGGGTGTCATCGTCAACCGCCCATTTCAGCAGGGCGTGCTGCTCCGCAGGCTATCGGGCCGCCCCCTGCCCTCCTGGGCCGCTGACATCGACGTTTCCAACTGGGCGCAGTTCGTCCTGAAGTTTATCATTTCCCATCCGGCCGTCACTGTGGTCATCCCGGCGACCAGCCAAGTCGCCCATGTGCGGGAGAACATGGCCGCAATGGCGGGGCCGATGCCTGATGCCGCGATGCGGCGACGCATGGCCGATTATGTAAGGGACCTCTGATGCCGGAATGGTGGACCTATTCGGCCGAAGACTTTTTGCTCTTCAGCCCTCGCACCTATTGGCGGTTGATCGAAAGGCACAACGAGGCGCTCTGGCCGGCGCATGTTTTGCTGCTGCTGCTCGGCGTCGCCATCCTGCTGGGTCTCATCCGGCCTCGCCCTTGGTCGCATCGGGCGATCGCCGGGACACTGGCCGTTTTATGGGCGTGGTTGGCCTGGAGCTTCCTATGGGAACGCTACGCCACCATCAACTGGGCCGCGTCCTATGTAGCGCTGCTTTTCGCGTTTCAGGCCATCCTGCTGGCCCTGATCGGGAGCCGGCTTCGCTGGTCGCTCTCCTGGACCGGCCGGGCGCCCGTAGGACTTGTGCTGTTCCTCTATGCCATAGCCCTGCATCCGCTCGCGGCGCTCCTCGCCGGGCGCCCCCCGCGTGGAGCCGAGGTCTTCGGCATCACACCGGACCCGACCGCAATCGCTACCATCGGCTTGGTTATGATGGCGGAAGGACGATGGTCGTGGTTGCTGCTCGCCGCGCCTATGGCTTGGTGCCTTGCCAGTTGGGCGACATTGCACAGCATGGGCGCACCGGAGCAATGGGTGCCTCTTGGGGCGGCACTGGTTGCCCTCATTCCGATCGCACGTCGGCGCACGGCCCGACTCCCCTCGACGGAGCATTCCTGACTGATTCCATCGAGCGCAAGTCCGGATTAACGCTCGACGGAATCAGTTCAACACATCAATTCAACCAAGGAGGGACTCTGCCTCCACAGTAGTTCTCAGACGATAGCGAACCAGTAACTAGAGCAGTTTGAGCGGCTTGAGCCGCACCTTCCACACGACACTCGTGGCAAGGCCCCACGGTGATGATCGGCGTGTGATCCGCGGAATCGTCCATGTTCTAAAATCGGGCGGGCGCTGGACGGATGCTCCGCCGATCTACAGCCCCCGCAAAACGCTGTTCAACCGCTTCGTCCGCTGGGCGGCCAAGGGTATCGGGGGCCTCTTCCATGCCTTGGCCTCAGCGGATGGCCCACCGGCCCAGGTGAACCGCACTGGTCTTTCAGGGGCGGTCGCGGCTGAACCCAGCGAGATAACGCTCATCCACTAGCCCACCGCGTAGGCGGCGGCCCAGCCGCTACGCGGCTCCCGCGTCTCGTACCAGCCCCTGCTCCTTGGCCCGGTCCAGCAGATTCTTCACCGACGACCAGCCCCCGCGCAGGCCGCCACGCGGGGTGCGCTGCTCCATGTCCTGCAGCCGGTGTCGCCGCAGACTCGTTGATGCGAAAAGTTGGTGAGGACTTCTGCGGTGGTTAAGCCCTTTCCTCTGAACGGTTCGTGCGAAAAGCAGAGCTATTCTGGTGAAAAGCCGAGAGTGGATCGGGTGAAACGTGCAGAACCATCCACGCGGGGACCAGCCGTTGACGGGCGTGCCGGACGAGGTCTGGGAGATCGCCCGAGAGCGTGAGCGCGTGATCCGGCGGCTGGTCCGGAGCCCCCCGCCTACGGCGCCCGCCGGCTCGCTCTCCGCGTCGAAACGATCATCGAGGAGGAGATCCAGACCC
The DNA here is from genome assembly GCF_022023855.1 of Azospirillum brasilense. Taxonomy (NCBI): domain Bacteria; kingdom Pseudomonadati; phylum Pseudomonadota; class Alphaproteobacteria; order Rhodospirillales; family Azospirillaceae; genus Azospirillum; species Azospirillum brasilense. The sequence goes on from NZ_CP059451.1 coordinate 213,737, forward strand.
GCTACATGGATCTTCTCAAGCCGAAGAAATCGTTGCTGATGAAGGGCATCCACGCCCGGTGCGCCGTCGAAGGGCTGGGCAAACCGGCCCATGAGACCATCGAAGCCCGCCTGGCGGTCATCAGCAAGCGGGAGCAGACCAAGCGGCGCCACAGTCCCAAGAAGGCGCAGGAAAACTTCAACCCGATCCGAGGATCGCTGGAAGCCGAACGCGCCCTGGAGATTGTCCAGACCGACCACACCCCGACCGACGTGATGGGGGTGGAGCCGGACACGCTGGAGGTCATCGGACGCCCGTTCATCACCCTGGCGATGGACATCCGAACCCGGATGTACTGCAGCTTCTACCTGTCCTTCGATCCGCCCGGCGCGTCCAGCGTGGCGGCCTGCGTCGCCCATGCGGTGATGGACAAGGCGACTGGCTGTCGGCGCGCGGTCTTCCGGCCGAATGGCCGGTCGCAGGGCCTGTGCGAGGTCATCCACGTCGACAACGGCAAGGAGTTCCACTCCAAGGCTTTCACCCGGGCCTGCGAGGATTACGGCATCGAGGTGCGGTACCGGCCGCCGGGAACGCCGCACTTGGGCGGCCACGTCGAACGGCGCATCGGCCACCTCATGCAGGAGTTGCACCTCTTGTCCAAGGTCTTCGTCCGGGGCGTGTCGGGGGACTATCTGGAGGTGCCCTACCGGAGCCTGCGCCGTCCGGCCATTTCCACGTGGGAGCTGAAGGTGGCCACCCGCGCGCTGCGCCGGCAGGGACGGGCCGGTGTCGACGAGGCGATGATCTTCGAGATGGTGCTGGCGCGACGCAAGCTGGTTGACGAGGACCGCGGTCGCAGCTGGAGCATGCCTGTGGTGCTCGGCCGGGATCGGGACCGGCGCTGCCCGCCCCCGATACCACGCGGACGATCGACGCGGAGTTCCAGGTCGTCGCCAAGGAGGCCGACGATGTTCCTCTCGATCCACCATCACATCGTGCAGGCCGTCCGGTTCGCCTTGGACGCCCATGGCCCCTTGCCGACCGGAAAGCTCCGAGCGCGCCAACGTCGTGCGGTGCTGCGCCAACTGTCCGCGGCGGCGGTCCGATGCTTGAATCAAATGGCATGGCGCGAAATGGCTGATGCCGCTCCTCACCACGTTTCCACTCCGTCCCGAAAAACACGTTGAAGCCACCCCGGCTGGGTGTTGGCCAACATGGTCAGGGCGGGCGTGCTGACCATCGGCGAAGCGATCAAGGCGTTGACCGTGGTGGCGCTGTTCTCCGTCTTCAAGCTGCTGGAGAGGGCGGCCGCAGGCATCGGACATCCACAACCGCCACATTGAGCGGATCGGCCAGAGAGCGAGGGGTGATGCACGGAGAAGCAAACCACTTGCCTCATATCGATGGTTCGACTATCGTCGAAATATGGAAACGAAGAACGCCATCAATGCCTTCGCCGCCCTGGCCCAGGACACCCGCCTGGCCGTGTTCCGCCTGCTCATCCAGGCCGGACCCAACGGGCTGACCGCCGGGGACGTCGCCCAGCAGGTTGGCGTGCCCGGCTCGACGCTGTCGCATCATCTGGCGACGCTGGAGCGCGCCGGGCTGCTGCGCTCCTGGCGGGTCCAGCGGCAAATCTTCTACGCCTGCGACTACGAAGGCACCCGGCAATTGATCGCCTTCCTGATGGAGGACTGCTGCCAGGGCCGTCCCGAGCTGTGCTCAACCGACCTCCTCCAGGCAGGTGCTTGCATCCCGGTGAGCTGCGGCCCCGATACCTGACCCGACCCGCCGCACCCCGCGGCCTGGAAAAGGCGATCCCGCGATGACCGACCACGTCTACAACATCCTGTTCCTGTGCACCCACAACAGCGCCCGCAGCGTCATGGCCGAATGCCTGCTCAACCGCGAGGGCCGCGGCCGATTCCGCGCCTACAGCGCCGGCAGCCGGCCGACCGGGCGCCTCAACCCGCACGTCCACGACCTGCTGGAGCGCCTCGACTTTCCAACCGCCACGCTGCGCTCCAAGAGTTGGGACGAGTTCGCCCAGCCCGGCGCACCGCATATGGACTTCATCTTCACCGTCTGCGACAGCGCCGCCGGCGAGGTCTGCCCGGTGTGGCCGGGGCAGCCGATGACGGCGCACTGGGGCTTCCCGGACCCGTCGAGCGCCCAAGGCTCGGACGCCGAGAAGGCCGCCTTCACCGCCACGGTGTTCGGACAGATCCAGCGCCGCATCCAGGCCTTCGCCAGCCTGCCCTTCACCTCGCTCGACCGGCTGGCCCTGAAGCGCAGGCTCGACGACATGGCCGCGGGGAACGACGCATGACCGGAAGCGTCACCCCGCTGGCCGACGCGGAGCGCCCGACTCTCGCCCGCCTGCTGGCAGCCAACGGCTTGCCGACCGACGATCTCGACGAGCCCGGCCGGCGCTTCTGGCGCGTTGCGGATGACCAGGGGACGCTCGGCTATGGCGGGCTGGAGGTCCATGGCGCCGATGCCCTGCTGCGTTCCGTGGTCGTGCCGGCCGAGCGGCGCGGCGCCGGCGGCGGCCGCATCGTGGTGGCGGCCGTGTGCGCACAGGCGGTCACACTTGGGGTCGAGCGGCTGTGGTTGCTCACCACCGGCGCCGCCGGCTTCTTCGAACGTCTCGGTTTCCAGCGGGTGGAGCGGGCCTTAGCTCCTTCGGCAATCCAGTCCAGCGCGCAGTTCGCCGGCCTGTGCCCAGGCAGCGCCGTCTGCCTGCGCACCAACCTCGCGCGGCCGGCCAAGGAGCTGGTGGGCGGGAGCGCGGTGACCATCTATCACAACCCTGACTGCGGAACGTCGCGCAACACGTTGGGGCTGATCCGCAACAGCGGCGTCGAGCCGATGGTGATCGAGTACCTGAAGACGCCGCCGAGCCGGGACGAACTGGTGACGCTGATCCGCCGCATGGGAATTCCGGTGCGGGCCGTGCTCCGGCAGACGGGCACCCCCTACGCCGAACTCGGTCTCGACAATCCCGCGCTGACGGACGCGGCGCTGCTGGATGCCATGATGGCGCATCCGATCCTGATCAACCGGCCGATCGTGATGACGCCGCTCGGCGTGCGCCTGTGCCGGCCGTCCGAAGCGGTGCTCGACCTTCTCCCCGCTCCACAACGCGGCGCCTTCGCCAAGGAAGACGGCGAGCCCGTCGTCGACGCCGCCGGGCGGTGCGTCGCCCCTGCCCCTTGACAGGACCACCGACATGACGGCTGACATTCACACCGCCCCGGCGGAACGCCCCGCCATGGGCCTCTTCGAGCGCTATCTCAGCGTCTGGGTGGGCTTGTGCATCGTCGCGGGCATCGCCTTCGGCCATCTGGCGCCCAGGCTGTTCCAGGCCATCGCCGCCGCCGAACTGGCCCAGGTCAACCTGCCGGTGGCGGTGCTGATCTGGCTGATGATCGTGCCGATGCTGCTGAAGATCGACCTCGGCGCGCTGGGCCGGGTCAAGGAGCACTGGCGCGGCGTCGGCGTGACGCTGGTCATCAACTGGGCGGTCAAGCCCTTCTCGATGGCGCTCCTCGGCTCCCTGTTCATCGGCCACCTGTTCGCTCCGCTGCTGCCGGCGGAGCAGATCCCCTCCTACATCGGCGGCCTGATCCTGCTGGCGGCGGCCCCCTGCACGGCGATGGTTTTCGTCTGGTCGAACCTGTGCGAGGGCGAGCCGCATTACACCCTGAGCCAGGTGGCGCTGAACGACCTGATCATGATCTTCGCCTTCGCGCCGCTGGTCGGGCTGCTGCTCGGCGTCTCGTCGATCACCGTGCCCTGGGGGACGCTGCTGCTGTCGGTGGCGCTCTACATCGTGCTGCCGGTGGTCGCGGCCCAGCTCTGGCGCCGCACGCTGCTGGCGTCGGGCGGCGAGCCCGCCCTGGCCCGCGCGCTGTCGCTGCTGCAGCCGGTGTCGCTGGTGGCGCTGCTGACCACGCTGGTGCTGCTGTTCGGCTTTCAGGGCGAGCAGATCCTGGCCCAGCCGCTGGTCATCCTGCTGCTGGCGGTGCCGATCCTGATCCAGGTCTACCTCAACGCCGGGCTGGCCTACTGGCTGTCGCGCCGGTTCGGGGTGGCGTGGTGCGTGGCGGCGCCGGCGGCGCTGATCGGCGCCTCGAACTTCTTCGAGCTGGCGGTGGCGGCGGCCATCAGCCTGTTCGGCCTGGGCTCCGGGGCGGCGCTCGCCACCGTCGTCGGCGTGCTGGTCGAGGTGCCGGTGATGCTGTCGGTGGTGAAGATCGTCAAGGCGACCAAGCCCTGGTACGAGGGGCGGGCCGGCGCCTGATGGCCCGGCTCCGCCATGGAACCATCACCGGAGAGTGTCGGCATGCCTGAGCATGATAGTAAGAATGGCGCGGACCTTCCGAGCCTGGACGAGCCCTATTTCGAGCCGCCGGACCTTGGCAAGCTGGCGCCTGGGCATGTGTCCACCCACCCGCCACGCATCCTGCTGCTCTACGGCTCCCTGCGCGAGCGTTCGTACAGTCGCTTCCTCACCGAGGAGGCCGCGCGTCTGCTCCAGCGCATGGGGGCGGAGACGCGCGTCTTCGATCCCCGCGACCTGCCGCTGCCGGACAGCGTACCCGCTGACCACCCCAAGGTGGCCGAACTGCGCGCGCTGTCGCAATGGTCGGAGGGGCAGGTCTGGGTCAGCCCGGAGCGGCACGGCACCATCACCGGCATTCTGAAATGCCAGATCGACTGGCTTCCGCTGGAGAGCGGCGGGGTCCGGCCGACGCAGGGGCGCACGCTGGCCGTGATGCAGGTGTCGGGCGGGTCGCAGTCGTTCAACGCGGTCAACGCCATGCGGGTGCTGGGGCGCTGGATGCGCATGGTGACCATCCCGAACCAGTCGTCGGTGGCCAAGGCGTTCCAGGAGTTCGACGAGGCCGGCCGGATGAAGCCGTCGCCCTACTACGACCGCGTGGTGGACGTGATGGAGGAATTGGTGAAGTTCACCCTGCTGGTGCGCGACCGCAGCGACTATCTGACCGACCGCTACAGCGAGCGCCGGGAGGCGGGCCGGGCTGTGGCTGGCGAAGCGCAGGCCCTCGTTGCTGCCGCCATGAGCGGAGAGCGCACCGCGTGACATTGGGAAGCGTGGCGCTTCATGGTTGGGACGCTTGGCGGGCTCGCCACGTTGACACCAGGAAAGTCGCCACCGTCCCGGCGAGGTTCACCGCCAACTCCGCATGCCGTGCCGACGGACGGACCGCTTTGCGTCCACGGCCGTGGGCATCGCTCAGCTTGTTGCGGATGCTGGCCAAGCTGTTCACGACGTTCTGGCAGTTGCCGAGGATGGTCTTGAACACTTCCTCGGTATGCTGATCCGGGGCGAGCTGGAGGTGCTCTGAGTTGATGTGGTGGACGGCCCTTTCACCAAATGCCGGTGAGCAGCGTTGACCGTCGAAGAAACCATGTGTGGACGGCCCTCTCGGCGCAAGAGGCGAATTCGTGTTGACGGTTGGTCGGGTGCATCCATGTGTCCGGCCTGTCGTCGCGACCTCTGGTCGCTGGCCTTGATGAAGTCCGCGGATCGACGCCCAAGTCACCTCAGCGCGCTCTCGGGCGCTTGGTCCCCGTGGGTTTGGTCGCCCCCCGGTCTGACCGGTTCGTCATCACGTCTCACCACCCTTACGCCATCCGCCTCGGCAGGACCTTGGTCTGCTGCCGAGCCGAACCTCGACTACGCGGCGGTCGCCGCCGCATAGGTCCCGCCGCGCGTCAGCACCGCCCGGGCAATGCGCGCCGTTTTGTTGGCCAGGGCGACGGCGGCGAGTTTGGCGGGCTTGCGCTCCAGCAGCTTCGCCGCCCAGCATCGAGCCGCGTTGTCTTGGCGCCTTCGCCAGATCCAGACCGATTGTCGTCACGCCCATGGTCGGCTCCTATGAGGTGGTTTCTTCGACGGTCAACGCTGCTCACCGGCATTTGGTGAAAGGGCCGTCCACCACATCACGTCACAGCGTCACGCCGACGCCGCGCCAGTGCTCCTTGATCCGGCCCAGCGCGCCGAGATCAAACTTCAGCGGCATCGTCATCATCAATCAGATCAGCACCGCCACCGGCAGGTTGACCTCGGCCACCTCGGCGACGATGGCCTGGAACAGCCCGGGTGCCAGATGGCCGAAGGCGATGCCCGCGACGATGCACAAGCCCACCCAGACGCTGAGGTAGAGCTCGAAGAACGCTCATAGGCGGCGCTCCGTCGGGATAGCCCGGATGTCAGCCGTCATGTCGATGTCCTGTCAAGGGGCAGTGGCGACGCACCGCCCGGCGGCGTCGAGGCATCCGGAGACCGTCGCCGCAGGCGGTCGCATGGTGTGGCACGCGATGTTCGGCTACCACCTGCGCACGCTAGTGGAGGCCTGCTTCAGCCGCTACAAACACGTCATCGAGGTCTTGTAGGGTTCCATACCAACGATTGCCGGTAGGCCGGGATTGATAACGCCGTCCTGTTCCAGAACCGCATGCTCGACCTCGTCTGTCTCCATTGTTTGGGTACGCCGCACTGCCGGCATCAGCTCTCGTGACCTCAGTGCAACAGCGTCATAGCGCATTCTTGCTAACCGGAGCTAGGTCGCATCATGGTTCAAGCCCCATTCCGAACGGAGACTGCGGCCGGAACTGTGATCACGTTCGGTGCTTTTCGCCTTCATCCAGACCGGCATCTCCTGTTCAAGGACAACAAGCCGGTTGCTCTAGGTTTGAACCGCACCGGGTTTCCCGGAGGCCCCATCTTCTGAGAGACTGGGGTCATCATGACGAAACAGGCATCACCCAAGTACGCCCCCGAGGTCCGCGAGCGCGCGGTGCGGATGGTCTTCGAGCACGCGGGGGATCATGCCTCGCAGTGGGCGGCGATCAGCTCGATCGCGGCGAAGATCGGCTGCACTCCGGAGACGCTGCGTGGCTGGGTCCGGCGGGCCGAGCGTGACCAGGGCAAGCGGCCGGGGCCGACGACGGGCGAGCAGGAGCGGATCAAGGCGCTGGAACGCGAGGTCCGGGAACTGCGCCAGGCAAACGAGATCCTGCGCAAGGCGTCGGCCTATTTCGCCCAGGCGGAGCTCGACCGCCCGTTTCGGAAATGATCGCCTTCATCGACGCGCATCGCGCCGTCCACGGGGTCGAGCCGATCTGCAAGGTGCTGCCGATCGCCCCGTCCACCTATCACGCCCACGCCGCCCGGCGGGCCGATCCGGTCAAGGCGCCGGCCCGCTCGCGCAGCGACGCGGAGCTGAGTTTGGCTATCCGGCGGGTCTGGGATGAAAACTTTCAGGTCTATGGGGTACGGAAAGTCTGGCGGCAGTTGCGGCGGGAGGGGCTCGATGTGGCGCGCTGCACGGTGGCCCGGTTGATGCGGTCCATGGGCCTGAAGGGCGCGACACGCGGCAAGGCGGTGCGCACCACGATCAGCGACCGAGCCGCGCCCTGTCCGCTCGACCGGGTGAACCGCCAGTTCCAGGCGCCCCGCCCGAATGCCTTGTGGGTGGCCGATTTCACGTACGTGGCCACATGGCAGGGCTTCGTCTATGTGGCCTTCGTCATCGACACCTTTGCCCGCCGGATCGTGGGCTGGCGGGTGTCCCGCACCGCCCACGCCGGCTTCGTCCTGGACGCCTTGGAGCAGGCGCTCCACGACCGCCGTCCAGCCAAGGGCGGCGGCCTCATCCACCACTCCGACCGCGGGTCGCAATACCTTGCCATTCGCTACACCGAGCGCCTCACCGAAGCTGGGGTCGAACCCTCCGTGGGCAGCGTCGGCGATTCGTACGACAACGCCTTGGCCGAGACGATCAACGGTCTCTACAAGACCGAGGTGATCCGGCGCCGCGGGCCATGGCGCACCCTGGAGGCCGTCGAGTTCGCCACATTGGAGTGGGTCGACTGGTTCAACCACCGACGCCTGCTCGAGCCCATCGGCAACATTCCTCCCGCCGAGGCCGAAGCGCGCTACTATGCTCAAACCGAGGACCTCGCCATGGCGGCGTGACTCAAACCAAATGGCCTCCAACAAACCCGGCGCGGTTCAGTTCGCGGGCACTCGACATTTTGATTGCTTTGGCCGATCGGGCTGGGGAGTTGGTCACGAAGGACGAGCTGGTCACGCGCGCGTGGCCGAACACCATCGTCGAAGAGTCGAACCTCAGGGCGCAGATAGCATTGCTTCGCAAGGCTCTTGGCGACTCCGGGGGCACAGCCCATTTCATAGTGGCCGTTCCGGGTCGCGGCTACCGCTTCGTGGCGCCGATCTCATCCTCTATCCTCGCAGACGGAGCCGAGGCGGCAAGCGCCCAGAACCACCTTCCACGGCTTCTGAGATCGCCAATCGGGCGGGAAGAAGCCATCAAGACCGTGCGAGGCCGCTTTCAACGGTACCGTCTTACAACCATCGTGGGACCAGGCGGTATTGGCAAGACCACACTCGGTGTCGCCGTCGCTGAACAACTTATGTCCTCGTATAAGCACGGCGTGTGCTTTCTCGATCTGGCCCCGCTGGCGAACGACCAACTCGTTTCAGGCGTGCTGGCCGCCGCACTCGGCCTAGCCGACAGTTCCAAGGACCCTCTTTCCGGCGTCATCGCGCATCTGCGTGAGCGGCAGATGCTTCTTGTGTTCGATAGCTGCGAGTTGGTTGTCGACGCGACGGCGCGGCTGGCAGAAGCGCTGCTCCGACAGACATCGGAGATCCAAATTCTCGCGACGAGCCGGGAAGGCTTGCGGGCGGAGGGCGAGAGCGTCTATCGGCTGGCGCCCCTGAACCTGCCTCCGATGTCTGCTGGATTGACTGCCGGAGAGGCACTGACCTCCCCGGCCGTCCAACTCTTCGTTGATCACGCGATATCCCGCGGCAGCGGATTTGAGTTTGACGACGGTGAGGCGCCTCTCGTTGCCGATATCTGCCGCCAACTCGATGGCATCCCCCTGGCCATCGAACTGGCGGCAGGGCGGGTTGGGGCCTTTGGCACGCGAGGCGTGGCAAAACTCCTGAACGATCGTTTCCGGCTGCTGGCAGGCGGCAGACGCACCGCTCTTCCCAGGCATCAAACCCTGGAGGCCACAATCGATTGGAGTTACGAGGCGCTGTCGGACCCAGAGCAGACGCTTCTGCGCCGTCTGGGCGTGCTTGCGGGTGAGTTTACGCTGGAGGCCATTGCCGCCATCATGACTGAGGCCAGTGGCCTTGACACCGATCTTCCTCTTCATCTTTCCAATTTAATCTCGAAGTCTCTTGTCGTTGTCGATGTTCACCAGAAGACCGCACAGTACCGACTGCTCGACACAACCCGTGCCTACGCGTTGGCCAAACTTTCGCAACGCGGCGAATTCAGTGGCACCATACTGCGTTTGGCCAAATATCTGTGTCGTGTTCTCAAACACTCGCATGGCGAAATCGAATTGGTTCCCGCCGACGAGTGGTTGGGGCGGTACAGCCGCCATATCAACAACGTGCGCATGGTGCTGGACTGGGCCTACTCACCCAAGGGCGATCCTGTGGTCGGCCTTGCCGTAACCGTGGCCGCTATCCCACTGTGGTATCAGCTCTCAGCGGTCGACGAGTGTCTGAGATGCGTTAAACGCGCCTTGCTGAGCATCGGCCCGGGGCCAGAGCGGGATGCGCAGGCGCGCCAAGTCATGCAGCTCTACAGAGCGCTCGGCCTGTCACAGGCTTTCAAGGTGGGGTTCGCGCTGCAAGCGCCGGCAGCATTCGCCAAAGCCCTGGAAATGGCCGAAGATCTCCACGATGTTGACGCTCAATCGGAAGCGCTCTGGGGTCTGTGGCTTTGCCGGGTCGGGATGGGTGAGTACCGGGAATCACTTGGCGTCGCGCAGCAATTCATGAAACTGGCAGACAATGGGCTCGACCGCTTCATTGGCGATCGAATGATGAGCATGACGCTCTTCTGCATGGGAGATTGCAAGGGCGCTCGCACCCACGCGGATCGCATGCTTGCTCACGATGTTTTCCCTCCGGAAGGCATTTCAACCAGTTCGGTTCGCTTCCGATTTGGGCAATCAGTGACCGCCCGTGTTCAGCCTGCCCAACTCCTTTGGATACAGGGCTTCCCGGATCAGGCGGTCCTGGCCGCGAAGAATGCTGTCGACGCCGCCCGCGCATCGGGCCATGCGATTTCGCTGTGCGAAGCACTGGCGCGATGGGCTTGTCCTGTCTGGATTCACGTCGGCGATATGGCGGCCGCGGACCTCGCAATCACAACCATGCTCGACTTGGCGGCCACGAACGCGCTCGGACCCTGGGAAGTGTTCGGCCGCTGCTGGAAAGGCGCACTTCTGATCAAGCAGGGTCATGAAAATCGAGGCATCCCACTTCTGCGCACGGCGCTGGAGGAGATCCAAAAGGGAAGACTGTTCACGCTCTACAATGTCCGGTTTCTTGGGTTCCTGGCCGAAGGTTTGGCGTCCACGGGACAGAGCGCGGAAGGATTCGCCCTTGTCGACGCCGCCATCCGGCACAGCGAGGAAAAGGAAGAGCTTTGGTGCGTTGCGGAACTTTTGCGCGTGAAAGGTGAGATCCTGCTGCAAGACGGCACTGGCCTCAACTCGGCCGAGCAGTGTTTTCTACAGTCCGTCGAATTCGCACGACGGCAGGATGCGTTGTCGTGGGAACTTCGAACGAGCATGAGCATGTCCCGTTTGCTGCGTGAACGTGGGGAGGTTGCGAAGGCGCACCGCTCTTTGGCGAAGGTGTACCGCCGTTTCACTGAAGGCTTTGAGACGGCCGATCTGAGAGCTGCGAAGGCACTTCTCGCCGAATTTTCGTAACAATCGACTGGAATTCCGTCCCGTCACCTCTTGGCGTGACGCACGGGAATTCACGACGATTCACTGGATACTCTTCGGCTGCTTCGGCCATCGTCTTCGTGTGCCGATCATTCGGCAATGAACGACAGAAGCGCGGCTGAGGGGATCGAACATGACCACCGCTGTAATGGATGTGCTCGTCCTGCGTGGACCCAACGCACCGTTCACTCGGGCCAGCATCGCTCGCCCACAGCCCCTGGCAGGCGAAGTCTTGGTTCGGATAAGGTCGAGCAGCGTCAACCCACTGGATCTCAAAATCCGAAGCGGCAACGCGGCGCACGCGAAACATCCTTTTCCCGCCATTCTGGGAATGGACCTTGCCGGGACGATCGAGGCCCTCGGTGCCGGCGAGAGCCGGTTTGCCGTCGGAGAAGACGTGTATGGATTGGCCGGAGGTGTGGGCGGTCATCAAGGCTCGCTGGCGCAGTTCGCTGCGGTTGATGCCGATCTTCTCGCACCGAAGCCATCCAATCTCAGCATGCGCGAGGCGGCCGCGCTCCCCCTTGTTTTCATCACGGCTTGGGAAGGTTTGGTCGACCGGGCCCAGATCCAAGCCCGCCAAAAGGTGCTTGTTCTGGGTGCTGGTGGCGTCGGGGAGATGGCGATCCAGATCGCTTCGGCTTTTGGAGCCGAGGTCTTTGCGGTCGACAAAGCTGCGAAGGGGGACATCATCGAGCGCCTCGGCGCAACGGCAATCGACCGTGAGCAGACAACTCCTCAGGAGTATGTTGGCGATCACACCGGCGGCCACGGCTTCGATGTTGTCTATGACACGGTGGGGGGTGTGGCGCTTGATACCGCGTTCAACGTTGTTCGGCGTTTTGGCCATGTGGTGAGCTGCCTCGGATGGGGCACGCATTCACTTGCTCCCCTGTCGTTCCGCGCCGCGAGCTATTCGGGTGTCTTCACGCTATTGCCGATGCTGACCGGCAAAGGCCGCGCTCATCACGGGGCAATCCTGCGAGAGGCCAAGCGGCTTGCGGAAGCCGGGAAGATCACCCCTCTCGTCGACCCCCGCCGCTTCAGTTTCGAGACTGTCGCGGAAGCGTACGGCGAAATCGAGAAGCGCACTTCCAGCGGCAAGATCGTTATCGACATCGCCGAATAGAGCAGCACCGTCGCTCCTCTCGAGAAAGGGAAAAAGTCATGCCATTCGTCAACGTGAAACTGGTCGACGGCGTGTTCACCCCGGAAGAGAAGCACGCCATGGCAAAGGCCTTGACCGATGTCATGGTGAAGTTTGAGGGCTCGGAGGCCTTCCGCGAGGTGGTATGGGTCCTTATCGAGGAACTTCATACCGACGGCTGGCATATCGGCGGAAGGCCGTTCGAGGGGCCGAAGTCGTTGATGACGACGCTTTCGAAATCCAAGGACGTCGTCGAAATGATCGACGGTACGCCCACAACCCGGAAAGAGTGGGCGGCGGCAGCTCCAGTCTTGGGCTGACCACCTCGCACTCTCCAACACGGCGGCCAAAGCGCGCCGTCTGACTTAGGCCCGCCGGTTGCCGGTGGAACCGTGTCCGCCCGACAGAGGGAAGAGACATGAATGCGAAAGAAGCAATTTCAACACCCAGCACGACCAGACGGGACGTTTTGATTGGCACGGCCGCCGTCCTCGTCACGACGTTGCCCCTGGAGTCCTTGGCCGCCGTGGCGTCGCCGAATTCAACCAGCGCAACCAGTGCAGATGGGAGTGAGACCATGAGCAGCATCAAGACGAAAGACGGCGCCCAGATTTTCTACAAGGACTGGGGCGCCGGGCAGCCGATCGTGTTCCACCACGGGTGGCCGCTGAGCAGCGACGACTGGGACAACCAGATGCTGTACTTCATCGGAAAGGGTTTCCGGGTCATCGCCCACGACCGGAGGGGCCACGGCCGCTCCAGCCAGACCTCGGGCGGCAACGACATGGATACGTACGCGGCCGACGTCGCCACGCTCGCCGAAGCGCTCGATCTCCGCGATGCGATTCACATCGGCCATTCCACGGGCGGCGGAGAGGTCACCAGATATGTCGCCCGGCATGGCAAAGGCCGGGTCGCCAAAGCGGTCCTCATCTCCGCCATTCCGCCCGTGATGGTCAAGTCCGCAACGAATCCCGGAGGACTTCCCATCGAGGTCTTCGACGGCTACCGCGCGGCTCTGGCGGCCAATCGGGCGCAGCTCTACCTCGATATCGCCAGCGGCCCGTTCTACGGCTTCAACCGCCCCGGCGCGGTCATCTCCGAAGGCACGGTCCGCAATTGGTGGCGTCAGGGCATGATGGGCGGAGCGAACGCGCACTATGAGTGCATCAAGGTCTTCTCGGAGACCGATTTTACCGATGACCTGCGGGTCATCGACGTTCCGGTCTTGGTGATGCATGGCAGCGACGACCAAGTGGTGCCCATCGCGGACTCCGCCGAACTCTCCGTCAAGCTGCTCAAGAACGGGAAGCTCAAGGTCTACGACGGCTATCCGCACGGGATGTTCACCACCCACGCTGACGTGATCAATGCCGACCTTCTGGCCTTCATCAGATCGTGACGGCCCGGGCGGGCCGAGATGCCTGCTCTCAACCTTTCAAATCAAGTTCGACAGCTGTCGGCTCACCGATTCCGGCTGCGGAAAGGTCTGTCATGACATCCGAACACATGCTCTCTCGCCGCGGATTTTGTCTTTGCTGCATGGGCGCGGCGAGTTTCGCCGCCACAGGAGGCTGGATGAGCCCACGCGAGGCCTATGCCGAGGCGCGCGGCTTGGTGAGCCTCATCAAGGACAGCGCTGCCAAGTCCGTGATCGCCACCCACAAACTGAGGAACGACATCACCATCCTTGAAGGCTCCGGCGGCAACGTCGCGGTCTCGGCCGGCAAGGACGGCCTCGTCATGGTCGACGCGGGCATCAGCGTGTCGCGCCCCCAGATGACGCAGACGCTCTCCGCGCTCTCCTCGGAGCCCGTGACCCATCTCATCAACACCCACTGGCATTTCGATCACGCGGACGGCAACGCCTGGATCGGCGAGGGTGGAGCGAAGATCATCGCGCATGAGAACACCCGAAAATACCTATCGCAGGTGCAGCGGGTGGAGGACTGGGATTACAATTTCGTTCCGCTGGAGCGAAGCGGCGTGCCGAAGCACGTCTTTTCTAAAGAACATTCGCTCAAGCTGAACGGGCAGTCGCTCGCCATGAAACACTACGGTCCGGCGCACACCGACGGCGACATCTCGGTAATGTTCGGCGAGGCAGACGTTCTCCATGTCGGCGACACCTACTGGAACGGGATATATCCGTTCATCGATTATTCGACGGGCGGCAGCATCGACGGGATGATCGCCGCTTCGGATGCGAACTTGGCCGCGTCGACCGGCAAGACGATCATCATTCCGGGCCACGGAAATCCGGTGAGCAACCGCGCCGAGTTGCAGGAGTTCCGCGACATGCTCGTTAGCATCCGCGAGAACGTCGCCGCGCTGAAGCGCCAGGGGCGCTCGCGGGACGAAGCGGTCGCGGCCAAGCCGACGGCATCCTTTGATGCCAAGTGGGGCAATTTCGTCATCGACCCAGGCTTCTTTACGCGGCTTGTCTACGCGGGCGTCTAGCAGGAACCTCCGGCCATACGCCAATCCCATACTGGTGCGTTCCTAGTCCAGGTTTCCCACGCCTTCGGAGTCCGGATCCGCCGACAATCCAACGGATTAAGGAGACGGCAATGTCTGAAACAAAAAGCGCTCTGTTCATCGATATTCCGGTCGAACTGAAGGAAGTGAAGTCAGTTCACAGCATCGGGGGGCTTGAGTTCGAAGGCGATCTGCCCGCAGCGCTGTTCCATCTTCAATTGATCACCACGGACATCACGAACTGGAAAGCGGCGTCGGACGTGATTGTGGTCTTCCACACAAACGCTGGCTACGTCGTGTTGAACGATGTGGCTTACAATGCTTCGCGCAACATCGCCACTGGCAACCCCTACAAAAAGCTGGTGGCCGACCTGATTGACGTCGGCGTCAAAGTCGAACTCTGCGGCGCGACCGCGAAAGTGAACGGCTGGGGCAATGCCGATCTTCTCCCCCGCATAAAGATCAATCTTGATGCCATGGCTCGCACGATCCAGCTCGTGCAGCAGGGCTTCGTCAAGATCACGGAGTAATCATCGATTCCGGGATCCAGTTACGACATCAGCGTCCAAAGAGGCTGCCATGCTCCAATCGCCATTCGGATTCCATTCGACCGCTTCTGAAGTCCTGGGAGGCGTCGACCTTCGGGGGAAGACGATGATCGTCACCGGTGGTGCAAGCGGTATCGGCATCGAGACGACCTCGGCACTCGCCGCGGCCGAGGCCTCCGTCGCTCTCTCGCCCAGGCCCAAGGAGCGCGTCCAGTGACCCATGCACCAATCAGAGTTGGCATCATCGGCGTTCACCCCGACCGTGGTTGGGCCTCGACCGCCCATGTGCCTGCGTTGAGGGAGCTGCCGCAGTTCCGACTTTCCGCCCTGAGCCACAGCCGGATCGAAACTGCGAAGGCGTCGGCTGAGAAGTTCGGTTTTGAACACGCGGTGTCATCGAGCGACGAACTTGTGAACCATCCTGATGTCGACCTGGTGGTCGTGACCGTGAGGGTGCCGGAACACCTTCATCTCGTGACCGCAGCGCTTCAAGCCGGGAAGTCGGTGTTTTCCGAATGGCCGCTTGGCATGAACCTTCGGGACGCTGAGACAATGAACGCGCTCGCCGCCGAAAAAGGTGTCTCGGCCATGATCGGCCTCCAGACTCGCGCGAACCCGACCCTTCGGCACATGCGCGAGCTGATAAAACAGGGCTATCTCGGCGAGGTGCTCTCGGCGTCGGTCATCGGTTCAGGAATCACGTGGGGGGAGGAACTCGACGAGGCTTTTCGATACACCCTGGACCCGTCCAAGGGCGCGAGCATGTTGCACGTGCCGTTCGCCCATACAATCGACGCCCTGTTGTTCGCGCTCGGCGAAGACTTCCTCAGCGTGTCGGGGACATTGGTTCGTCGTCGTCAGACGATACGGATGTCGGGGAGTAAGGAAGTCGTCCCGCTCGACGTCGCGGATCAAATAGCTTTCTCTGGCAGGCTCACGTCCGGCGGTCTCGTGACATGCCATTTCCGCGGCGGGCTGTCGCGCGCAACCAATTTCCATGTCGAGATCAACGGCACCAGGGGCGACCTATTGCTCACGAGTCCCGTCGGCTACGTAGGTCTGGGCGGATTCAAGCTCATGGGTGCGCAAGCAGACGAGACCCTTCATCCGATCGCCGTACCCGAGGGCTTCAGTGCCGACGACAACGTCCTGGCGGGCAACGTGAGGAAGCTCTACGAACTGATCGCGTCCGACATGACGTCCGGCACCCTTCAAAGTCCAACGTTCGGAGACGCCGTCAAACTGCATCGGCTGATCAACGCGATCGGGCAAAGCGGCGGGGTGGCGCGCGATGTCTGATGCCAACAACGTTTGAACAGTTCCGGCTGCCCGGATGCGACACGTCCTTGGCAGCATCGACTCCTGACCTGAGTGGCAACCTTGATATTGCTAAGGTCGCGAGCACGGGGGACCGATGCGTCGACTCGACCACCTCGGGCTTGATCCGCCGGTAGTCCCCGGCGACTTGGCTGGGCGAGGTCTCTTCGACGACACGCTGCGGATACATCAGCGGCGGGCGCCGGCGCGCCTCGTTGGTTCACGGCGCGGCGAGCCTTCCATGGCAAAGCCGACCGGGCAGAACATGGTGTCAATCTTTCGAAAAACGCTCAATTGTCAGATCGAGCAAGGCGCGCAGCCGCGCCAAACGGCGAAGATCCTGATGATAGCCGATCCAAACATCGCGTCCTGGTGGCGGCTCGCCAAGATCGATGACCTGCAGTCCGTCCAACGCATCCCCAATAGGGCGTGGGAGAACAGCCAATCCGACGCCTAAGGCAGACATATAAGCCTGGGCATCGCGGTTGTTGCTTCGAAACGCGACGCGGGCATTTGGGAGCATTCGCTGGAGCCACGCGACATCCGGCATGCCGCCGAAGGTGGTGTTCATGGTGACCAATGCGCAGCCTGTGCCATCACCAACGGTCGGCGTTGGGCTCCCCGCGACACCGTAAAGAGCGTATTCGATGCGGGTCAGCTTGCGCTGCACCACCTCCGGCTCGTCGAACGGACGGATGCGATACACGAGGTCCGCCTCCCGCCTCGAAAGACTTAAAAACCGCGCATCGGTCAGCAGTTCCACAGTGACGCCCGGATGGCGCTGTGTGAACTCATAAATGAGTGGTGTCAGTATGTGGAGGCCGAACCAGTCGGAGGACGACACCCGTAAGTTGCCCTCCAAACGCCCACCCTGTCCAGCCAGAACGCGCTCCAAGGCAAGGCTTTCCTCCTCCATGCGCTCGGCATGGCGCAGCACGGCAGTCCCTTCATCCGTCAGCACGAGACCATCGCTTGTTCGCTGGAACAGCGTGTGGCCGACCGCCTTCTCCAGCGCGCGCAAACGTCGCCCCATGGTCGGCTGGGTCTGCCCGATGCGTCGAGCCGCCGCGCCGAGCGTGCCCTCGCGGGCAATCGCCAGAAAGACTCGAAGGTCGCTCCACTCCATGTCGCATCATACAGAAATGCATGCCCTGCGAACAAGAATGTTAATTTTCAAACAGCTGTGTTTGGCCGAACCTTTGAACCAGTCGCGGCAACGCACAAATCCCTGGAAGGTTCACGATCATGTCCCATGAATTGAGCAACTCAATGCGCGCTTTGGTGCTGGACGCGTACGACGCCCCGTTTCGTCTGACCGATGTTGCGCGGCCAGCGGCCGGGCCTGGTCAGGTTCTGGTGCGCATCGCCGCCAGCGGCGTCAATCCGCTGGACACCAAGATCCGTGCCGGCGCCGCGGCGCACGCCAAGCACCCGCTGCCGGCGATACTCGGCATCGACTTGGCGGGAGAGGTCGTTGCCGTCGGTTCCGGAGTCACCACCTTCAAGGCGGGCGATCAGGTCTATGGGATGACCGGCGGCGTCGGTGGCCGGCAGGGCTCGCTCGCGGAATACGCCGCGGTCGAGGCCGACTTGCTTGCGCACAAGCCGGCCAATCTGACAATGCGTGAGGCGGCTGCGCTGCCGCTGATCACCATCACGGCCTGGGAGGGATTGGTTGATCGCGCCGGCATCCGAGCCGGCCAAACGGTTCTGGTGCAGGGGGGTGCCGGCGGTGTGGGCCATGTGGCCGTACAAATTGCCCGTGCATTTGGAGCGGCCGTCTGGGCGACGGACTCCGCGGACAAGAAGGCAACCGTCGAGCAGCTGGGCGCCACCGCCATCGATTACCGCGCCGAGACGGTCGAAGCGTACGTTGCCCGTCACACGCAAGGCCGCGGCTTCGACTTGGTTTATGACACCGCTGGTGGGCCGGTGCTCGATGCCTCCTTCCAAGCGGTCCGGCGCTTCGGGCATGTGGTCAGTTGCCTGGGCTGGGGGACGCACGCGCTGTCGCCGCTGTCATTCCGTGCAGCGACCTATTCAGGCGTCTTCACCTTGCTTCCTATGCTGACGGGAGAAGGAATGCGGCATCACGGTGACATTTTGTGCCAAGCGGCCTCCCTGGTCGAATCTGGAAAGCTGCTGCCTCGGCTCGATCCGCACCACTTCTCCCTGGAGCAGGCTGAGGAGGCGCATGTCGCGATCAAGGATGGAAGCGCCAGAGGAAAGATCGTCGTCGACATTGCCGCGTGACTTCGGCCAAGGCGGCAGGCTGCCAATCTGCTTGAGACTACGGCCTTTTCCTGCTTTGAGACGCTTCAGTCCGCGCCACGGCACTGCGTTCGGTGAGCAGGCGGTCACCGTAGCGCAGCACCGTCTTGATGTCCTTCCAGCCGCCGGCCTAGGCGATGGCCGCGACCTCGTGGCCGTCGGCCAGCAGATCCTGGGTGGTGCCGGCGCGCACGCTGTGCCCGGAGAAGCGCTGCAGCACGCCAGCGTCGACGGCGCGGTCGTTGAGCACGCGGATCGCCGCGGTGTCTGAGAGCGGCGCGATGCCGGCGCGGTGCACACGGACGAAGACGACACCGCGCGCCGCCGCGAGGGCGACCCGGCGGGCTTGCACACGGGCGTCCTCCGCGGTAGCGGAGTCCGGGTCTGGAGGCGCCGCGAGCGCTTGGTCGAACGCTGCGGCGTGGGCCTCGCGCCACGCGTCCAAGGCCGTCACCGTCGGGGCGGTCAAGGCCTTCCAGCGCAGCGCGGTCGGCGTTACTGAGGCTCGACCACCGGTCAACCAGGAGCAGCTTCGCTTCTGGCAAATCGAACCAGAAGTGCCGGTCGGACAGATCGGCGAAGACCTGGGCCACCTCAGCACCCGTCCAGAGATCCTGACGCTTAAGGGCGTGAAGATAGAGACGGAGAAACAGGTGGTCGTCGCGCAACGACCACCCGGTGGCGATCCGACGCGCAACCGCACCATCAAGCTGGGCAGGCAAGCTGGGCAAGCTGGGCAAGCTGGGCAAGCCTATCCCATGCGCCGGCGAGGACCCGAACAAGTTCCGTGTGGTCGAGAGCGTGTTGGTTGGGATCGCTGTCGCCCGCCGTGTGGTCTCCGCGCCATGTCCAGTGCGGTGCGGTGGCGACACGGTTGATGGTCTGGTGCAGCCAGTCGCGCTCATCGGGCTGTTGGTACTGGCGCGCGAGCCGATAGACCCGGTCCAGCTCCGCCTCGAGCGCACGCAGGAGGCTCAGCAGCCAGCCAGCCGAGGCTGGCAACGCGGCGACCACCTCCCGGTGTTCCGGATGACCATCCCACGCCAGCCGGACAGAAACGAGGAGAAAATGGATCGAAGGTCTCCGCAGCGCTTGCGTCCGCGGTGTCGGTCCACAACCACCGCTGTTCGATGCGCACGGCGGGACGCAGGAACTCCGCCAACCGGTAGACGTCAGCCTCGTCCGGCGTCTCACCGGCGGCGTGGAGACGCCTGAGGATTTGGTACGCGTAGCGCTCCCGCCCGTGGCGCTGGAGATCATCGGCCACGAGCAGCACCAAAAACCAGAACCGACGGACGGCGGGGGCCATGACGGAGAGGTGTCATCAACCTGCCATTGCAGTTCGACAAGCTCGTCGCGCGAGAACCCCTGCACATCCGTAACAGTGTCGATA
This sequence comes from Azospirillum brasilense, assembly GCF_022023855.1. Taxonomy (NCBI): domain Bacteria; kingdom Pseudomonadati; phylum Pseudomonadota; class Alphaproteobacteria; order Rhodospirillales; family Azospirillaceae; genus Azospirillum; species Azospirillum brasilense. The sequence continues at coordinate 233,691 of NZ_CP059451.1, forward strand.
TCGTTCTGCGCCGCCACAGTTAGGGTGGGGGCGACACGCACCCCACCTACCAGCTCCCGGCAAGGCCCAGCAGTTCCAACGCCTTGTGGCGCAGCTCCACCAGCACCGGGTCGTCGCGGTGGCGGGGATAGGGGCGGTCGACGACGATCTCCGCCTTGATGCGGGCCGGGCGCTCGCTGAACACGATGACGCGGGTGGCCATCAGCAGAGCCTCCTCCACGTCGTGGGTCACCAGCAGGGCGGTGAAGCCGGCGCGCCGCCACAGCGCGACGATCTCGCCCTGCATCTGGATGCGCGTCAGGCTGTCGAGCTTGCCCAGCGGCTCGTCCAGCACCAGCAGGCGCGGGTCGTTGACCAGCGCGCGGGCCAGCGCCGCGCGCTGCGCCATTCCGCCGGAGAGTTGGTGCGGGTAGGCCTTGGCGAAACCGTCCAGCCCGACCAGCCGCAGCGCCTTGTCCACCCGGTTGCGCCGCTGGCGGAGCACGCCCTGCGCCTCCAGCCCCAACGCCACATTGTCCCAGACGGTGCGCCAGGGGTAGAGCGTCGGGTCCTGAAAGACGACCACCCGCGACGGGTGCGGCCCGCTGATCGGCAGCCCGTCGGCCAGAATCCGGCCCGCGCGCGGCGGCTCCAGCCCGGCGACGAGCCGCAGCAGCGTGGACTTGCCGCAGCCCGACGGGCCGAGCAGCGCCACGAACTCGCCCGGCTTGGCGTGCAGACCGACCGTGTCCAGCACGGGCAATGGCGCGCCGTGCAGGTCGAAGGCGTGGCTGACGCCCTGGACCTCCAGTTCCAGACCGGCCGGGAGGTCTTGTTCCAGCGCTACCATTTCAGCAATCCCTTCTGCCAGGCGAGCAGCCGGTCGCGCACCTTGAACAGCAGCGTGACGAGGCTGGAGCACACCAGCGCCATCACCAGCAGCGCCGCATACATGTTGGCGTAGGCCGCCCAGCCCTGCGCCCATTGCAGGTACCAGCCGAGCCCGGCCTTGACCCCCATCATCTCCGCCACCACCAGCACCGCGAAGGAGGCGCCGAGCCCCATGAACAGGCCGACGAAGACGTGCGGCATCGCTGCCGGCACCGCCACCTTCAGAACCAGGAAGCGCGAGGACGCGCCCAACGTGCGGGCGATGTCGTAGTAGGCCGGGTTGACGCCGGACACCCCGGACCAGGTCAGGATGGTCACCGGCACCCCGGTCGCCAGCGCGATCAGGAAGACGCTGGCGCTCCAGCTCGATGGGAAGGCGAAGAAGGCGATGGGCAGCCACGCCGTGGCCGGCAGCGGCCCGATCAGCCGCAGCACCGGATGCACCCAGTAGCCCACGGTCCGCGACCAGCCGATGGACACGCCGGTGACGAAGCCGACGAAGGCGCCGATCCCGTAGCCGAGCAGCAGCAGCTGCAGCGACGCCACGGTGCATTCCAGCAGGCGGGGCCACTCGTCCAGATAGACCTCCAGCAGCGCCTGCGGCGGCGCGAAGAAGGGACGCGGCAGCAGGTCGAGCTTGGCGGTGACCAGCTCCCAGCCGATCACGCCGAGCGCCAGCACCACCAGCCAGGGCGCCGCGGCCCGCAGCCGCTCCCCCACCGCGCCGAACAGGCGCAGCAGCGGCACGGCGAAGGCCAGCGCGCCGCCGACCACCGCGAGGAGGCTGGCGAATTCTCCGGTGCGCACCCATTCCTCCGTTTCCGGCCACAGGGCGGTCAGGGCGGCGGCGGCCAGCCAAGCGGCACTGGCCGCCACCCCGCCCAGCCACAGGCGCGGAGGCGCGGGGGAACGGCTGCGGTCCACAGCAGCACCCCCGCCCGCTGCCAGCGCCGCGGCGTCATCGAGGCTGCTCATCTCAGCCCAGCACGTCGGCGTAGACGCGGTCGGCGAACTTCGCCGCGTCGGTGCTCTGCTTGAAGACCTGCACGCCCTTCAACTCCTCCGCGTAGAGCGCGATCTCGCGCTTGATGTCGGCGCCCACCGGGTTGTGGTCGTGCGTCTGGCTGGAAAGCTGGGCGGCGAGGTCCTCGATGCTGCTCTTCGGCGAGTACTGTTGGTAGACCTTGGCGGCCTCCACCGGGTTGGCGGCGGCGTAGTGCTGAGCCTCGAACACGGCGCGGGTCACCGCGGCGGCGGCGGCCTTGTCCTCGCGCAGCAGGCTGCCGCGTGCGCCGAGCACGCAGCAGACGCGGTTGGCGAATTCGCCCGACAGGTTGGTGGAAATCTCCACCAGATTGCCGGACTTCAGGAAATTGTAGGTCACCGGGTCCCAGTGGGCGACGGCCTGCGCCTCGCCCTTATCGACCGCGATGGCCAGCAGGTCGCCGGGAAAGACGCGCCACTCCACGTCCTTGTTCGGGTCGATCCCCTGCTTGGCGAGCTGGATGGAGAACAGGTGCTTGGCCGGGCTGGACAGGTCGCTGATCGCCACCGTCTTGCCCTTCAGCCCGGCAAGGCTGGTGATGCCGCCGTTCTTGGCGGCCAGCAGGCGCATGCAGCCGCCATGGACGCCCGCGATGATGCGCACGTCGAAGCCCTGCTCCAGCGGCTTCAGCCAGCGCAGCGCCATGCCGTGGCCGATGTCGGCCTTGCCGGTGGCGAGCGCCTCCAGAAGCTGCTCCGTCGTGCCGGCGAAATTGACGAACTCCACGTCCAGCCCGTGCTTCTCGAAGAAGCCGTTGTGCTTGGCCACCGCCACCGGGGCGCCGCACACCGCGCCGGTGTTCCAGGCGAGCTTCAGCGGCTTCAGCGCGGCGGGCGTCGGGGCGGCGACCAGCCGGGACGCCACGCCCGCGAAAGGCAGCGCCAACGCGCCCGCCGCCGCCACCTTCAGCAGCCCGCGCCGCGAGGGCGTCGCCGCCGAGATTCCCGAACCGTTCCGATGCGTGCTCATGGTCGTCGTCGTCCTTCGATCAGGGAGCATTCACTTTTTATGAATGTGAATACATGATTTTCATGGACTATATTCAACAGCCTCGCTTTATAATGTCAACTGTTGAAGTAGAGAAATAACGCACGGAGGCCCCCCATGATCACCGCCATCGTCCGCTACCGCCTTCCCGCCGCGATCGGGCGAGAGGAATGCCGGACGCATTTCCTGTCGATCGCGCCGGGTTTCGGCGGCGTGCCCGGCCTGATCCGCAAGCAGTTCATCTGGAGCGAGACCGGCACCGCCGGGGGCGTCTACCAATGGAAAAGGCTGGAGGACGCCCAACGCTTCTACCAGGGGCCATGGCTGGATGGCATACGGCAGCGATACGGCACCGATCCGGAAATCGAGTTCTTCGAGACCTTCGCGGTCACGGACAATCCGGGCGGGGTGGTGTCGGTGTTGACGTGAGCCTGCCATGCCCTGCGGATGCGTTCGAAGGGCGTCCGGCCCGCGAGCGCCTTGAGGAACCAAGCACCATCGCGATCGACAGCAGGACCTGTCGTTCGGCGCCGGCGATCTTTGGCATCACCCTCCAGCCGATCATCCGGGATATCGGCGCCTGACGCCGTCAAACAGACACCAAGAATTCCGGAGCGGTTCGCCGTTGGACGCGGCCCCTGACTTGGTCAATTTGGTCAGGGGCGGCCGAAGGCGGCGGGGCCCGTATGGCTCTTGAACAGCACGAGGCGCACCAGCGTCGTTCCGATCGCTCCCTGGGCGACCGTCAGGGCGGTCACCGCCGCCGCCCCGGTCATGCCGAAGACCGGGATCAGGATGGCGCCAAGCACGATGCACACCGCCAACTGCAGCAGGTTCAACCGGCGCAGCGTGCGCCCATGCCCGGTCATGGCCAGAAGGATGTCCTGGCAGGCCAGAAGGCAATGGATCATCTGGCCCACGGCGAGGATGCGCAGCGCCGTCGCCGCGCTGCCGAACCCCTGCCCCACCAGACCGAGCAACAGTTCCGGCACGATCATCATGACCGACACCATGGGCAGGCTCAGCGCCGCGACGGCCAGCATGATGTTACGGTTCATAGTCAGCAGACGGGACGTCTCGCCGCGGCGATGCAGTTCGGCGTAGTTGGGCGCGGCGAAGGTGCCGATGCTGATGACGACGACCCAGACCAGCATGGAGATGCGGTTCGCCACGCTGAACGCGCCGACCGAGGCCGCGTCCACGAAGACGCCCAGCGCGAGCACCGGCAACGACGCCAGCGACACCTGCACCAGCTCGACGACGAACAGGGGAAGCGCGGTGTGCCAGAGCGACGGCAGAACCTCCGCCGGCCTGTCCGAAGACGCGGCATCGGCGACCACGGAATGGTCGGTGAAACGGCGGCGGTCGCGTGCGAGAAGGGCCATCCCGACCGCGGCGCTGAACGTCAACGCCCCGGCCAGGGCCAGGATCAGGGAGTCGAGGCTGGAAACCCCCGCCACCAGAGCGGCGAGCATCAGCACCGGCCACAGCGCGTTCTGCACGAACTGCGCAGCGATGCCCCGCTTCAGACCCGCCAGGGCCGATCCGATGGTGATGGTCAGGGTCTGCGGCAGCAGGGCCAGGGCCGACAGGCGCAGCGGCGTTTCGAGGTCCGGCGCACCGAACAGCAGGTGCGACGCCGGTCCCGCCAGGGCAAAGGCCACCACCGCGGCCAGGGTCGCGGCGAGTCCCGTGCCGATCAAACCGGTCCGCAGGTCACGGCCGGCCGCCCGTCCCTGGCCGATGGCCAGTTCGGCGGCGATGTGCCGCGTGATCGCCCGTTCGAGCCCCAGCCGCGCCATGGTCGATGCCAGGCCGATCCAGGTCAGGCATAGGAAGAACAGGCCGGCATCATGGGCGCCCAGCGCGCGCGCCGCTATGATATAGAGGCCGAGCTTGCCGACGACCTCCACCCCGCGCAGCCCGAGGCCGACGCCGTAACGCCCGAGGGCATGCCATGTCTGGAGACGCATCACGCTCTATGGGATAAAGGGTTGTTGCGGAAGCGGAAGAGATGCGGAGACGCGCGGCGGCTCCGCCGTGTTGCGCCGCGCGGGGAGAACAGTCGGTTGATGACCATGGTGACGAAAGGGCGAGGGCACTGGAGAGTCCATGCGGCGCTGGCTTTGTGCCTTGCCGCGGCGCTGCTCGGTCATGGCCGCCCGGCCGCCGCGCAGGACGAGGAGGAATGGCGCGCCATCGACATCCGCCAGGAAATTCGCGCCCATTTCGACCGTCTGCCCTATGGCTGGTGGATTCGCGAACCCGAGTTGCATCTGAACACCTACGAGGTCGAGGTCCACCTTCCCGAATGGTGGCGCGGCAACCCGACCTCGGCGGTGAACAATCTGTGCCCCGAGCGGCAGAGCCGCATCTGGAAGGTGGCGAAGATCCTGACCTTGCGCCCCTTCTACCAGAAGCGGCCCTGGCCCGAGGTCGATTGCCGCCGCTGATATCACCGCTGGCGCGGTCAGCTCCCGCTTGATTGGCCGAGCGCGGCGCGCAGCCGGTCGGCCACGCCATCGCGCGCGACGAAGATGAAATTGTTGATGTAGATCCGCCCTTTGACCCGGTGGGTGCCCGCCGCATTGAGGGCCGAGCGGGACTGGTGGCGATCCGGGTCGAAGCCGTCCAGCGTGCACAGGCGTCCCGCCAGGACGAAATAACCGCGATAGCCCAGCGGGGCCAGCCGCGCCTGCAACGCCGCCAGGGCTCCGGGATTGTGCCGCTCCTCCGCCTCGATCAGCAGGTTGGGACGGTCGCGCCCGATCAGGCGGAGGCCGCCGCCGACCACCGCGGACTCGTGCCCTTCCACATCGATCTTCAGGAAACCGACCGGGCGATCGTCGTAGCGGTCCAGCGTCCGGCGCGGGACGGTGACCGCCTCCACGTCCTCGCCATGGGCGCCCACCGCCCCCGCCTCGACCGAGGCCAGGGCGGACGAGCGCGGCACATGAAGCACGATCGACCCGTCGTCGTCGCTCAGCGCACACCCCTCCACCCGCAGCCGGCCGGACGCGATCAGCGGCGCGAACTTGCTCTCCAACAGCGCCGCGAGCTTCGGATTCGGCTCGAAGGCCGTCACGCTGGCCGCGACCCGGCAGAGCCAGAAGGTGTAGATGCCGCTGTTGGCGCCGATGTCGTAGGCCGCCTCCCCCGGAACGCACAGGGCGGGAAGCAGACGCAGCTCCGGCTCGGCGTAATAGGGCGCGAGGCGGTCGCGAAGCCAGGTCAGGCGACGGAACATCCGCGGGTGGCGAAGCTCGATCGCGGCTTTCAGGGAGGACAGGCTGTGGTTCATGGCGCGTGGCTCGGTGGGGCTGGGGCCGGCATCCTGGCACCCAACCAAAAGTGAGGGGTTTCGGCAAAAAGCAAATAGCTAAAAATTGAGACAAAATGCTTCAAAACCCCAACCACCTCATGACAGGTCTATACCGGACGTGGTAAACCATACCAGCAAAGTGTTCGATCCACACGCTACGGTACCCGTAAAAGATGCTGTCCCAACATCTGGAAAATCGCAGGCAAAGTCAATCGGCTGACCAGCCGGATGGCTCGTCGGGGCAGCAATCGCATGGGGTGCTGTTTTCCAGCGGTGTGTCGGCATTTACGCCGCGCGATCTGCTGATTCTCGCTTTTTATCACAAGCGCATTATCCTGATTGTCGCTCTTCTTTCAATCATTGCCGGGCTGACCGCCGCGACCTATGCGCGCACGCGCTACGCCGCGGAAAGTCTCGTTATGATGATGATCGACCGCGCGCATGCGGGGATCAGCGACGTGGCCGGGACCCTGCCCTCCATCCTGTCGATCGACGGGCTGAAGTCGGTGGACAGCGAGATCCGCATCCTGGAAAGCCGCCGGGTGATCGAGGACACGCTGAGCGCGCTGGGCCCCGTCACCCTGTTCCCGGAAATCGCGCGCCCGCGCCTCTTTGGCCTTCTGCCCGCCGACAGCCCGCAGGACCAGCTCGAAAAGGCCATCGACAAGTTCAAGCGCCGCCTTCAGGTGGAGCAGCAATCCTCCTCCAACATCGTGCGCCTCAGCTTCAGCCACGAGGACCCGGACCTCGCCGCAGACACCGTCAATGCCCTGGCCGACGCCTACCTGAAGCGCCGCCGCGCGATCTTCGACATCCCGCGCTCGCCCTTCCTCGCCTCCGAACTGGCGCGCCACTCCGACCAGCTGAAGAGCCTCGAGGGGCAGATCCAGGCGCTGAAGTCCGAGTACGACATCGTCGACCTCGGGCAGGAAAGCCTGCTCGCCGCCAACCAGGTGGACAGCATCGTGCAGCGCCGCCGGCAGACCCAGGAGCGCCAGGCGGCCCTCCAGGCAGAGGTCACGGCGGCCAAGAAGCGGCTCGCCGCCCTGCCGGAGCGGGTGTTCGACTTCCGGGAGCAGAGCAACCAGACCCAGAACGACGACGACCGCAACGTGCTGCTCCGCCTGGAGCTGGAGCGCGACCGGATGGCCTCGCAGTTCCTGCCGGACTACCCGCCCCTCCAGGAGCTGGAGCGGAAGATCCGGACGGTCCGGCAGTCGATGAAGGGCGGCGACAAGCCGGTCTACAACACCACGCGCGAGGTCCGCAACCCGTCCATCCCCTTCCTGAACAACCATCTGCTGACACTGGAGATCGAGCAGGACGCGGTGGCCCGGCAGCTCGACGAGCTGAACCGCCAGCACACGGTGGCGGTGGAGAAGGTCGGGCGCCTGCGTAAGGCGGAAAGCGAGCTGCGCGACCTGGAGCGCACGCGCGGCGTGATGGAGGACATCTACCGCGACTACGCCCAGCGCACCGAGGCCGCCCGCGCCGAGGAGGAGGCCGCCAAGGTGCGCTTCTCCAACGTCCGCGTCGTGCAGCCGGCGGTGGCCCCGGCGACCGGGACGAGCATGGCGCCGAGCTTCATCATCGCCGGTCTGGTCGGCGGCATCCTGCTGGGCGGGGCGGCGGGCGTGCTGGCGACATGGCTGCGCCAAGTCTACATCCTGCCGCACGAGATCGAGCGCGACCTGGGCGTCCCGGCCATCGCCAGCTTCTCCGACACCGACGGCGAGCTGGTGTCCCCCGGCGCCCAGCAGGAGCTGATCCATCTGGCCGCCCAGCTGCGCGACCATGGCCTGGACGACCAGCCGATGGCCCTGATCCAGTTCGTGACCGCCAACGAGGGCGACGGCGACGCCGTCGTGGCGCGCGGGCTGGCGCTGGAATTCGCCAAGGGGCGGGGCCTGCGGACGCTGGTCATCGACCTCTGCGGCGACGGCACCGGGCAGCTGGCGGCGATCAACGCAGGCGCCGACGGCGAGGCGGCCGGGGAAGCGGACAACGGAGCCGGCGAGCGGCTGCCGACCATCGAGCCGCAGGGCACCGGCGACCTCGAAGCGCTGCCCTCCGCCGTGCCGTTGCTCTGGGTGTCGCGGCAGGCGACGGGATCGGCGCTGGGCAGCCTGCGCACCCCCATCGCCCAGTCACGCCAGATGCTGGAGCGGCTGAATCAACGCTTTGACATCATTTTGATTCTGTCGCCGCCGATCGGGAACAGCCATCTTGCCCGCCGGCTGTCGCCGATGGTGGATGCGAACATCCTGGTCGCCCGCGCCGAGCACACCCGTGCGCCGGTCGCCGCCCGGATGCGCGACTCCATCCTCGCGTCCGGCGGCGACATCGTCGGCTTGGTGCTGACCGGCCGTCACTTCCACATTCCCCAGGTGATCTACCGATGGCTGTGATGCGGATGGCCGCGATGCGGGGCTTCCTGTTGGCGGCGTTGCTGGCGCTCGGCGCGTGCACCGGCCAGTCGTTGACTCCAAAGGAAGCGATGCCCGAGGGCTTCGCCCGCTGGGAGGACTCCACCCCGCCCTACCGGCTGGGTCCGGGCGACCGCTTCCAGGTCAAGTTCATGCTCGCCCCCGACATGGACGAGGAGGTGATGATCGGTCCTGACGGTTCCGCCGGGCTGCGCATGGCCGGGCAGGTCGACGCCGCCGGGCTGACGCCGGGCGAGCTGGCCACCGTGGTCGAGACGCGCGCGCGGCGTTGGATGCGCGCCCCGCAGGTCAGCATCGGGCTGAAGGAGACCCCGTCGAACCGCGCCTACATCGGTGGCGCCGTCGCCCGCCCCGGCACCTACCTGTTGAACGGCCGCATCGGCGTGATGGAGGTGATCATGCTGGCCGGTGGTTTCGACCGCGAGGCGCGGTACGAGGAGGTGGTGCTGATCCGCCGCAACCCCGAGAACAAGCCGATGCTGCGCACCATCGACACCCGGCGGTTCATCGAGACCGGGGCAGCGGTCGGCGACGTGCCGCTGGTCGCCGGCGACATCCTGTTCGTGCCGCGCAGTTCCATCGCCGAGACCGGCCTGTGGGTCGAGCAGTTCATCAACCGCGTCGTGCCGTTCGAGCGCACGTTCAACTACACGATCAGCCGTCAAACCGGCGCGATCACGACCTTCCCATGATGAAGTCCCAGACCGAACCGGGGCGGGGGCACCCGACGGACACCGTCTTTGGGGTCGCCATCACCCGCCTCGACGTGGCCGGTGCCGCCCAGGCCATCGACGGGCGTGCGCCGGGGGAGCCCTTCGCCTACGTCGTGACGCCGAATGCGCAGCATGTGGTGCGGCTTCACCGCGGCGACGACGCCCAGTTCCGCGCCGCCTACGACGACGCGTGGCTGCGGCTGTGCGACAGCCAGATCATGCGGCACCTGTCCCGGCGGCTGTTCCGCAAGCCGCTGCCCAGCGCCAGCGGCAGCGACCTGACAGCCCACCTGTTCGCGCACGTCATCACGCCGGACGATACCGTCACGGTGATCGGCGGCAACGACGAGCTGGAGCGCCGCCTGCGCGACCGCTTCGGCCTGACCCGGCTGGCCCGGCACGAGCCGCCGATGGGCTTCTCCGCCGACCCGCGGGAGGTCGAGCGCTGCGTCCGCTTCGTGCTGGACCACCCGGCCCGCTTCGTCTTCCTGGCGGTCGGCGCGCCGCAGTCGGAGTGCCTGTCGCTGGCCATCCGGAACACCGGACAGGCCACCGGCGTCGGACTGTGCGTCGGCAGCTCGCTTCTGTTCGTGACGGGACTGGTCGAACGCGCGCCGCCGCTGTTCCGCCGCTTCGCCCTGGAATGGCTGTACCGGCTGGCCCAGAACCCGCGCGGCCACGCCCGGCGGGTCTTCGTGGACTCCCTGCCGCTGCTCGGCATCGCGCTGTCGGCCTGGTGGTCGGAGCAGCGGAGTCAGGCGCGCCCGAAGCCGGCGGCGCGCCCATGATCGTCGAGCTGGGAGCCCGGCAGCGCGGCCGCATCCTGTCGCCCGTCCGGGTGGCGGCGCCCCGCCGTTCCCAGCACCGCTCCCTGACGGTGATGATCCTGCTGGCGGTGCTGCCCCTGTTCGGGCAGAGCTTCCATTATCTGGTCGATATCCCGCCGCTTTACGCCCTGTCGAAAAGCTGGCCGGTCCTGACCATCCCGCTCGCCGTCTACGCGTTGGCGCAGATCGAGCTGCCGTTCAAGTCGCTGTGCATCGCCCTGCTCGCCTACCTCGTGGCGATCACCCCGGCGGTGTCCATGGTCCAGCTCGGCAACGGGCTGACCGATGCGATGGCGACCACGGTCAAGGTCTGGCCCTTCGCCTACTACTTCTCCCTCGCCGCCCTTCTGACGCTGCTGCGCCCGACGCTGCCGCAGGTGCGCGGCGCGCTGATCGCGCTCGGCGCCGGCACCTTCGTCATCATGCTCGCTTTGTGGCTGGTCCTCCCGCCGGAGGCCTACGCCACCGACCCGCTGAAGAGCAAACTGTTGATGTACGACGTCGAGCGCGGACCGCGCATCTTCATGCCGATGTTCTTCGGCGTGCTGTTCCTTTTCTACCTGTCCCGGCAGTTCTGCGCGTACCGGGAATGGTGGACCATCCCGCTGCTGCTGATCGGGCTGCTGCTGATGGTCCTGATCTACAAGCAGCGCACGGCTCTGGGCAGCGTGGTCCTGGTGGTCGGCTTCGCCATGATCACCTCGGCGCGCGGCTGGTGGCGGATCCTGGCGGTCGGCATGGCCCTGCTGACGACCGTCGCCCTGGCCGCCGTCTACAGCGCGGACCTCGCCAGCCGGGCCGAGCAGATGCTCGGCGCCTCCCTGTCGATCCGGCAGAACTCCATCGTTCTGGCGCTCGACTTCCTGGAGGTGACGCCGTTGCGTTGGTTGCTGGGGGTGGGCGCCGTCACCCGCTTCAGCAACGTGACCCTGGCGGACATACTGGGCAACAACCAATTCTATCTCGCCGACATCGGCTGGATCGGCATCGTCTTCGAATACGGCGTCATCGGCGCGGTGCTGATCGCGGCCTTCTACGTCGCGGCACTGCGCAGCGCCCGCAAGGCCGCCACCGGCGACGATCCCATGACCCAGGCGCTGGGCGATTACGTCCTGTTCGCCCTGGCGACCTCGACCATCTACTCCGTCGTCTTCACGCCCGGCGAGGTCGCCAGCGTGATGGCGCTCGCCCTCTACTGGCGCAACGCCCGCCGGCAGGCCGGCGCCCAGCGCCCCCTTCACTCACCGAAACGCCCGCTCTTCGGCATGGGAAGACCATGACCGCCGTCTCCGCATCCCCAGCCTTGTTCCGCCGTCTGATCGCCATGCATGGCGGGAATCCCCAATCATGAGCATGACCAATGAACCGCAAGGCACGCGCAGCAGGATCATCACGCTACGCCTCTCCGGAAAACTTCAAAATGCGACAGAATTGCGAAATCCGGTTGTGACTCTTTGTCGAAATTTATCGCCCTGGCGTCGCCAATGCTGGCTTAAGCCATTTTAAATAGTGTGATAGTAAGAGGTCATCATGTCACCTCAACCCCCAATAGCATTTTCGCCGCCGCTGCACCGCTACGTGCATGGCGGCCATCGCCGTGTGGACGGCTGGCTGTCGAGCCTGGATGCCAACCTGATCGCCACGGTCGGAGTCTGGCAGAGCGCCCAGGGCGTGGCGGGGAGCGTCGGCGAGATCGGCGTCCATCACGGACGGCTGTTCATCCTGCTGGCGCTGGTGCGCCAAGCCGGTGAGCGGGCCTTCGCCATCGATCTGTTCGACGACCAGCAGTTCAACATCGACCAGTCGGGGCAAGGCGACGAGACGGCCTTCCGCGCCAACCTCGTCCGCTTCGGAATCGAACCGGCGTCGGTCGAGGTGGTCAAGGGCAACTCAACGACTCTCGCCTGGACCGGCCTCGCCGGCCGGCTGGGTCCTGCGGTCCGCCTGTTCAGCATCGACGGCGGCCACACCGCCGACATCACGCGCCACGACCTGGGCATCGCCGACGACAGTTTGGGCGATGGCGGGGTGATCGTCCTCGACGACTACTTCAACCCGGAATTCCCCGCCGTGTCCGAAGGCATGTGCCGCTTCATGGCCGAACGGCCGGGAGCCCTGGCGCCCTTCGCCATCGGCGACAACAAGCTGCTTCTGGCACGCCCAGACTGGGCGGAGCGCTACCGCGCCATGTTGGTCGGTGCGATGGCTTCGCGCCATTACGTACGCGACACCGAGTTGTTCGGGCAGCCCGTCACCGTGTTCCGCACGCCGCGGACGCCGATGCAGTTCATCCGGCAGACCGGCCTGACCCGCCGGCTTCGCTCCCATCCGCTGGGACAGGCGTTGAAGCCGATCATCCGCCGCTTCGTGCAGGGGTAAGAGACCGCCATGCGCGACGACGTGCAGGTCCGTTTTCCGGCTGAGGAGCGAAGCGCTGTTCCGGACCCTGCCGCGTCGCCGCCAGACGTCCAGCCGGAGGGTGAGCCGGACAGCGCGCCACCTCCCAGCGACTTCGCCGGTGCGCGGGATGGCTGGCTGCACTGGACGCATGGACTGGTCAATCGGCTGGTGAAGGGGGCGGACGGGTTCCTTCTGTTGCTCGCCGGCCTGGCCGCCTGGGCCACCTGGGCCACCTGGGCCGCCCAAACGGACGAGACGTCGCTTGACGACGGCCGACTGCTCATCCAGGCGGTCATTTTCACGGCCGTCACGCTTGGCGTCTATCTGCGCGCCATGACCACCATCGGCGCCTACCGTGTCGAAAACTACCGGCACTGGGGGAAGTCGCTGTTGGACGTGGTCGGAGGCCTGCTGCCGGCCGGCACCGTCCTCTCCCTGCTCGTCTGGGCCTTCTTGCCGGAGGTCGGCCCGTCGGACATGCTCGCCCTGTGGGGTGGGACGGCGCTCGCCTGTCTCGGGCTGGGCCGTGTGGTGGCGGCGCAGGGCGTGCGCCTTCTGGAGGAGCGCGGGGTGCTGCGCCGCCGGATCGTCATCCTGGGCGCGACCGACGTCGCGGAGCGGATGATCGCGCATCTGGCCCTGCCGGAACACCGGGCGAACTACAGCATCCTCGGCCTGTTCGACGACCGTGACAGCGGCCGCCGGCCCGCGTCCCTGGCCGGCCTCCCGGTGTCCGGCGACCTGACAGACTTCAAGCGCTTCCTGCCGGACAACCGCGTGGACATGGTCGTTATCGCCCTGCCCTGGCGGGCGGCGATGCGCATCCACAGCCTGCGCATGCAGCTTCAGATGATCTCCCTCGACATCCTGATTCCGCTGGACGAGGAGAGCATCCGGCTGCGGCTCGCCAACCTGCGGCACATCGGCGACATCCCGGCCCTGCTGGTGATGCGGCAGCCGCTGCGCGGCATGCAGATCATCGTGAAGCGGATCGAGGACGTCGTCGTCGCAGGCCTCGGCCTGCTCGTCGCCTCGCCCTTCATGCTGGCCGCGGCCATCGCGGTCCGCCTGGACTCGCCGGGGCCGATCATCTTCCGGCAGACCCGCGTGGGCTTCAACAACCGCCCCTTCACGATGCTGAAGTTCCGCACGATGAAGGTGGACGACAGCGACGACGGCGCCGTCGGCACCAGCCGCGACAACCCGCGGATCACCCGCGTCGGCCGCTTTCTCCGCCGGACGAGCATCGACGAGCTTCCCCAGCTCTTCAACGTGCTGGCCGGCGACATGTCGGTGGTCGGCCCGCGCGCCCATGTCCCGAACATGCGGGTCGGCAACCAGCGCTACGCCGAGGTGGCGCGCGAATACGCGGCGCGCAGCCGCGTCAAGCCGGGGATCACCGGCTGGGCCCAGATCAACGGCATGCGCGGCGGCATCCACACGGTCGAGAAGGCGCGCGTCGGGGTTGACATGGACATCCACTATATCGAGAACTGGTCGCTATGGCTCGATGCGAAAATCATCATCAGCACCGTGACCACCGGCCTGTTCGGGCGCGACGTGTTCTAGGATTCCTGGCGCTCGCCGTCGGGCTGCTGGCGGGTGGCATGGTGGGTGGCATGGCGGACGCGAAAGCGGACGGGCTGCCGGCGCGCCCCCTGCTCGTCTATCACGACAGCTGGTACGAGCGCCCGGCCACCGGCCCGGCCGCGACGACGCTGGCGACTCTCCCCGGCTACATGAATCTGGTCGCCCTGTCCTTCGTCCGGCCGGACGCCGCCTATCCCGGCCGCCTCGACCTCAAGGGGACCGGGCTGCAATACGGCTTTTCCGGCACGGTGCTGAGGGACGCCATCACGCTTCTGAAGCAGCGCCAGCCGGACACCCGCGTGCTGCTCGCCGTCGGCGGGGCCAACTACGCCAATTGGGACGCGCTGAATCTCGACGCGCTGGTGCGGCTGGTCCACGATCTCGGGGTCGACGGGATCGATCTGGATTTCGAGCCGGTGTCCCCCGGCTGCTCCGTCCGGGGGCGGGTGCGCTGCCTGTCCGACGCGGCCTGGCTGGATCTGGTCGCGCGCTTTCGCGAAGCCTTCCCGCGCCCCCTGCTGCTGACCGTGCCGGGCTGGAGCATCGGGGCGTATGGCGAGGGCGCGTTCCGGGACGCCCAGCCGCGCGGCCCCCACACCGGGTCGATCCTCAACCTGCTGCGTTCCCCGCAGGCGGCGGCGATCGACCTCGTCTCCATCATGGCCTACGAGGCCGGCCCGACCTTCGATCCCTGGCAGGCCTGGCAGGCTTACCGGCAGGTCTGGAAGGGGCCCCTCGCCCTCGGCGTCCAAGTGCCGCCGAGCCAGCTCGGCGGGCCGACCTACACGGTGCCGCTGGCGGAACAGCTCGCGCGGAACGTCGCGCAGGACCCGCAGGGCGGCATGATGCTCTACCCGCTGCTGGGGCGTCCGCCCGGCACGGTCGGTCCGGACAATCCGGACGGCCGCTTGCTGTCCCAGGCGCTGTGCCGCGGGTTGGGCCTCGACGGCTGCTCCGAGACGCTGCGCTGACAGGTCCCAAGCGGGACGACCGATGCCGCGTGCTTTTGCACAGGCACGGGGCGTCCTGACTTTCAGACGATCGCCGCGCCCCATCCCCTCACCTGCCCTCATCAAAGATATTTTCCCGGGCCGATGTATAGATTGCGAATGATTCGCATTCGTGCTTAGGAGTGGGTTGCGAGGTTTTGCGAACGGATGTCGTCCACGTCATGGCTGAAAGAGACCGGTCTTCCCTGCTGGGTCTGCTGCTCGACCATTATGAAGAGATGACCGGCCATCTGGCCCGGCGCCTGGGGTCGCTGTGCCTCGCCGAGGACGTCGTGCAGGACACCTATCTGCGGCTGCGCAGCCTGACCGCCTTGCCGGAGATCGACAACCCGCGCTCCTACCTGTACCGCATGGCCGACAACATCGCGCTCGACCGGATGCGTGCGGAGACCCGCCGGGGGCGGCGCTTCGCCCCGGCGGAACTGGGGTTCGACCGTCCGCTGGACGAGCCGGATGCCGAGGCGACACTGGAGCACAAGCAGCGGCTGGAACGGTTGAGCCGGGCGCTGGACGAACTGCCGCCGCGCTGCCGCGAGGTGTTTCTGCTTCACAAGTTCGACGGGCTGAGCCATGCCGACATCGCCGCGCGCCTCGGCATCTCGCGCAGCATGGTGGAGAAGCATGTCATGAAGGCCCTGGCCCACTGCCGCGACCGGCTGGCGCTCTGATGGAGCGCGAGCGCGATCAAGCGGACTTACCGGACGACCCGCGGGACGCCGCACTGGCGTGGTTCGTGCGTCTGGAATCCGGCGACGCCGACGCGGCGGACCGCCGGGCCTTTCACGCCTGGCTGGCGCGGGACCCGGCCCACCGCCACGAATACGACCGGCTGGCCGGGCTGTGGGGCGATCTGGACCGGGTTGCCGATCCGCGCAAGGAACGCCGTGCCGCGCCGACGCGGCGCCGTTTCCTGGCGTTCGGCGCCGTCGGCGGGGCGGCGGCCTGCGCCGCGGCGCTGGGCGGAGCGGTCGTCCTGACCGGCTGGCCGGCCGACCTGAAGACCGGAATCGGCGAGCGGCGGACGGTGGCGCTGGACGACGGGTCGGTCCTCACCCTGGACGCCGACAGCGCGGTGGCCGTCGCCTTCACCGCCGGAGAACGGCGCGTCCGTTTGACCGAGGGGCGGGCGCATTTCCTCACCGCTCCCGACCCGGAGCGTCCCTTCGTCGTCGCCTGCGCCAATGGGCGCGTCTCCACCGCCGACGCCAGCTTCGTGGTGCACCGCTGCCTGGACTCCGTGGTGGTGGCGGTGGAATCCGGAACGGCCAGCCTGACCACCGGGATGGAGCCTCCCCTTCCCGTCGCCACCGGGCAAAGCCGGTCCTACGGCCCCGAGGGTCCCGGCCCGTTGTTGAGCCAGGGCGTGGCGGTGGAGAACGCGTGGCGGCACGGCCGGCTGGTCTTCCAGGGACAGCCGCTCGACGCGGTGATCGCCGATCTCAACCGCTACCACCCCGCCCGCATCGTGCTGTGGGACCGACCGCTCGCCGGTCTGCGCTTCGACGGCAGCGTGGACATCAGCCGGCCGGACGCCGCCTTGAACGCCATTCTCCGCACGCTCCCCTTGCGCACGCTGCGTCCTGTTCCCGGCCTGGTCATCATCCGTTCCGTCTAGCCGGTTCGTATCAAATTTTTTCCAAATCAAGGTGAGGTGGTCGCCACCGGACAGCGTCGTGACTTGCATACGCGAAAATGCAACTCATTCGCAAAATGACGGGGTCTCGGTGATGATCGATGTTGGGGGGCGCCTGCTGCGGGGGCAGACGGCGCGCGGGAACAAGGTGTGGGGAAACAAGGTGCGCACCGGTTGGGCTCCGGCGTTGCTGGGCATGCTGCTGGCATCGACCGCGCTGCACGGCGCCATGGCGGCGCCCGTGACGCCCCATGATGCGCCTGTGCAGGTGGCCCAGCAGGGCCGGACCGTCAACTTCGCCATCGCCGCCGGCCCGCTGCCGGGCGTGCTCGCCGCCTACGGGCAGGCCACCGGCCTTCAGGTGCTCTACCCCTCCGACATCGCGCAGGGCGTCTCCTCGCCCGGTGTGACGGGCACGCTGGCGCCCCAGGACGCGCTGATCCGCCTGCTGACCGGCACCGGCCTGATCGCGCGCTTCGTCGATACCGACACGGTGACGCTGGAGAAGCTGCCGGCCCAGGCCGGCGGTGCGGCGGTGCTCGACCCGGTGACTGTTCAGGGCGGCATCTCCGGCGATCCGGGCCGCAGCGAGGGCACCGGCTCCTACACCACCGGCTCGACCAACAGCGCCACCAAGCTGAACCTGTCCCCGCGCGAGACGCCGCAGTCGGTCAGCGTAATGACCCGCCAGCGCATGGACGATCAGGGGCTGAACGAGATCCGCGACGTCCTTGACCAAACGGTCGGCGTGGCGCGGATGCAGGCCGGCGCGCTGGGCAGCGACGGCTCCGAAGTCTTCTCGCGCGGTTTCGCGGTGAGGAATTATCAGGTGGACGGCATTCCGCGCTCGACCGTGTACGGCTTCGACGACTCCATCTCCGACATGGCGCTGTTCGACCGCGTCGAGGTGGTGCGCGGGGCGACCGGCCTGCTGAACGGCGTCGGCGACCCCTCCGCCGCGGTCAATCTCGTCCGCAAGCGTCCGACCTCGATGGTCCAGGGCTATGCCGAGGGGCAGATCGGCTCCTGGAGCCGCTACCGCGGGGAGGCCGACCTGTCGGGTCCTCTGACCGAGAACGGCCGCCTGCGCGGGCGCGTCGTTGGCGCCTACCAGGACAACGACAGCTTCATCGACCGCCTGCACGAGCGCAAGAAGGTGCTCTACGGCATCCTGGAAGCCGACATCACCGAGGACACGACCTGGAGCGTCGGCGTCGAGTACCAGAAGCACCGCTCCGACGACGCCTCGCGCGCCGGCTTTCCGCTGTTCTACGCCGACGGGACGAAGACGAACTTCTCCCGCTCTTACAACAGCGGCGCCAACTGGGCGTACTTTATGCACGACAACCTGACCGTCTTCAGCGACCTGAAGCACCGCTTCGGGAACGGCTGGACGGCGACGCTGAACGTGGAGCGCAACAACCGCGAATATGACGGCCTGCTCGGCTACGCCGTGCGCGGCAACCTGAACCGAGACGGTTCGGGCATGGGGATCTGGCCGGGCCGCTGGAACTCGGACCTGGAGCAGACCTCGGTCAATGCCGACGTCAGCGGCCCCTTCGAGCTGTTCGGCCGGCAGCACGAGCTGATGGCGGGCGTCGGCGGCTACTACGCCAAGCGCAAGGGGCTTGATTACCCGCTCTGGTACATCACCGGGTACGATTACTCGATCCCCAACTACTTCACCTGGAACGGCAACATCGCCCAGCCGACGCTCAACCCGACCGGCTGGTCGCAGACCGACGAGCGGCAGATGGCCGCATACGCCGCGACCCGGCTGCGCCCGACCGACACCCTGTCGTTCATCTTCGGCAGCCGCATCAGCCGCTGGTCGCAGGAGGAGAAGAGCCACCCGAACACCGGCGTGGCGACCATGAACAAGCGGTCCGAGAACGGCGTGCTCACGCCCTACGCCGGCATCGTCTACGACGTGACCGACATCTGGTCGGTCTACGCCAGCTACACCAGCATCTTCAAGCCGCAGGACTACAAGGACGTCAGCGGCCAGACCCTCGACCCGCTCGACGGCAACGCCTACGAGGCCGGCGTGAAGGCCGAGTTCTTTGGCGGCCAGTTGAACGCCAGCGCCGCCGTGTTCCTGATTCAGCAGGACAATCTGGGCGAGGTCGATCCCGGCCGCTTCACCCCCGACGGCGGGCAGGCCTACCGCGCGGTCAAGGGTGCGGAGAGCAAGGGCTTCGAGCTGGAGGTGGCCGGCGAGGTGATGACCGGCTGGCAGGTCGGCGGCGGCTACAGCCGCACCACGGTCAAGAACGCCAACGGCCAGCGGATGATGACCTACGTCCCGCGCGACATGGTCAAGCTGTTCACCACCTACCGCCTGCCGGGCGCCTGGGATCGCCTGACCGTCGGCGGCAACTTCCGCTGGGAAGGCGCCATCTACAATGGGACCGGTGCCCGGCGGTACGACCGTGACGGCTACGCAGTGGTCGATCTGATGACGCGCTATCAGTTCACGGACAAGGTCTCGGCCACGCTGAACCTCAACAACCTGTTCGACGAGAAGTACCTGACCAGCATCCAGAACAACGGCTATTACGGCGAGCCGCGCAACGTCCTGCTGTCCCTGCGGGCGACGTGGTGATGACGGCGCGGCGGTCGGCGGCCTCCAACTCCCGGCGCGGTGTCCGCCGCGGCCTCGCCGCCGCCGCGCTGGTCCTCGGCGGGCTGGCCTCCGCCGCCCTGCTGCGCCCCAGCGACCCCTCCGCCTCGGCGGAGGTGGCGGTGGTCGGCCGCGGGACGGTCGAGGACACGGTGACGGCGCTCGGTAAGATCCAGCCGCGCGCCTACGTCGATGTCGGCGCCCAGGTGTCCGGCCAGTTGACGCGTCTGCATGTGGCGGTCGGGCAGATGGTCCGCGAGGGCGATCTGCTGGCCGAGATCGACCCCGCCCTGCAACAGGCCAAGGTCGAGGCCGGGCGCGCCGAGCGCGCCCGCCTCACCGCCCTTCTGGCCGAGCAGCGGGCGCGCGCCGACTTCGCCGAGGCCCAGCTTGCCCGTCAGGCGGCGTTGCGGCGCAGCGGGTCGGGGCGCGGCGAGGCCTACGACCAGGCCCGCATGGAGGCGCGCATCGCCGCCGCCCAGGTCGAGGCCACCCAAGCGCAGATCCGCCAGACGGACTCGACCCTCCAGGCCGACGAGGCGCAGCTCGGCTACACCCGCATCTACGCGCCAATGAGCGGCACGCTGATTGCGGTGGACGCCCGCCAGGGCCAGACCATCAACTCCGCCTACGAGGCGCCGGTCCTGATGCGGATCGCCGACCTGTCGACGATGACCGTGTGGACCCAGGTGTCGGAAGCCGACGTGACGCGGCTGACGGACGGCATGCCGATCTACTTCACCACGCTCGGCCATCCGGGGCGGCGCTGGACCGCGCGCCTGCATGAGATTCTGCCAGCACCGCCGAAGCCACCCGCCGCGGGGAATGGCGGCTCGTCCGCGTCCGGGGGCGGCGGGGCCGCCAACAGCGTCGTGCTCTACACCGCGCTGTTCGAAATCGCCAACGACCGGGGGGAACTGCGCCCGGACATGACCGCCCAGGTCTTCTTCGTGGCCGCCGCGGCCAAGGATGCCGTCACCGTGCCGGTCGCCGCCCTGACCCTGGCCGCCTTGACACCGTCCGACGAGGCGGCGGAACGGCACCGCGTGACGCTGATCGGCAGCGGCGGCGCCATCGAGACGCGCGAGGTCCGCGTCGGGGTGCGTGACCGCTTCAACGCCCAGATCCTGGAGGGGCTCGCCGAAGGCGAGCGGATCGTGGTGAGCTGGAAAACCGACGACGGCCGCCCGCCCAAGATCGGATTCCGGCTATGAGCGGCCCGCTTCTCGTCCTGGAGGACATCCGCAAGACCTACATCAGCGGTGGCGGCCTGGCGGTCCAGGTGCTGCGCGGCGTCTCCCTGACCGTCGAGGCGGGGGAGTTCGTCGCCATCGTCGGCAGCTCCGGCTCCGGAAAATCGACGCTGATGAACATCCTCGGCGGGCTCGACCGTCCGACCTCCGGGCGCTACCGCGTCGACGGGCGCGACGTGACGGCGCTGGAGGGCGACGAGCGGGCGGCGCTGCGGCGGGACGGGTTCGGCTTCGTCTTCCAGCACTACCATCTGATCCCCGGCACGACGGCGCAGGAGAATGTCGAGATGCCGGGCCGCTACGCGGGCTTGCCCGCCGCGCTGCGCGAAGGCCGCGCCGTGGAGTTGCTGGGCCGCCTGGGGCTGGAGGAGCGGCGCCATCACCGCCCCAACCAGCTTTCGGGCGGCCAGCAACAGCGCGTGTCGATCGCGCGGGCGCTGATGAACGACGCCCCGGTGATCCTGGCCGACGAGCCGACCGGTGCTTTGGACAGCGCCAGCGGGGCGGAGGTGGTGGCGCTGCTGCGGGAGCTGTCCGCCGCCGGCCGTACGGTGATCCTCATCACCCACGACCGCAAGGTGGCGGAGGCCGCCGGCCGGGTGATCGAAATGCGCGACGGCCGCATCGTCACCGACAGCGGCCGCCCGGCTCCGTCACCGGCGGAACCCTCCCCTGCCCCGGCGGAGCGCGAGGCCGCCGGCGCCTCCCTGTGGACCGACGCCGGGGAAGCCCTGTCGGCGGCATTGCGGTCGCTGGGGGCCAACGGCTTCCGCACGGCGCTGACCCTGCTCGGCATCGTCATCGGCGTGGCGTCCGTGATCGCCCTGCTCGCCATCGGCGAGGGCGCCAAACAGGCGGTGATGGCGCGGGTCGGCGCGCTGGGGGTGAATCTGGTCTTCGTCGTGGCGGGCAGCGGTGATCCCCGCCTGCCGGTCACGCCGCTGACCGAGGCGGACGGCGAAGCCATCCTGCAATTGCCCAACGTCGAGAGCGTGATGCCCTACCTCGACACGCCGGTGATGGTCCGCCACGGCAACATCGACCACCGCACCGAAGGGCTGGCGACCTCGGCGTCGCTGCCGCTGACCCACCGCTGGCCGGTCGCCCGGGGGGCTTTCTTCACGCGTGCCGACGAACGGGCCGGGGCGGCGGTGGCGGTTCTCGGCCACCGCGTCGCCGAACGGCTGTTTCCGCGCGGGGAGTCGCCGTTGGGCAAGCATGTGCTGGTGAACAACATTCCCTTCCTGGTGACCGGCGTGATGGCGCGGAAGGGCGACCTGACCGGCAACCAGAGCACCGACGACTGGGTGTTCGTGCCGCTGTCCACGGGCGTGCAACGGCTGATCGGCAAGCCGGACCTGGAGTTGATCCTCGTCTCGGTGCACGACGTGGCGCGGATCGGGCAGACCCGCAACGCCATCAAGGCCCTGCTCTCCGAGCGTCACGGCCAGGAGGATTTCCAGATCCACGACGGGACCGCGCGCATCCAGGCGGCGGCGGAGACCCAGGACACCATGACGCTGCTGCTCGGCTGCGCCGCGGTCATCACGCTGCTGGTCGGCGGTATCGGGGTCATGAACATCATGCTGGTCAGCGTGACCGAGCGGACCCGCGAGATCGGCATCCGCATGGCCGTCGGCGCCCGCGCCGCCGACATCGAGCGGCAGTTCCTGATGGAGGCGGCTCTGGTGGCGGGATTGGGCGGATTGGTCGGTGTCGCGCTGGGGCTGGCCGGCGGCGCGGTCATCGGGCTGCTGGCGATGCCGGTGGTCTTCACCGTGACCGCGATCGCCGGGGCGGCGGCCTCCGCCGTGCTGACCGGCATGGTCTTCGGCCTGATCCCCGCCCGCCGGGCGGCGCGGCTCGACCCGGTGGTGGCGCTGGCGAGCGACTAGGTTCTGCCGCCGAGCGCGGAGTGCAGACACCGTCTGCGCCGTCAACCCATTCTGGTCGGTCATTCCGTGGATTTACCCCACCGACCCGCATTTTGGCGGTAAGTATCAGATAGTCGGATGGATGAAACGCCGGAGACGTCTCTTTCGCGATTATGAAGCCCACATTGACGTCTCCGGCGGCATGAAACAGCTCGCTATGGCGAGCCTGCCACTGAACAGGTTGTCAAACCGTCTCTGAGCGAAGGGGTTCGGGCCGAGCAGCGCAAGCTGATCAAATACAGCCACTTGGCTTTCAATCTTCTGAACTTCGCACGCGTTCCCACCCCCCTGCTCCAGGCCGCCGTCAGACGGCCGCCGTCACCACCACCTCGATCAGGATCGACGGGTCGCCCAGGTCGGCGACGCCGATGGTGGCGCGGGCCGGCAGGTCGTCGCCGTTCAGCCACTCCAGCCACGCGGCGTTCATGGCGTCCTTGGCCTTCATGTCGGTGATGAAGAGCTGGGCGGACAGCAGCTTCGTCTTGTCCGTGCCGGCCATGGCAAGCACGGCGTCCAGCTTCCTGCAGATCTGGGCGGTCTGCTCCTGCATGCCGACGCTGACGTCGTCGGCGATGATGCCGCCGAGGAAGGCGATGCCGTTGCTGACGACGACGCGGTGCATGATCTTGGTCTTCTCAATGCGCTTGATCACGAGAACTCTCCCGGTTTTGGTTGGTATCGGTGGGGTTGTTGGTCAAGGGGTGCTTTGTCAGGGAGTGACAGTGAAATCGACGTATTTGGCGGCGATGCGGGCCAGCGTGCCGTCCTGCACGACCGACGCGATGGCGGCGTCGAAGGCGGCCTTGAGGTCCGCGTCCTCCTTGCGCAGGCCGACGCCCACGCCGGGGCCGAACACCTCGGCGTCGACCAGCGGCTTGCCGACGAGCTGGAGCGACTTCGAGGCGTCGGCCTTCACCCAGTCGGACGCGGTGGCGCCGGTGGTGATGGCGGCGTCGATGCGCCCGCTCTTCAGGTCGGCCAGCAGGTTCGACGCGGTGTCGTAGTTCTTCAGCGAGACGGTCTTGCCGAAGTGCTTCTCGACGTAGCGGTAATGGGTGGTCGAGGTCTGGGCGCCGACCGACTTGCCGGCCAGGGTGGCCTCGGTTCCGTCGATGCCGCCGCCTGTGGCCGCCACGAAATAGGCCGGCACGACCATGTAGGGGGCGGAGAAGGCGATGGCCTTCGCGCGCTCCGGCGTGATGTTCATGGTCGCCATGATCGCGTCGTAACGGCGCGACAGCAGGCCGGGGATGATGCCGTCCCAATCCTGGGCGACCACGGTGCAGCGCCGCTTCATGCGCTCGCACAGCGCGTTTGCCAGCTCCACCTCCAGCCCGCCGAGCGTGCCGTCGGGGGCGGTCATGTTGAAGGGCGGGTAGGCGCCCTCCGTCGCGATGCGCAGGGGCGGGCCGTCGGCGCGCGAGTCCGAGGGGACGGCCACCACGAGGGCGCACAGGCTCATCGCCAGCCCGAGGGCCAGACGTTTCATGGAAAACTCCGGTTTGGTAAGTCGGTAGGAGCCGATCAAAGGGCCGCGATCACCTGGATCTCGACCAGCAGGTCGGGGTCGGCGAGCTTGGCCTCGACGGTCGCGCGGGCCGGGGCGTTGGCGCGGTCCACCCAGGCGTCCCAGGCGGCGTTCATCGCCGCGAAGCCGGCCATGTCGGCGAGATAGACGGTGGCGGTGAGCAGCCGGCTCTTGTCCGTGCCGGCGCGCTCCAGCAGAACGTCGATCTGGCGCAGCACGTCGCGGGTCTGCGCCGTCACGTCGTGGGTCACGCCGCCCATGGCCTCGAAATCGGCGATCTGGCCGCACAGATAGACGGTGCTGTTGTGAACGACCATCTCGCTCATCCGGGGGCCGCAATCGAAACGCTGAATCGTCAAAACGTGGGTCTCCTGAAAAGGCCGCTCCGCCACACGGCGGTCACGCGGCGGCCGCCGTGTGGCGGAATCGCTGGATGCGGAAGGCGTCGATGGGCAGGTCGCTCGCCCCGCGGGTGATCAGGTCGGCGGTGATCCGCCCGACGATGGGGCCGAGCTGGAAGCCGTGGGCGGAGAAGCCGAAGGCGTGGAACACCCCCTCCTCCGTGCCGCTGGGGCCGATCACCGGGATATCGTCGGGCATCCGCGCCTCGATCCCCGCCCAGGAGCGGACGATGGTGGCGCTGCGCATGATCGGGAACAGGTCCCACACCGTGCGGGCGTTGGTGCTGACCTTGGCGAAGTCCAGGTCCGTCCGGTTCTCGTCGCGGTAGGCCCGGCCCAGGAGCCCGCCGCCGATCAGCACCGTCCCGTTGGGAAACTGCTTGAAGGACAGGGTGCGGCCCGTCGCCCCGACCACCGGCTTCAGGAAGGGCGGCACGCGGGCGGTGATCATCAGCATGGGCGCGATGACCTCCAGCGGCACCGGCTCGCCGAGTTGGGCGGCCAGCCGGTCGGCCCAGGCCCCGGCGCAATTGACCAGGACCGGCGCCTCGTGCGCCACGCCGTCCGCCGTCTCCACCCGCCAGTTGCGGCCCGAGCGGGCGACCCGCGCCACCGCCGCCCCCTCGTGGAAGCGCGCACCCAGACTCTCCGCCTTGCGCTTGAAGGCAAAGGTCGTGCGGTAGGGGATGGCCGCCCCGTCGCGTCGCGACACCAGGGCGCCGAGGCAATGCTCGGCGATGGACGGGACGAGGCGGCGCAGCTCCGCCTGATCCACCACCTCCTCGTGCGTGAAGCCGAGCGCTGTGAGCTGGGCCGCCCGCTCCCGACAGGACTCAAGCTCCGCCTCGGTCTCCGCGACCTTGAGCTGGCCGTGGCTTTCGAAGCCGCAATCGTCGTCCACGAGGTCGCGGATGCCGTGCCACAGCGCCATCGAGGCGACGGACAGCGGCACCTCCGCGGCGTGGCGGCCGAGCTGGCGCACCCCGCCGGCGTTCACGCCAGAGGCGTGGCGGCCGATGTGGTCCTTCTCCAACACCAATGCCCGGACCCCGCGCATGGCGAGGTGCAGCGCGGTGGAGCAGCCGTGCAGGCCGCCCCCGACGATGATGACGTCCGGCTCCGACATGGCGTCCCCCTGCCCCGTCAGTGGTGCATCACGGCGGCCACCTCGTCCTCGGCCTTGGGCAGCGAGGCGAGTTCGGCCAGCGTGATCGGCTTCACCGGCGGGCGCAGCCGGTAGTAGCCGACCTCCGCCGGGGAGACGCCGCGGGCGTCGGCGATGACCTCGACCACGGTCGGGCCGCACAGCCGCCCCTGGCATGGCCCCATGCCGCAGCGCAGGAAGGACTTGGTCTGGTTCGGCCCGCTGACGCCCAGCTTCACGGCGTCGCGCACCTGCCCCGCCGTCACCTCCTCGCAGCGGCAGACGATGGTGTCGTCGGCAGGGACGCGGAAGTCCTTGCCCGGCCGGTAGAGCGCGTCGAGGAAGTCGCGGCCGCGCAGCGCCCGGTCCAGCGCCTCGCGGTGCGGGGCGGCGTCGCGGTCGCGGGTGGCGCGGTCGATGGCGCCCAGCCGGTGCAGGGCGTCCAGCGCCGTCAGCCGGCCGCGGTGCTCCGCCGCCAGCGCGCCGCCGATGCCGGCCCCGTCGCCGGCGATGGCGACTCCCGCCACCGACGTGGCGCCCCAGCCGTCGACGTCCGGCACCCAGCAGCGCTGCGCCTCGTCCCAGGACTGGGCGCAGCCGATGGCGTTGGCGAGGTTGATGTTGGGGATCACCCCGTGATGCAGCAGGAGCGTGTCGGCCGGAAGTCGCTGCTCCGCCCCGTCACCCTGGCGATAAACGACCGACTGCACGCGCCCGTCGCCCTCGGCGCGCAGGGCCGAGACGTTGCCGATCACCTTGACCTTACGCCGGACCTCCAGAAGCAGCTTCAGCCCCTTGCCGACATAGCCGGAGCGGGCGAAGGCCGGCAGGAGCGGCATGGCCTGCCGCCAGTTCTCCCGCGGCGTGGTGTCGAGGATCGCGTCGATGCGCGCGCCGGCCCGCAGATATTGCCAGGCGAGCAGCCAGAGCAGCGGCCCGCTGCCGGCCATGACCACGCCGCCCGAGGCCACGAGGCCGGAGGTCTTCAGCAGGATCTGCGCCGCCCCCGCCCCCATCACGCCGGGCAGCGTCCAGCCGGGAACCGGGAAGGGCCGCTCCAGCGCGCCGGTCGCCAGGATGACGTGCCGCGCCGGCAGGATGCGCGCCGCACCGTCGCGCGACAGGCCGATGTCGAGCGTGCGCGAGACGCTCCACACCGCGGTGCCGGGCAGGTAATCGGCGCCGCTGTCGCGGAACGGCCCGACCAGATCGGCGCCGTGCCAGTAGTCGGTCCCGAGGACGCTGGGATTCTTCACCGGCGAGCGGGTGATGGCGCGGTAGATCTGGCCGCCGGGGGCCGCCTGCTCGTCCAGCAGGACGGTGGACAGGCCGCGCCGGGCGGCCAGCGTGGCGGCGGTGAGGCCGGCCGGGCCGGCGCCGATCACCGCCAGATCGTAACGAGGCTTCAGGTCGGTCACCGGTCGATCTCCCGCTTGCCGTTCTGGGTCTCAACCCGCATTCCGGGGCGGACGCGGATCTGGCAGCCCTGCTGGTTGCCGGTGCCGTCGATGGTCACCAGACAGTCGAAGCACACGCCCATCATGCAGTAGGGGCCGCGCGGCGCGCCGGACACCGGGGTGGTCCGGCAGGCACCGACCCCGTTGGCGATCAGGGCGGCGGCGACGCTGTCGCCGGACAGCGCCTCGGCCGGGCGGCCGTCGATGGTGAAGGAGACGCGCTCTCCGCCCGCGTCAGGCAACCGCTGGAACATGGAACCTCCGGGCGCTGAAGGCCGAGAATTCGTCGGGCAGGGTGCCGGCGGCTATGTGCGGCGCCAGCGCCAGCGCGTGGTTGGCGGCGAGCGTCACGCCGCTGTGGCAGGTGGCGACGAAGGCGCCGGGCATGGTGGTGGACTGCTCGTAGATCGGGAAGCCGTCCGGGGTCAGCACGCGCAGCGCCGCCCAGGTCCGCACCACGTTCAGCTTGCCGAGCAGCGGGAAGATGCGCAGCGCGCGGTCGGCGATGGTCGAGGTGACGCCGTTGCGCACCGTGGTGTCGAGCCCGACATCCTCGAAGCTGTCGCCGATCATCACCCCGCCCTCGTCGGTCTGGCGGATGAAGCCGACCGGGAAGTTCAGGAAGGGGGCGGTCTTCTCCGTCACGATGATGTGCCCGCGCTCCGGCCGCACCGGGGCGTCCAGCCCGACCATGGGGGCCAGCCGTCGCGCGTCGTGGCCGGCGGCAATGACCACCTTGCCCGACCGCACCTCGTCCCCCGAGGCGGTGACCATGCGGAATCCGCCGTCGCGCGGCTCGATCCGCTCCACCCGGTGGTGCGGCAGGTAGGAGACCCCGGACAGGCTCATCCCGCTGTGCAGCGCGCGCAGCAGCTTCAGCGAATTGCAATGGCCGTCGAGCGGGCAATAGCTCGCCCCGACCACGTCCTTGCCAATGAAGGGCATCTCCTTCGCCACGGCGGCGCGGTCCATCATCTCGTAGTCGTAGCGGACGACGTTCGGCTGGTTGTGCAGGCGGCGCAGCTGGCCAGCGCGCTGCTCCATCTCCTCCTCCGACAGCAGGGGCAGGAAGCCACCCGGCCGGCGGTAGCACACGTCGATCCCGGTCTGCTCCTGAAGCCGCTCGGCGAAGCCGGTCCAGCTGTCGGAGGACATCTTGGTCCAGCCGGCGTATTCCGGCAGCCCCAGCCCCTTGCCCTGCACCCAGACCAGGGCGAAGTTGCCGCGCGACGGGCGGACAGCGACGTCGCCCTCGTCGAGGACGGCGACCGTCTGCCCCTGCTGGGCGAGGCCCCAGGCGATGGCCGACCCGACCAGCCCGCCGCCGATCACGGCGACGTCGCAGTCGGACCTCGTTAACTCGGTCATGGTGACGCTCACTCCTGTCCGCGGCCGACCAGCAGCCGCTCAAGCCCGTAGAGCCGGTCGAGCACCAGCATCGCCGCCACCGTCATGAAGATCAGCGAGGCGGACACCGCGGCGACCAGAGGGTCGATGTTGTCCTGGATGTAGAGGAAGAGACGCACCGGCAGCGTCGTCGTCTCGGGCGAGGCGATGAAGACGGTCATCGTCACCTCGTCGAAGCTGTTGATGAAGGCCAGAACCCAGCCGCTCGCCACGCCCGGCAGGATCAGCGGCAGCGTCACCCGCCGGAAGGTCGTCCAGGAGGTGGCGCCGAGCGAGGCCGCGGCGTTCTCGATGGAGCGGTCCATGCCGGTGGAGGCCGCCAGGATCAGCCGCAGCGCGAAGGGCAGGATGATGACCACGTGGCTAAGCACCAGCCCGGCGAAGGTGCCGCCCAGCCCGATCTGCGTGAAGAAGCGCAGGAAGGCGATGCCCAGCACGATGTGCGGCACCATCAGCGGCGACAGGAACAGCGCCGTGATCGCTTCGCGCCCCGGGAACTGGTGGCGGGCGATGGCCAGCGCCGCCGGGACCGAGAAGGCCACCGCGATGGTGGAGCTGACCGCCCCCAGCAGCAGGCTGTCGCGGAAGGCGCGCGCGAATTCCGGGTTGTCGCCGATGGCCTTGAACCAGCGCAGCGACAGCCCCTCGGTCGGCAGCGACAGATAGCCCTGCGAGGTGAAGGCGACCACGCAGACGACCAGGATCGGCGCCAGCAGGAAGGCCAGGAACAGCGTGTGGAAGACCAGGGCGACGGGGCCGTTGCGGTTCATTCGAACACCTGCTTGTAGCGACGTTCGACCAGCCGGTTGCAGCCGACGATGATCACGATGTTGGCGAGCAGCAGAAGAATCGCGATGGCGGCGCCCAGCGGCCAGTTCAGCGTGTTCAGGAACTCGTCGTAGGCCAGCGTCGCCGCCACCTTCAGCCGCCGCCCGCCGATGATCGCCGGGGTGGCGAAGGCGCTGGCGGCCAGCGCGAAGACGATGATCGAGCCCGACAGGATGCCCGGCACGACCTGCGGCAGCACCACCCGGCGCAGCACGGTGAAGGGCTTGGCGCCCAGCGACAGCGCGGCGTTCTCGACCTGCGGGTCCAGCCGCTGCAGCGACGCCCAGACCGACAGCACCATGAAGGGCACCAGCACATGCGTCAGCGCGATGATGACGCCGGTCTCCGTGTACATGAACTCGATCGGCGTCGCGATCAGCCCGACCGCCATCAGCGCCGTGTTGATGATGCCGGTGGAACCGAACAGCAGCGCCCAGCCGAGCGTGCGCGACACCACCGAGATCAGCAGCGGTCCCAGAACGACCAGCAGGCACAGGCCGCGCCAGGGCGACCGCATGCGGCGCAGGATGTAGGCCTCCGGCGCGCCGAGCATGGCGCAGAGCAGAGTAACCACCACGGCGATGCGGAAGGTGCGCAGGAAGATCTCGTGGAAATAGTCGTCGGTGACGATGTCGATGTAGTTGCCGAGCTGCCAGACGTCCTCGATGCCCGTGTAGAATCCGAAGCTGTTCAGCGACAGCAGCCCGGTCATGACCAGCGGCACCAGCAGCAGCACGGCGAACAGCGCCAGCGCCGGCAGGCTGAGCAGGTAAGGCGCCAGCGGGCGCCGTTCCGGCCGCGGCGGCGGGGCATCAGCCGCCGTGTCCGTGCCCGGAGAGACGATCATTGATTTATGAGCGTCCACGGCGGTCATGCCTCACCCGCCATCACGCGCATGTCCTCCGCGCGCCAGCCGACCATGACCGGCTCGTTCTCCGCCGGCAGGGTCTGGCCGTCGTGCTGGCGGATCACCGTCAGGTCGCCGGCCTCCGTGCGGATTTCGAACAGCCATTGGGTGCCCTGGAAGACCCGCGCCCGGACGAGGCCGGGCACGCCGGCGCCGTCCACGAAGCGGACCTTCTCCGGCCGCACGGTCAGCAGGCCCGGACCGTCCGGCAGCTCCGCCGCCACCGGCCACGCCGTTCCGGCGACGTCGATGCGCCGCCCGGCGCCGTCGCGGCGCACCGTGCCCTGGAGCAGGTTGGTGCGGCCGAGGAAGTTGGCGACGAAGGCGCTGGCTGGGTTGTCGTAGGCGTCCTGTGGGGCGGCGACCTGCTCGACCCGGCCCTTGTTCATGATGACCACCCGGTCGGACAGGGCCATGGCCTCCGCTTGGTCGTGGGTGACGAGGATCATGGTGGTGCCGACGCTGCGCTGGATGCGCCGCAGCTCGATCTGCATCTCCTCGCGCATCTTGGCGTCGAGGTTGGACAGCGGCTCGTCGAGCAGCAGCAGGCTCGGCTTGATGACCATGGCGCGGGCCAACGCCACGCGCTGCTGCTGGCCGCCGGACATGCGCCGCGGGTAGCGATCGCCGAAGGCCCCCAGCCCGACGAGTTGGAGGGCGTCGCGCACCATCCGGTCGCGGTCGGCGCGCGGGATGCCGCGCATCTCCAGCCCGAAGGCGACGTTCTCCGCCGCCGTCATGTGGGGGAACAGGGCGTAGCTCTGGAAGACGATGCCGAGCCCGCGCTCGTTGGGCTTCTTGGCCAGCAGGTCGGCGCCGTCCAGCGTGACCCGCCCGGCGCTGGGGTCGAGGAAGCCGGCGATCATCTGGAGCGTCGTGGTCTTGCCGCAGCCCGACGGGCCGAGCAGCGAGACCAGTTCCCCCTTCTCCACCGTCAGGGACATGTTGTCGACGGCGACCCAGGGGCCGAACCGCTTGGTCAGCCGGTCGAGGACAAGGTAAGGCATGGCGTCGTCTCCCACCAAAGAGCCTGGAAAACTCCGGCCCGCCGCGGGTGCGGGCCGGAAGCGGCGGTCAGCGCTCGATCTCGCGGGTCCAGCGCTTGTTCCAGGCCTCGCGGTTGGCGTTGATGGTGTCCCAGTCGACCACCAGCAGCTTGCCCATCTGCTCGGGGCCGTAGGGGATTCCCACCTGCTGGTCGGCGGTCAGGGTGACCGTCTTGTTGACCGGGCCGAAGCCGGCGCCGGTTGCCATCACGGTCTGCACCTCGGGCGACAGCATGTGCTGGATGAACTGCTGGGCTTCCGCCGCCTGCTTGCTGCCGGTGATGGCGCAGGCCGCCGAGGCCAGCACGACGCCACCCTCCTTCGGGTAGACGAAAGCGGCGGGGAAGCCGGTGTCGGCCAGCGCCTTTGCGCGGCCCGAGCCCCAGACGGCGACGGTGGCCTGCCCGCTCTGGAACAGCTCGGTCATCTTGCCCGGCGACGGCTCGTAGGCGAGCACGTTCGGGTTCACCTTGTCCTTGAAGGCCTTGAAGCCGGGATCGATGTTCTTCTCGCCGCCGCCGTCGAGCCGCGCCATCATCACCAGCGCGTGCAGGCCGTAGCTGTTGTTGATCGGCGGGACGACCAGCTTCTTGCGGAACTTGGCGTCCTCGATGTCCTTCCAGGAGGCGGGGGCGGCCCAGCCGTTCTCGTCGAAGACCTTCTTGTTGTAGACAATGCCGGTGCCGACCGCGCCGACGCTGACCGCCTTGCCCGAGGGGATCTTCGCCAGATCGTAGAGATCGTCGTAGACCGGCGCCTTGGCGATGTCGGCGCAGAATCCCAGCGCCACCGCCTGGTACATCGGACCGTCGTCCAGGATCACCACGTCGATCTGCTGGTTGCCCTTCTGGGCCTGGAGCTTGGCGAGGTTGTCGGTGGAATTGCCGGCGACATACTCGATCTTCACGCCCGTCTTGCTCTCGAAGGCCGGGATGATGTCCTTGCGCATGGTCTGCTCGAAGGACCCGCCATAGGCGGCGACATACAGGGTCTTCTGCTGCGCCTGCGCGGCGCCACACCCCAGGGCGGCGGTTGCCATCAGGCCGTACACCAACGCTCGCATCTGTCCCTCTCCTGTTCCGGTTCATTTCGCCGCGGTTGCGCGTTTTGTCGCACCAACGGAGCGTCGCGCCCCTCTGGCATAATCGTCAAATCGAATTGTTTGTGGCGTCTATAACTGAATGTTATACTGCAACGCATCGGACACCTTTGGGCCACTCTTGAATGCTGAATCCGCGCCAGATCGAGGCGTTCCGCGCCGTCATGCTGACCGGCGGAATCACCGCGGCGGCGGAGTTGTTGAACATCTCGCAGCCGGCGGTCAGCCGCCTGATCGCCGACCTGCAATACGCGCTGAAGCTGACGCTGTTCGAGCGGCGCGGCTCGCGCATCGCGCCGACCAGCGAGGCCATGTCGCTGTACCAGGAGGTGGAGCGGTCCTTCGTCGGGCTGGAGCGGATCGAGCAGGCGGCGCGCGACCTCCAGGAGCGCCGGGCGGGCACGCTGCGGGTGGCGGCCATGCCGGCGATGGCCATCGGCTTCCTGCCGCGCTTCGTCGCCCGCTTTCTTGAGGAGCGGCCGCGGGTGGATGTGTCGCTGTGGGGCAGCAGTTCCCCCCAGGTGCTCGATTGGGTGGCCGCCGGCCAGTGCGAATTGGGCTTCGGCCAGTCGGCGGTGGAGCACGCGACGGTGCTGTGCGAACGGATGCCCAGGGTGCGGGCGGTCGCCGTGGTGCCGAGCAACCACCCGCTGGCCGCGCGCAAGCGGCTCGTCCCGGAGGATTTCGCGGGCGAGGCCTTCATCGCGCTCGGCGCCGCCACGCTGATGCGCTATTCCGTCGACGCGATGTTCGCCGAGCACGGCGTCGCCCGGACCATGCGGGTGGAGACGCAACTCACCATGATCGCCTGCGCCATGGTCGCCGCCGGGGCGGGAATCTCGATCGTCGATCCCTTCACGGCGCAGGAGTATGCGGGGCGCGGCGTCGCCATCCGCCCCTTCGAGCCGGCCATCACCTTCGAAATGGTGGTTCTGCATTCGGCGCAGCGGTCGCTGTCCACCCTCGCGCAGGATTTCCTGGGGGGGTTCCGCGACGCCGTCGCCACCTTCCGCCTGCCCGAGCAGGACTGATTCCGGTTCAGCCCCCGGATTCAGCCGCGTGTGTGGAAATGACTGAGGAAGGCGCGGGTGGCCTCCTGCTGTGGCCGGTCGATGACGTCGCGCGCCGGCCCCTCCTCCACGATCACGCCGTCGCGCATGAAGATCACGCGGTCGGCAACCTCGCGGGCGAAGGCGATCTCGTGGGTGACGATGATCATCGTCATGCCCTCGGCGGCGAGGTCGCGCATCACCCCCAGCACCTCCGACACAAGCTCCGGGTCAAGGGCGGAGGTCGCCTCGTCGAACAGCATCACCTCCGGCTCCATGGCGAGCGCGCGGGCGATGGCGACGCGCTGCTTCTGCCCGCCGGACAGCCGGTCCGGGTAGGCGTCGGCCTTGTCGGCCAGCCCGACCTTGGCGAGCAGCCGGCGCCCGATCGCCTCGGCCTGCGCCTTCGGCATCTTCTTGGCGGAGACCGGCCCCTCCATCACGTTGCCGAGCACGGTCATGTGCGGGAACAGGTTGAAGTGCTGGAACACCATCCCGGTGTTGGAGCGGAACTTCGCCTGCGCCTTGGGCTTCGGCAGCGCCTTGCCCGTCTCGAAGTCGAAGGCGTCGTCGCCGATGCGGATGCGGCCGCCGTTCGGCACCACCAGCAGATTCAGGCAGCGCAGCAGCGTGGACTTGCCCGATCCGGAGGGGCCGATCAGCGCCACGACGGCGCCGGGATCGACCTTCAGGGTGATGTCGCGCAGGACGACCAGCTCGCCGAATTGCTTCCTCAGCCCGGCGACTTCGATCTTGGGGGTGCTCATGGAACGGGGCCTCTCGCGTTGGATCGCCGGGGGAGCGTCAATGGTCCGGACCTCAATGACCCGTCTGGAGCTGCTTCTCGCCCCGCTTCACGATGGCCGTCAGGGGAACCAGCACGACGAAGTAGATCAGCGCGACGATGGTGTAGACCTCCAGCGGGCGGAAGGTGTCCGTCGCGGCGACCTGCCCCTGGTAGAGAAGGTCGGGCACCGCCACCACCGAGACCAGCGAGGTGTTCTTGAACTGGATGATCGACTGGTTCATCAGCGGCGGGATCATGCGCTTGATCGCCTGGGGCAGCACGATGCGCCGCATCACCTTGGCCGGCGTCAGGCCGAGCGCCAGCCCGGCCTCCGTTTGCCCCGCCTCGATCGAGACCACGCCGCCGCGGATCACCTCCGCGTAGAAGGAACCGCCGTAGAGCGACAGGGTGAGGACGGAGGCCGTCACCGCGTCGATCTGGATGCCGGTCAGCATCGGCAGCGCGTAGTAGAACCACAGCAGCTGCACCAGCAGGGGCGTGCAGCGGAACAGCTCGATGTAGGCCCAGGAGATCCAGCGCAGCACCGCGAAGCGCGAGAGCTGGGCCAGCCCGCCGACCAGCCCGAGCAGCAGGCCCAGCACGACGACGGCGGCCGTCAGGCCGATGGTGACCAGCGTGCCGTTGAGGAACAGCCAGCGGTATCCCCAGAGCATCTCGAAGTTGAAGGTGTACATGGCGGGCCTGCTTGCAAAACTTCGGAACGGCGGCCGAATCCCCGCGGGGCCGGCCGCCGTGCGCCATCGGAACCCAGGTCCGTCGACAGATCCGTCGACGGGGCCTTTAAAAGGTGATGCCTTCGGGGATGTCGCTCATGGCGATGTCCACCTTGGCGAGGCTGTTCACCACCGCTTCGCGGATCAGGCCCAGGCCCTGGGCGTAGACGATCCAGGTGTTCACGAAGTCGCGCAGGGTCTTGTCCGGCTCGCGCCGCACCGCCGCGTTGGAGGTGGAGCCGAAGATCGGGCGCGGCACGATCACCTTGCCCAGCGACGGGTCGCGCTTCACCGCGCGCACGCCGCCCATCCAGAAGATCGACTGCGCGTCGGCCCGGCCGCTGCGCACGGCCAGCGTCGCCTCGTCCAGCGACTTGAAGCGGATGAGCTGGGCGTTCGGGCAGAGGCGGCTGGCCACCTGGTCGTGGGCGGAGCCGACGTCCACCGCGATCTTCACCTCCGGCTTGTTCATGTCGGCCCAGCTCTTCGGCTCGAAGCCCGGCTTGGCGATGACGACCAGGGCGCTGTTGTAGACCGGGACCGTGAAGTCAACGGCCAGGGCGCGTTTCGGCGTCGGATTCATGCCGAACATGACGTCGATCTTGTTGGCCTGGAGGTCGAGGATGGCGTTGCCCCAGGTGGTCTCGACCACCTCGATGCCGACGTCCATGTCGGCGGCGAGCGCCGATCCGATGTCCCAGAACTGGCCCGACCACTGGCCGGTCGTCTGGTCCTTCATGATCCAGGGGGCGCCGGTCGCCACACCGCCGATGCGCAGCTTCTTGGCCTTCAGGACCCGGTCGAAGGAGCTGCCGCCCTCCTGCGCCGCGGCCGGGGCGATGCCCGCCGCCATGGTGGCCCCGAAAGCCCCGACCGCCGCGCCGGCGCCCAGAAACCCGGCCAGTTCCCTGCGATTCACCATGTCCGTCTCCCTTGTGGTCCGTCGGGCTGTCCGACCGGATGTGTCGTGACGTGTGTGTCGTGACGTGTCTTCAGGCCATTCCGTGTTCGTTGACCGGCCGCCGCCGCGGCTTCGCGTTGTTGGGGCGCTTTCCGGGGGAAAGAGCGCCCGAAGTGTTCCTTTTGGCCGTCAGGCGAGCGCGATATCGCGCGCGTGCCGGGCGACGGCCTGGAGCTTCTCGGTGGTCTCGGCGGTCGGCGCGGTCAGCGGCAACCGCACCCCGCCGACCGGCATGCCGGCCATCGCCATGAAGGCCTTCAGCGGGCCGGGGTTGGTTTCCAGGAAGATGGAATTCACCACCGGGTCGATCCGGGTCTGCTCGGCCAGCGCCTCGTTCAGCTTGCCGGCGTGCGCCAGTTCGAAGATGCGCAGCCAGATCTTCGGGTAGATGGTCGCCGAGGCCAGCACCCCGCCCCGCGCGCCCAGCGCGACGTGGGTGGCGAACAGCGGCTCCTCGCCGCTCAGCACGGAGATTTTCTCGCCGGCGTACTTCATCGTCTTGATGAATTCCGGCATGTCGTAGGAGGAGAATTTCATGCCGATGATGGAGCCGTCCTCCGCCATCGCCTGCACGCCCTCGGCGGTGACCGCCACGGTGGTGCGGCGCGGGATCTGGTACAGCATGACCGGCAGGTCCACCGCGTCGCGGTAGGCGCGGAAATAGGCGCGCATGCCCTCCTGGGTGCCGGCGGCGTAGTAGGGGGTGACGGTCATCACCGCGGCGGCCCCGGCAGCGGCGAAGTCGCGCCCGGCTTCGACCGCGTCCTGGAAGCCGGTGGACAGCACGCCGGGGATCACCGGCTTGCTGCCGGCCTCCTCCACGCAGGCGGCGACGACGCGCTTGCGCTCGTCCCGCGACAAAGCGGGATATTCGCCGGTGCCGCCGATCGGCACGACGCCGGACGCCCCGGCATCGAGCTGGTGCCGCACCAGCCGCTTCAGGCCGACGGTGTCGACGGAACCGTCGACCGTCAGCGGCGTGACGATGGCGCTGTAGAGGCCGCCGATCTCCGAATGGGTGAGTGCCATGGGGTCCTCGGATTTCCTAAGCGTGGCATTTGAGGCTGGCGTGACGGTGTGCTGCGGCCGCGGGGCGGCCTCGCCCCCGCGATGCGGGAAGCCGGTTCGGGACGATCGGAAGAAGCGCGATGAAACGAGTCCGATGAAATCGACAAAGACCGGCGCGCCGCCGGAAATCCGTGCCTGAACCCGCACCCGGATCAACGCTCGGGTGGGGGCCGGAGGGAACGGGGGCGATGGAGCGTCCCTTGTGAGACCTCGATCCGGCCCCGTCCGCTTCCGACAAGGAAGATGTGACCCTATTTTTCCTTTTGCTGCAACAACAAATCGTTTCGTGGATGAAAAGTGACGATACGATAAAATCCGGCGCGCCAACACACGTCAACGTGGCCGTTCCACCGTCCCCGCGATGTCGGCCACGGTCGGGGCGCCGAGGAAGCCCATGGTGGTCAGAAGCTCGCGCCGGACCATCTCCAGCACCGCCTGCGCACCCGCCGCCCCGTCGGTGGCCAGCCCGTAGAGAACGGCACGGCCAAGCATCACGCCCTGCGCTCCGAGCCCCAGATAGCCGGCGACGTGGCTGCCGCGCCGCACCCCGCTGTCGGCCAGAACGGTCACCCGGTCGCCGACCCGCTCGGCGATGTCCGCCAGACAGCGCACGGGGTGGATGGCGTGATCCAGGTTGCGGGCGCCGTGGTTGGACACGACGATCCCGTCCACGCCCAGTTCGGCGGCCTTCTCCGCGTCGTCGGTGCGCAGCACGCCCTTCAAAATCAGCTTGCCCTTCCAGGCGTCCCGCAAGCTCCGCACGTCGTCCCACCCCACGTCCTGGGCGAGGCTGATCTCGTCGCCGACGGCGACCCGGCCCAGCGCGGTGCGGAACTCGTCGGGATAGTGGGCGTAGGTCGGCACGCCGCCGTTGCGCAGATACTTGCCGAAGACCCCGGCGAGCCAGCGCGGGTGGGCGAGACAGTCCAGCCCGGCGCGCAGCGACGGCTTGATCGGAATCCCGAAGCCGTTGCGGATGTTGTATTCGCGGTTGGGCGTCACCGCGGTGTCCACGGTCAGGACCAGCGCCTCCGCCCCGGCTTGTTCGGCGCGCCGCACCAGCTCGCGGGTGCGCTCGCGGCTGCGCCAGACATAGAGCTGGAACCACAGCCGCGCCCCGGATTCCCCGGCGATCCGCTCCACGGAGGTGATGGACTGGGTGGAAACGCAGAAGGGAATGCCGACCGCGGCGGCGGCCTTGGCCAGTTCCACCTCGCCGTCGTACCAGACCAGCCCGGCCACGGCGGTGGGCGCCACGACCAGCGGCATGGGCTGCCTCACCCCGAACAGGCGGGTGGTGGCGTCGCGTTTCGACACGTCCACCAGCACGCGCGGCTTGAAGACGAGGCTGTCGAGCGCCGTTTTGCTCGTCGCGATGCCGGTTTCGTCCTCAGTGCCGCGGTCGATGTACTCGAACAGGCCGCGAGGGAGGCGGGACCGTGCCCGTTGCCGGGCCTCGGCGATGTTGAGCGACGCGGTCACCGCCATGTCCCCGGTTTCCAGGGAAGGACGCATGCATCGCACGATTCGCAGGCTATGCCCATTGGGTGCTGCTCCGACAAAAATTATCTTTTCGGGAACAATTTTTCGTATGCTAGACATGACGAAACAGTATCGTCAACGTTCGATCGTCCCGGCCGATTGTCCGCCTCACCGATTTCCGCCCCGGAACCCGAACCCCGGCCCGAAGCCACAAGGATCTGCCCGATGCGTGACCCACAGGCTCTGCTGACGTCGTTGCGCACGCTCCTGGGGGAGCGCCATGTGGTCACGCAGGCGGCGGATCTGGAACCGCTGACCCGCGACTGGCGGGGCCGTTACGAGGGCACGGCGCTGTGCGCCGTCTATCCGGCGGACACGGAACAGGTGGCGGCGACCGTGCTGCTGGTGCGCGAGCATGGCGGGAAGATCGTGCCGCAGGGCGGCAACACCGGAATGTGCGGCGGCGCCACACCCTTCTCGGAGGAGACGGTGGTGCTGCGGCTCGACCGGCTGAACCGGGTGCGGCAGGTCAGCGCGCTGGACAACACCATGACGGTGGAGGCCGGCTGCATCCTGGCCGACCTGCAGGCCCGCGCGCAGGAGGCCGGGCGCCTGCTCCCGCTCAGCCTGGGGGCGGAGGGGAGCTGCCAGATCGGCGGCAACATCGCGACCAACGCCGGCGGCACGGCGGTGCTGCGCTACGGCCCGATGCGCGACATGGTGCTGGGACTGGAGGTGGTGCTTCCCGACGGCTCGGTGATGAACGACCTCAAACGGCTGCGCAAGGACAACAGTGGCTACGCCGTGCGCCACCTGTTCATCGGGGCGGAAGGCACGCTGGGGATCATCACGGCGGCGGTGTTGAAGCTGTTCCCGCAGCCGCAGGCGAACGCCACCGCCATGGCCGGCGCCGGGCATCTCGACAAGGCGCTGGAGTTGCTGGCCGCCGTCCGCTCCCGCCTCGGCGACCGGGTCAGCGCCTATGAGGTCATGTCGCACTCCCAGATGCAGCTCGTGCTCGACCACATTCCCGGCTGCACCCTGCCCTTCGCGGAGCCGCACCCCTGGTACGTGCTGATCGAGGCGGAGGACAGCTTCGCCGCCATGGATCTGGCCTCAATTCTTGAGGATTGCCTTGCCGACGCGCTGGAGCGCGGCCTCGTCGCCGACGCCGTGATCCCCAAGAGCGAAGCGCAGCGCGAGGCGCTGTGGCGCCTGCGCCATTCGGTGTCGGAGGCAAACAAGGTTGCCGGAATCAGCGTCTCCTACGACACGGTGGTGCCGCTCGACCGGCTCGACGACTTCGCGGCGGAGACGGAGCGCGGCGTGCGCGCCGCCTTCCCGCAGGCGCGCCTGCTGTTCGTCGGCCATGTCGGCGACGGCAACCTCCACGCTGTGATCCATTTCGACCACGACGCCTTTCCCTCCCGCGCCGAGTTTGAGGCGACGGCGGGGCAAATCAACGAGATTGTCGACACCGCGACGCTCACCTGCGATGGTTCGATCAGCGCGGAGCACGGGATCGGCCTCAGCAACCGCAAACGGCTCGCCCGCTCCATCGACCCGACGCGCTATCGGCTGATGACGCAGATCAAAGCGTTGCTGGACCCTGACCATATGATGAATCCTGGAAAGGTTCTGGTGTTCGAGGAACCTCAATGAAGCGGCCCGCCCTGACGACCAAGCATGTACGACGAATCGCGACACGACCGGCGGCGGACGACGCAATGGATGTGATTGACCGGCCCGACGCGGCCTCCTCCTCCCCTTCCCAGAGCGGGGCGGACGGAGAGCTGGACCTTGGCGTCCGGCTGAAGAATCTGCGCAAGCGGCTGGGGCTGACGCTCCAGCAAGCGGCCGACCGCACCGGGGTCGGGGTGTCCACCCTGTCCAAGATCGAGCGGAACGAGCTGTCCCCGACCGTCACCACCCTCCAGAAGATCGCCGGCGGGTTCGACATGGACGCGGCGGCGATCATCGGCGGGCAGACCCCGGCGCTGCGCGTGGCCGGCCGCCGCTCGGTGACGCGGTCGGGGGAGGGCCGCCCCTTCCCGACCGGCACCTGCAACAACGCCTGGCTCTGCCCGGACCTGACGAACAAGGTCATGAGCCCGATCATGACCACCGTCGTCGCCCGCTCGCTCGACGCCTATCCCGAATGGGCCAAGTACGACGCGGAGTTGTTCCTCCACGTCCTCTCAGGCACGCTGGTGGTTCACAGCCAGATCTACGAGCCGCTGCGGCTGGAAGCCGGCGATTCCATGTATTACGACGCCAGCACGCCCCATCTCTGGGTGTCGGAGGGTGACGAGGACGCACGCGTTCTCTGGGTCTACGCCAAGTACCAGTGATACGGACGGCGCCTGAAGGCTTCGTCCGTATCACCCTTTCAGTCAATGCTATCGCATTGATCTGTCGGGTTTGACCGTGGGCGGATGATGGAAGCCATCATCCGCCCATGGTATGGCGTCCGACCCGAGAAGAGGCCTGTACGACCGATCCCGCGCGGAACGACCGAAAGTCGAAAGGGGAGCGAGCTCGCCCCCCTCCACCGTCATTTTACCAGGGGGCAGCCGCTGTCCTTCGGGTTGATGTAGGCCTGCTCGCCGGGAATGGTCTTGAGGATCTTGAAGTAGTCCCAGGCTGCCTTCGACTCGCCCGGCGTCTTGATCTGCGCCAGATACATGTCGTTGAAGATCCGGCCGTTGTCGGCGATCCTCGCGTCCTTCATCATCATGTCGGTGATGGGCATGCTGCGCATCTTGGCGGCGACCTTGTCCGCATCGTCGGTGCCGGCCTCCTGAACGGCCTTCAGGTAATGCTTGACCGCCGAATAGACGCCTGCCTGGTTCATCGACGGCTTGCGCCCGGTCCGCTCCTCGAACGTCTTCGACCAGGCGCGGGTCTCGTCGTTCATGTCCCAGTAGAAGGAGTTCGCCAGCATCAGCCCTTGCGCGGTGTCGAGGCCCAGCGCGTGGATGTCGTTGACGTTCAGCAGCAGGCCGGCCAGCGTCTGGCCACCCTGGGGAATGCCGAACTCCGCGGCCTGCTTGACCGCGTTGATGGTGTCGCCGCCGGCGTTGGCGAAGGCGACCACCTCCGCGCCCGAGGCCTGGGCCTGCAGCAGGAAGGACGAGAAGTCCGAGCTCGCCAGGGGATGGCGGACGCTGCCCTTGATGGTGCCACCGAGCTGCTTGACGGTGTTGGCGGCCTCCGTTTCCAGCGAATGGCCGAAGGCGTAGTCGGCGGTGATGAAGAACCAGCTCTTCCGGCCCTGCTCGACCAGCGCGCGGGCGGTGGAGGACGCCACCGCGTGGTTGTCCCACGTCCACAGGAAGCCGTAGGGGCTGCAGTCCTTGCCCGTCAGATCGGTGGAGCCGGGGCCGGACATCAGGAAGATGCGCTTCTTGTCCTTGGTGATGCCCTGCACGGCCAGCGCCGCCGCCGAGTTCGGTACGTCGGCGACGACATCGACCTTCTCCACGTCGATCCACTGGCGCGCGAGGTTGGCCGCGATGTCCGCCTTGTTCTGGTGGTCGCCGACGATGATCTCGATCTTGGTGCCGTTGATGGCGTTGCCGAACTCCTCGGCGGCCAGCCGCGCGGCCACCGCCGAGCCCTCGCCGTTGATGTCGGCGTAGATTCCGGACCGGTCGGACAGCATGCCGATCTTGATGACGTTGTCCGACATCTGGGCCTGGGCCGTGCCGGACGCCAGGGCGGCGAAGGCGACTCCGGCGAGAAGGCCGGCAAGACGGGTGCTGCGCATGGTTCACTCCCTAAGGTGTTGTTTTCTTGGTGGTTGGAGACTCAATGTGTCGTGTAGCCGCCGTCCACGGGGATCGCCGTGCCGGTGATCGACGCGGCGGCGTCGGAGCACAGGAAGGCGATGGTGGCGGCGACCTCCTCCGGCGGAATCAGCCGGCCGGTCGGCATGCGGTCGAGAAACACCGCCTGGAGGACTCGCTCCTCCGGCAGGCCGGTGACCTGCGCCTGCTGGGCGATCTGCTTCTCGATGATCGGGGTCAGCACCGTGCCGGGGCACACCGCGTTGCAGGTGATGCCGTGCTCCGCGACCTCGATCGCCACCGACTTCGTCAGGCCGATGATGCCGTGCTTGGTCGCAACATAGGCGGGCTTGTGCGGGGCGCCGACCATGCCGAGGACCGACGCCGTGTTGACGATGCGCCCCCAGCGGCGCTCCCGCATCGCGGGAAGGGCCGCCTTGATGGTGTGGAAGGCGGCGCTGAGGTTGACCGCGAGCAGCAGGTCCCATTTGTCGTCGGGGAACTCGTGCACCGCCGCCACATGCTGCACCCCGGCGTTGTTCACCAGGATGTCGATGGGGCCGAGCGCCGCCGCGGCCTCCGCCATCATGGCGCGGGCCTCCTCCGGCCGGCTGAGGTCGGCCCCCGAATAGACGATCCTCGTGCCGCTCTGCGCCGCGATGTCCGCGCACAGCCGGTCGATCTCCGCGCGGTCGCCGAAGCCGTTGAGCATCACATGGCAGCCCTGGCGGGCGAGTTCGCGGGCGGTCGCCAGTCCGATGCCGGTGGTGGAGCCGGTGACGACAGCGTTTCTGTTTCGCATCTCTTTCCTTCTTTCGGGCGTCATGGATGTCCGTGGCGTGTCGCGGTTCAGAAGGCCACCTGATCGGCACCCTTCAGGGCGAGCATGGCGCGCGCCTCGGCGGGGGTGGCGACCTCCAGCGACAGCTCTTCGAGAATCCGGCGGATCTTCGCCACCTGCTCCGCGCTGTTCCGGGCCAGCCGGCCCTTGCTGAGATACAGGCTGTCCTCCAGACCGACCCGGACGTTGCCACCCATGACCGCGGCCATGGTCGTGAAGGGAATCTGGTGACGGCCGGCGGCGAGCACCGACCATTCGTAATCCGTCCCGAACAGCCGGTCGGCGGTCTCGCGCATGAAGACGAGGTTGCGCTGCTCCGCACCGATGCCGCCGAGAATACCGAAGATCGTCTGGACGAAGAAGGGCGGCTTCACCAGCCCCCGATCGACGAAGTGGGCGAGGTTGTAGAGGTGCCCGACGTCGTAGCACTCGAACTCGAAGCGCGTTCCGCAGCCCTCGCCCAGATGCTCCAGGATATAGGCGATGTCGCGGAAGGTGTTGCGGAAGATGAAGTCATCGGTGCTGCGCAGATAGGGCTCCTCCCAGTCGTGCTTCCAGCCCTGGTACCGGTCGGCCAGCGGGAAGATGCCGAAGTTCATCGAGCCCATGTTGAGCGAGCACATCTCCGGCCGGGCCTGGAGCGGGGCGGCGAGGCGCTCCTGCACCGTCATGTTGAGCGAGCCGCCGGTGGTGATGTTGAGCACCGCGTCGGTGGACTGCTTGAGGCGCGGCAGGAACTGCATGAACACCGCCGGGTCCGGCGTCGGCTGCCCGGTCCGGGGATCGCGGGCGTGCAGGTGGAGGATCGCGGCACCGGCCTCGGCGGCGCCGACGCCCTGCTCGACGATCTCATCGGGCGTCACCGGCAGCGCGTCCGACATGGTCGGGGTGTGGATTGACCCCGTCAACGCGCAGCTGATGATGACCTTCTTCTGTGGTGCCTTCTGTGGTGCGGCCATGGGACAGTCTCTGTGTGGGTTCGGTTCGAAAGGAAGGACGGTATGAACGGCGCGCGGTCACCCGCGCTCGACGCTGTCCAGCCGCTGGAGGTGGGCCGCCAGACGGGCGTGGGTCTCGGTCCGCTGCGCTTCCGTCCAGGTCCGGAAGCCGGCGCCGGATTTCATGCCCAGCCGCCCGGACGCGACGAGGTCGCGCAGCAGGGGCAACGGTTCCGGCGTCCGGTCGAGGTCGGGCAGGACATGCTCGTGCACCGCCAGGGTCAGGTCGGTGCCGACGAGGTCGGCGTTCTCCAGCGGACCCAGGACGGCGAGGCGGCGGCCGAAGCTGGCCTTGACCACGGCGTCCACCGTCTCGGCGTCGCACACGCCGTTCTGGACGAGCGCGATGGCCTCGCGCCAGAGCGCGTGTTGCAGGCGGTTGCCGATGAAGCCGGGAACGTCCTTGCGGACATGCACCGGCGTCTTGCCGATCGCGCTCAGCAGCGCGATCATCGCAGCGACCGCCGCGTCGTCGGTATCGGCGGTCTGGATGACCTCGACCAGCGGGATCTGGTACGGCGGGTTCCACCAGTGGGTGCCCAGGGCGCGGCTCTTGTCCCGGAGCGGTTCCATGATCCGGGTGATCGGGATCACCGACGTGTTGCTCGCCAGAAGCGCATGAGGCGGGGCGGCGGTCTCGACCGCCAGGAAGACCCGCTGCTTGAGGGACA
The DNA here is from genome assembly GCF_022023855.1 of Azospirillum brasilense. Taxonomy (NCBI): domain Bacteria; kingdom Pseudomonadati; phylum Pseudomonadota; class Alphaproteobacteria; order Rhodospirillales; family Azospirillaceae; genus Azospirillum; species Azospirillum brasilense. The sequence continues at coordinate 278,541 of NZ_CP059451.1, forward strand.
GATCCTCCGGGACCGCTTCGATGACGACGTCCGCGTTGCCGACCGCGTCCTCCAGGGATCCGCAGGGCCGAACCCGGTCCGCGGCGGCGGCGTCCATTCCCAGACTCTCAAGGTTGCCGCGGACCCGTCCGACGATCCCGGCCCGGCGGTCGGGATCGGGCTCGTGGATGTCGACCGGGTGCCCGGCGACGGCAAACGCCTGGGCGATCCCATGCCCCATCAGCCCGGCGCCGATGATTCCAATACGCTGCTGCGTCATGCCTCTGTCGCGTCCCCCCTGCCTTGCGCCGACGCGATGGCTGTCCGTCCAATTGTTCGCGTCGCACATATTTTCTTCCCGCAATCAAAGCAAGGGGCGTGCCAGCCATGGGAATTGTTGGTATGGAGGTCCTTCGGTCGAGCCAGCGGGCGGATTGCCTGCGGATTTGAGCCCTTTGCCGCCGTGAGCCTGCGCCTCAGGGCTTCCGTCGTGTGCTGAATTTTGACAAAACGTGTTCAGAATATTGACAGAAACGACGCGACGGGAGGCGGGCCATGGCGGCAGGACGGGACGAGCATTTCGCGGCGGCGCGCGCGCTGATGGTGATGATCGACGAGATGATCGACGGCGCCATCCTCGTCGACAAGGACGCACGCATCGTCTGGTCCAATGATAAGCACGTCTGGTTCGATGACAAGCGCAAGGCGCTGCTGGGCATCCGCTCCCTCACCGAGGTGGTGGGGCAGCCCATCGAACGGGTCATCCCGCACAGCCAGATGCGCGACGTGGTGGAGACCGGCCGCTCCTTCCCGCTCGACATCATGCGCTATGGGGAGCACACGCTGCTGGTGAGCCGCCTGCCCCTGCGCGACGAGCAGGGGGAGATCATCGGCGCCCTTGCCTTCGCCCTGAAGAACAGCCTGACCTACCTCCGCCCCATCGCCGAGCGCTTCAACAAGCTGCAATCGCGGCTCGCGCGGATGGAGCAGGAACTCGCAGCCAGCCGGGCGCCGAAATACTCGGTCGAGAACCTGGTCGGCTTCAGCCCGGCGATGCTCCAGGTGAAGCGGCTGGTGCGCAAGGCGGGCCAGATCAACTCGGCGGTGCTGGTGCTGGGCGAGACGGGGACCGGAAAGGAGCTGGTGGCGCAGGCGATCCACGCCGCCTCGGATCGGGTCGACCGTCCCTTCGTCGGCATCAACGTGGCGGCGATTCCCGAAAACCTGCTGGAGGCGGAGTTCTTCGGCGTCGCGCCGGGCGCCTACACCGGGGCCGGCCGCCAGCCGCGGCCCGGAAAATTCCAGCTCGCGCATGGCGGCACGCTGTTCCTCGACGAGATCGGCGACATGCCGCTGCCGCTTCAGGCCAAGCTGCTGCGCGTGCTTCAGGAGCGCGAGGTCGAGCCGCTCGGCTCCAACCAAGTCATCAAGGTCGATGTCCGCATCATCGCCGCGACCAGCCGGCCGCTGCCGGAGATGATGCGGAACGGCACCTTCCGCTCGGACCTCTACTACCGACTCAACGTCTTCCCGATCCAGCTTCCGGCGCTGCGCGACCACAAGGAGGACCTGGAAATCCTCGCCTCGCTGTTTTCGGAACGGATGGCGGTGAGCCTCGACCAGCCGATGCGCGACCTCACCCCCGCGGCGCTCGACGCGCTGCGTGGGCACGACTGGCCGGGCAACGTCCGCGAACTGGCCAACGTCATCGAGCAGGTCTATGTGCGCACCGACGGCGAGCGCATCCTGGCCGACGACTTCGCCGACATCCTTCCCGGAGCCGCCGCCCGGCCCACCGCGTCGCCGGCGCGCAAGCGTCCCCTCGCCGACAGCATGGACGAACTGGAACGCTCCCTCATCCTCGCCGCGCTCGAGGACGCGCAGGGCAACAAGCTGGAGGCCGCGCGAAGCCTCGGCCTGTCTCGCACCAACCTCTACGCGAAGCTGCGCAAGCACGGCATCACCGCGGAGACGGAGGCTTAGCCGGCGCACCGCCCTGCCCGACCGCAGCGTTACAGCAGCAGGGCCTTCTCCCGCTGCACATGGCCCGACAGCCGGACCGTCTCCCGCTGGTCCAACGCGTTCCGCAGCTTGGGGAAATCGACCTCCTCCTCCTGCTGGACATGCTCCGCGATCAGCTGCCTCAGCGCGATGACGCGCCGCCGCCACGCGGGATCGTCCTTCGGCATCTGTTCGAGGGCATACAGGTGCATCTTCATGTCGGCGTGCTCGCCGTAGAGGTGCCGGGCGTCGGCCTCCTGATGCGCATGGTCGTGCAGCAGGGGGTAGACGACGTCCTCCTCGGCCATGGCGTGCGCGGCGAGGCGGCGCTTCAGACGGAGCAGCAACTGCGTCCGCTGGAAGGTCTCGCCGGTGTGCGTCCGCTCCATCGCGTTGAGCAGCGTCAGGATGTGGCGGTGGTCGTCCATCAGGGCGTCGAACGGGTCGCGCGCCATCGTCGTCCCGGCGGCCTGGGCGACCACCGGCGGCAGCAGGCGGCTGGCGAGGATCGCCACGGCGGCACCGCTGGCGAAGGCGATCAGGCCGCTTGTGGACCAAAGGTCCCTTCCTCTCCTGCTCATGATGTCCGTGCCTCCCGGGTCCATGGGTGTGTCCGACGTCCAACAGGGACCGGGCCGGGTCATTCCGCCGGAAATGTCTGCGCAGGCACGTCCGCCGGAGGTCGGTGTGGAACCAGCCGCTCGGTGAGGCGCTGGAAGGCGACGAACAGGACCGGCACGAAGATGATGCCGACCAGCGTCGCCGCGGTCATGCCGCTGAAGACCGTCGTGCCGATGGACCGCCGGCTGGCCGCCCCGGCGCCGGTGGCGACCAGCAGCGGCACCGCCCCCAGGATGAAGGCCAGCGCCGTCATCAGCACCGCGCGGAAGCGCTGGCGGGCACCCATCACCGCGGATTCGACGATGGGGTGGCCGGCGGCGCGCTGCTCCCGCGCGAACTCGACGATCAGGATGGCGTTCTTGGCGGCAAGGCCGACCAGCAGGACGAGCCCGATCTGCGCGTAGACGTCGTTGGCGATGCCGGCGACGCTCAGGCCGATGCCGGCCCCCAGGACCGCGATGGCGATGGACAGCAGCACGGCCAGTGGGATCAGCCAGTTCTCGTACTGCGCCACCAGGAACAGATAGCCGAACAGCACCGCCAGCCCGAAGATGATGACCGTCTGGTTGCCGATGCGGCTTTCCTGATAGGACAAGCCGGTCCATTCCGTGGCGTAGCCCGCCGGCAGGGTGCGGTTCGCCACCTCCTGCATCGCCGCCAGCGCCTGTCCGGAGCTGCCGCCGGGGGCGGCGTTCCCGTTGACCGAGGCGGAGAGGAACTGGTCGTAGCGGACGAGGCTGTCGGGGGCCAGCGTGTTACGGATGCTCACGATGCTGCGCAGCGGCACCATGTCCCCCGACGAACTCCGCACATAAAGCTGGTCGATGGCCGCCACCTCGTCCCGGTACTCCGCGGCGTCCTGCACCTGGACTTGGAAGACCCGGCCGTAGAGGTTGAAGTCGTTGACGTAGCGCGACCCGAGATGGGACTGCAGCGTGGTGAAGACGTCGCCCGGCGAGACGCCGAGCAGCGCCGCCTTGGTGCGGTCGAGGTCGACGAACAGGTGCGGCACGTCGGGGCTGAAGGTGCTGAAGACGGCCGACAGCCGCGCGTCCTGATTGGCGGCGACCAGCAGGCCGCGCAGCACGGCGCCGAGCTGTTGTGCGGTTTGCCCGCCCAGCGCCTGCACCTGGAGCTGGAACCCGCCGGTGCTGCCGAGGCCGGGGATGGAGGGCGGGTTGAAGGCGGCGATGGTCGCCTGCGGCACCGCAGCAAGCTGCGGCCTCAGCCGCCCCAGCAGCGCGTCCACCGTCTCGGCGGCCCCCCGCTCCCCCCACGGCTTCAGCACGACGATCTGCAGGCCGACGTTGGAGGCCGCCCCGCTGAGGATGCTGTAGCCGGCGATGGAGATCACATGGGCCACACCCGGCGTCGCGCGCAGCCGCTCGGTGACGTCGGTCATCACCGCCTCCGTCCGGCTGAGCGACGCGGCGCTCGGCAGCTGCACATTGACGAAGAAATACCCCTGGTCCTCCGACGGCAGGAAGGCCGTGGGCAGGCCGCGCAGCAACAGGAAGGCCCCGGCGGTCAGCAGGGCGAAGACGGCGATCCCGATCACCAGCTTGCGCGACAGCCAGCCGACGAGGCCGCCGTAGCGGTCGCGCACCCCGTCCAGCCCGCGGTTGAAGGCGGCCAGCGGGCGCCAGGGCCGGGTCGGCGGGCGCAGCAGCAGGCCGCACAGCGCCGGGGTCAGCGTCAGCGACACCATGCCGGAAATCAGGAAGGAGGTGGTGATGGTGACCGCGAACTGGCGGTAGAGCTGGCCGGTGATGCCGGGAAGGAAGGCCACCGGAACGAACACCGCGGCCAGCACCAGGGTGGAGGCGACGATGGCCCCGGTCACCTGCTCCATGGCGATGCGGCTGGCCGAGGGGGCGGGCTGGTCGGGATGCTCCTCCATCACGCGCCGGACATTCTCGACCACCACGATGGCGTCGTCGACAACCAACCCGATCGCCAGAACCAGCGCGAACAGCGTGATGGTGTTGGCGCTGTAGCCCAGCACCAGCAGCACCGCGAAGACGCCGATGATCGACACCGGGATCGCCAAGGTCGGGATCAGCGTCGCCCGCCAGTCCTGAAGGAAGACGTAGATGACCACCACCACCAGCAGGAAGGTGATGCCCAGCGTCAGCACGATCTCCTCGATCGTCGCGCTGACGAAGCTGGTGGTGTCGAAGACGACGGCGTAGTCCAGCCCCTCCGGGAAGCGGCCGGACAGCCGGTCCAGCTCCGCCCGCACCGCCTTGGCGACGTCCAGCGCGTTGGCGTCCGGCGACTGGTAGACGACCAGCGTCGCCGCCGGGTCGCCGTCCAGCTTGGCGGTGGAGCCGTAGCTCTGCGCCCCCAGCTCCACCCTTCCGATGTCGCCCAGCCGCACCACGCCGCCGTTCGGGTTGGTGCGCACGATGATGCCGGCGAACTGCTTGGGGTCGTCCAGCCGGCCGCGGGCGAGGATGGTCAGCTGCTGCTGCTGGCCGTCGGGGACGGGAGGGGCGCCGATCTGCCCGGCCGAGGCCTGGAGATTCTGGGTCTGGATCGCTGCGACCACGTCCGCCGCGGTGATGCCCAGCGCCGTCATGCGGTTCGGGTCCATCCAGACGCGCATGGCATAGGTCAGCGCGCCCATCACCTGCGCGTCGCCGACTCCGGGCACCCGCGCGATGGCGTCGCGCAGGTTGATGCTGGCGTAGTTGGAGATGAAGATCGGGTCGAACTGGCCGCCGGGGGAGAAGACGTTGACAGCCATCAGCATGTTGGACGACTGCTTGCGCACCGTGACGCCCTGCCGCGACACCTCCGTCGGCAGGGTCGGCGTGGCGAGCGACAGGCGGTTCTGCACGTTGATCTGGGCCAGATCCGGGTCGGTGCCCTGCGCGAAGGTGACCGACAGCGTGTAGGCGCCGGTGTCCGTGCTGGTCGAGGACATGTAGAGCATGCCCTCCACCCCGTTCACCTGTGCCTCGATCGGAGCGGCGACGCTGTCGGCGACGACTTGGGCGTTGGCGCCGGGATAGGTGGCGGAGACCTGCACCGAGGGCGGCGTGATCGGCGGGAACTGCGCCACCGGGATGGCCAGGATGGCCAGCGCCCCCGCGATGGTCACGACCAACGCGATGACGATGGCGAGGTTCGGGCGCCGGATGAACAGGCCGGAAAACATGGGCCTTATCCTCGCGGCTGCTGGGCGGTCTGGGGGGCTCGTTCGGGCTGCACGATCATGCCGGGGCGGACCTTCTGGGCGCCGCCGACGATGATGGTCTCGCCGACCTGGACGCCCTTGGGCACCGCGATCACCTGATCGAGCTGCGGCCCGGGCTCGATCGGGCGGCGTTGCGCCCGGTTCTGCTGGTCGAGCACCAGAACGTAGCTGCCCTGCTGGTCCTGCTGGATGGCCGACACCGGCACCACCGGCTGCCGCTCGGTCTGCGCCGGGCGGATCAGGACGGTCACATACTGGCCGGGCAGCAGAAATCCCTTGGGGTTCGCGAAGTCGGCGTAGACGGGGATGGTCCCGGTCTGCGGGTCGATGCGGTTGCTGGCGAAGGAGACCTTGCCCTTCTGCTCGTACTCGGAGCCGTCGGCCAGCCGCAGGGCCGGCACGAAGCGGTTCACCGCGTCGGCCGAGGCGAGATCGGGGGCGGCGCGCTGGACCTGCAGGATATCACGGTCGCTGACCGAGAAGACGACCCGGATGGGGTCGAGCTGGACGACGGTGGCGAGCGGGCCACTGGACGGGTTGACGAGGTCGCCCACCGTCATCGCGGTGGCCCCGATGCGCCCGTCGATGGGCGAAGAAATGCGCGTGTAGCCGAGGTTCAGCTCCGCCTGCCGCAGCTTGGCCTGCGTCTGCATGATGTCGGCGTCCGCCGTCTCCTGCGCCGCCTGGGCCTGATCGAGGTCGGCCTGGGAGATGTTGCCGCGGGTCCGCAACTCCTGCGCGCGCTGGAAGGCCCGTTGGGCCTCGCGCAGGGTCGCCTGGGCGCGGGCGAGGTCGGCCTTGGCGCTGTCCACGGCGGCTTGGTAGGGGGCCTGCTCGATGACGTAGAGCAGGGTGTCCTTGGTGACGTTCTGGCCTTCCTGGAAGGCCACCTGCTCGATGAAGCCCTCGACGCGGGCGCGGGCTTCGAAATCCTGGATCGCCTGGACGCGACCGATGAACTCGCTGGTTGGGGTGACGTCCCGTTCGCGCACCACCTCGGTCGTGACGGTGGGGGGCGGAGCATTCGCCGGTTGCTGGGCCAGGACCCCGCCCGAAGGGAGCAGGGCGAGCAGGCACGAGACGGCGAGGCCGTGGCGAAGGCGCAGCATCGAGGGGGCTCCCGTTCAACCGTGCCTTCTAAACAGGGCCGAGTCGATTGGGTTCAGCGATGCCGCTGAAAAGTACGATTGCTAAAGAAGAGACGGCTTTGGGGCGATCGCTTTGGCCGAAAACCTGCGGCCGAAAACGCATGGGGACCGCCCCACGAAGGGCGGTCCCCATGCCGTCAAACAGACTGTCGAACGCGTCGGCCGGTCAGCGCGGGGCGATGACCATGACCATCATGCGCCCTTCCATCCGGGGCATCTGCTCGACCTTGGCGATGTCCTCGAACTGGTCGCGCACACGGATCAGAACGTTCATGCCCAGATCCTGGTGCGCCATCTCGCGCCCGCGGAACCGCATGGTCATCTTGACCTTGTCGCCCTCTTCGAGGAAGCGCCGCGCCGCCCGCATCTTCACGTCGTAATCGTGGTCATCGATGTTCGGCCGGAGCTTCAGCTCCTTGATCTCGATGATCTTCTGCTTCTTGCGGGCCTCGTTGGCCTTTTTCTGCTCCTCGAACCGGAACCGGCCGTAGTCGAGGATCTTGCATACCGGCGGCTCCGCCTGGGGGGCCACCTCGACGAGGTCGAGTTCAGCCTCGACCGCAGCGTCGAAGGCGTCGCGCAGCGAGACCACGCCGATCATCTCACCGTTGGCACCAACGAGGCGCACCGTGCGTGCCGTGATTTCCCGATTGATGCGCGGGCCTTCGCGGACCGGGTCCGCATCGTAGAGTTTAGCTATGTCCTGTCTCCAACGGTCTGTCCGGCGAGGAACCGGAATGGGTGCTGACGGCCCTGACGCCGTCCCTCAATTTAAAGCATCGGCGGCCACGGTCAATAGCCCTCGCGCAGTAGGCGCTTGCGCAGCAGCTTGCGCCGCCGCCGGACCGATTCCGCCGCCTGCCGTGCCCGGCGCTCCGAGGGCTTCTCGTAACGCCGATGCAGCTTCATCTCACGAAAAAGCCCTTCGCGCTGCATTTTTCTTTTCAGGACGCGCAGGGCGCCCCCCACATCGTTGTCGCGGACTTGAACGAGCATAGGGCGGCTGTCCTCGCGGTGGTTCCTGTGGAAAGGCTTTCTCGATACGGATGAAGCGGTTAGCCCATAGTGTCGAGAACGATCTGGCGAATCTCGCGCGGGGTGAGGCGGGGCCACCCCGGCGCCCACGCCGGCTCGATCGCGGGAACGGACTGTTGATGCTGAGGCTGGGCGGCCTGTGCCGTCCCGGTCGAAGGAAGCTTGATGGTCATGCGAATCCTATTGCCGATGCGGGCGAAGCCCGCCGGCCGCTGTTGGCTTATGTTGAAATCCGGGGATGCGGCGCTCAGAGCGCGCGCAGGTCCTCGGCCGAAACCTTGCCCCGCTGCGGGTCGCGGACGGCCTCGAACGACACTTTCTGCCCTTCGTCGAGATGGCCGATGCCGGAGCGGTCGACGGCGGAAATATGGACGAAGACGTCCGCCGAACCATCATCCGGCTGGATGAAGCCGTAACCCTTGGTGGAGTTGAACCATTTCACGGTGCCGTTGGCCATGGGTCTGTTCCCCTGCTGGTGTTGCCCCGCCCGACATCGGGCAGGCATCAAATTCACTTCGGGAAAAGAGACCCAAACCGGATGGCCATGGCTGAGGACAGCAGGCCCCGAAACAATCTTGATCGACTCCAGGTGGGAAGACCTCTCGGCTTTTACAAACGAGTACTGAGCGGTGTCGTCCGTTTTCCGCAAAAGAATGGGGCTGATGCAGGACGCTGGCGGGCGTCTGCAACGGCGAGGTCGCGATCACATCACGCGTGAACCGCGACGGGACGGTTCGCGTCGGCGGTGAACGGAACGCTGACCGTGGCTGTGCAGCCTGACCGGGCGTCGAAGGTGATGGTGCCGCCGACCTGCCGGACCAGCGCGTCGACCAGCGTCGTGCCGATTCCCCCCTTGGGCGGCATGTCCGGGCAGCCGATCCCGTCGTCGGCGACGGTCATCGTCAGACGGTCGCCCGTTTTCCGCAGCCGGACCGTGACCGTCCCGCCCCTCCCCTCCGGAAAGGCGTGCTTCAGCGCGTTGACGACGAGTTCGTTGGCGATCAGGCCGAGCGGTGTGGCGAGCTCGATGGAGCAGGACACGTCGTCCGTGTCAGGGTGGATGGTGATCGCCTCGTTCGGGCGAAGCTCCTGAAGGGCGCCGCAGAGCTGGCGCAGATGCGTTCCGAAATCGACGTTCATCAGGTCGCCGGAGGTGTAGAGCTGCTCGTGCAGGCGCCCCATCGAGGTCACGCGCCCGGCCAGTGCCTCGATGCGGCCCCGTGACAGGTCTCCCTTGGGCAGGCGGCGCATCTCCACCATCATCAAGCCGTAGATCACCTGCAGGTTGTTCTTCACGCGGTGGTGCACTTCGCGAAGCAGCACCGTCTTCTCGGCGACGGTGCCGCGGAGCCGCCGGTCCGCCTCCTGCAGGTCGCTCACGTAGGCGTGCAGCGCCCCGGACAGCGTGGCCGCCTCCGTGTAGCGGCCGGTCAGCGGCAGGACGGGCATCGCGCCGTCCGGACCCGCGGCTTCGACGGCTCTGGACATGGCGCGCAAGGGCGCCGACAGCCAGGTCGCCAGGACGTGACCGACGAGGACCGCCAGCAGGCTGGCAGCGATCCCCCAGGCGATCACCCGGTTCCGCAGCTCCGCGACCGGCGCCATCGCCTGATCGACCGGCTGGCGGAGCACGACGCTCCACCCCAGCCCGGGATAATCCCGGTAGCCCTTCGTGCGCGCCACGCTCGTCAGGAAGCGGCGCCCGTCCGGCCAGGATTCGACCCACGCGCGCCGCCCTGGCGCCGACGCGAAGACCAGCGGCTTGCCCACCAGGGGTTTGGGCCCGAGAATCACCGTGCCGTCGGCGGAGAGGATCATCGCCTCGACCTCGGCGTCCTCGGAAATCTGGCCGAGCACGGAGCGTTCGACCTCCGACGCCCAGTCCCAGCTCAGATGGGCGGCGACGACGCCGGTCAGAGTCCCCTGCTCGTCGCGCACCGGCGCCGCCAGATCGACGAAACGCGGAACCTCCATCCGGTTGGCGTACAGAAGCTTGCCCAGTACAACCGCGTCGTGCACGTCGCCGACATAGGGGCGGTCGAACCCCTGCTTCCACCATCCGCGCGCGCTCACGTCCATACCTTCATAGACACGGCCCGTCGCCGCCTCGAGAAGGCCGGTCGGCCGGATGAAGCCGATCCAGGCATAGTCCGGATAGCTGTCCTGAAGCTTCTGAAGGACGGCGCGCCGCGAATCGCGGGAGGTGTCGGTCGCACGGATGGTTTCGAGGCTCGTCACGACGAGAAGATCGCGGTAGCGCTCGAACATGCCGCGGTCGAGCTTGTCGGCGACTTGGCCCGCGTAGAGGTGCAACTGCCCACCGATCACACGCTGGAGCCGCTCCCCGGCTTCGACCTGCAGAATCGCGGCGGTGCCGGCCGTGAAGGCCAGCCCGACACCCCCCAGACAAGCGATCAGCATCGTCCTCAGGCCGATTTTCAAGGTCGCGCATCTTCCGTTGGTGAAGGCTTCGCCCGGCGCCGCCGTGCCGGTTCCCAGCAGGAAGAATGCACATATCCCCGCGGAACGAACAAGGGCTAGAAGCCCCCCGAAATGGCTGGGGAAACAACCACAGCCCGTTCAGCTTTGTTTTTCATCGCGCCGCCGGTTACAATCGTACCTCGAGCTGGACCACATCGTCCTGCACCCAGGACTGTGTTTACTCTGTACGGTGAGCTGCCATGACCGAACCCCGCCACATCCTGCTGGTCGACGATGAAGCCATCGCGATCATGGCGCTGGAGCATGGCCTGATGGACGAGGGGTTCCGGGTCACCACGGCCTTCAATGGCCAGGAGGCCCTGAAGCTCTGGCAGGACGATTCCTTCGACGCCCTGGTCACCGACCTCAAGATGCCGGTGATGGCCGGCGACGAGCTGATCCGCAACCTGCGGAGCGAGGAGCCCGGCTTGCCCGTGGTGGTGGTCAGCGGCTACGCCACCGGCGAGATTTCCGAAAAGCTGAAGGTGAGCTTTCCGGACCCCATCGCGATCATGCCGAAGCCGGTGCGCGTCGAGGAGATTTCGGACGCGCTGAAGCGGATGCTGGCGATCGCCCCCGGCGCCTGACCCCGGCGCGTCACGGCACAACCGAGGATCATGGACACCGTCACTCAAATGCTTCTCGGGGCCACGGTCGCGCAGGCCGGCTTCCGCCGCCGGCTGGGTCGCCGAGCGCTGGCCGTCGGCGCGGGCATCGCGCTGATCCCCGACCTGGACGTGGCCGCCGGCTGGATCGGCGGCCCCTTCGCCAATTGGGTCCATCACCGCGGCCTGACCCATTCGATTCTGTTCGGCCCGGTCGCCGGCCTGCTGCTCGGCTGGCTGGTCTGGCGCTGGCAGCGCCGACGCCATGGTCCGGACAGCCCGTCGGGTGACGGCGAGGCGCGGCGCGCCTGGATCTGGCTTGCCATCCTGGCGCTGATGACCCACCCGGTGATCGACGTCTTCACGTCCTACGGCACGCAGTGGCTCTATCCGCTCACCACCACGCGCTTCGCGATCAACGCGATGCCGATCATCGACCCGATCTACAGCCTGATCCTGGTGTTCGCGCTGGTGGCCGGCGTCGCGCTCCGCAAGCGGGCGGCCCTGGCGCAGGACATCGCGGGCGCGGCGCTGATCCTGGTGACGGCCTACACGCTCAGCGGCTGGGCCATCAACGATCGCGTCGAGGCGATCGCCCGGGCGCAGACCGGCGGCATGGCCCGGGTGACGGCCTACCCGACCCTGTTCCAGCCGGTGCTGCGCCGGGTGGTGGCCGAAACGCCGGACGCCGTGCTGGTCGGCTTCCACTCGGTTCTGGGCGACGGGGACATCCAGTGGGAGCGGTTCGAGCGGCACCGCTCGCCGGCCATCGAGGCGGTCGCGGCGACCCAGGAGGCCGAGGTCTTCCGCTGGTTCTCGATGGAGAAACTGATCTGGCGCGAACAGCCGTTGGAGTCCAGGAACACCCTGGTCCAGGCGCTCGACCATCGCTACGGCATGCCCGGCGTCTCGGCGCTCGGCTTCTGGGGCATCCGGGCCGTCGTCGACCCGGCGGGGAGGCTGGTGGGTCCGGTGGAGACCTTCCAGACGCCCCGGGACGCGTCGGGGGCGGCGTGGCAGGATTTGTGGGTCCGCATCGTCGGCACGGGTCCGGCGGACCGGACGGTCAGCGCCGACTGATCCCGCGGGTCCGTTACACCGCCAGAGCGACGCCGAGGTGCCGCTCCATGAGGGCGTGGTCGTCCCGCAGATCGGCGGCCGCCCCCTCATGCACAACTTGGCCGCGTTCCAGGATCACCGCACTCTGCGCGAAGTCCAGGGCGCGGTCCACCTGCTGCTCCACCAGGATCAGGGTGACGGTCAGCTGCGCCAGAGCCTGCATCAGTTGATCGCAGATCACCGGAGCCAAGCCCTCCAGCGGCTCGTCCAGCAGCAGCACCGTCGGCCGGCCGAGCAGCGCGCGGGCGACCGACAGCATCTGCTGCTCGCCGCCGGAGAGCGCGCCGCCGCCGTTGCCCCGCCGCTCCTTCAGGCGGGGGAACAGCGCGTAGGCCTCCTCCAGGGCGGAGCGCGGCCGGCCCTTCAGCCCGGTGACCAGATTCTCCTCCACCGTCAGCGAGCGGAAGATGTCGCGCGTCTGCGGCACATAGCCCAGCCCGGCCGCCGCCCGTGCGGAGGAATTGAGGCCGCTCAGCTCGACGCCGTCCAGCCGGACGCTGCCGGCGTGCCGCGTCGTCTGCCCGACCAGGGTGGCCAGCGTCGTGGTCTTGCCCATGCCGTTGCGGCCCAGCAGGGCCAGCCGCCCGCCGGCCGGCACGGTGAAGGTCAGCCCTTCGATGATGCGGGTCTCGCCGTAACCGGCGGTCAGACCGGTGATCTCCAGCGTCCCTTCAGTGCGGCGCATTGGCCCGGCTCCCCAGATAGACCTCGCGGACGCGCGGATCGGTGGTGATCTCCTGCGCCGTGCCGCTGCACAGCAGGCGACCCTGCGCCAGCACGACGATGCGCTTGGCGAAGCGGAAGACGAGATCCATGTCGTGCTCGATCATCAGAACGGCCAGATCGGCCGGCAGACGGTCCAGCGCGTCGAGGATGCGGTGGCTTTCCGAATGCGGCACGCCGGCCGCCGGCTCGTCGAGGATCAGGAGTTTCGGTTTCAACGCGAGCGCCAGCGCGATCTCCAGAAGACGCTGCTGCCCGTAGGCCAACGCCCCGACGGTGGTGCCCGCCACCGGGACCAGCCCCATGCCGTCGAGCAGGCCGGCCACCTCGTCGGCCAGCCCCGGCGTTCGCCGGACCGAGGCGAAGAGGCGGAAGGTCCGCCGCTCGCGCTCCAGAACGGCCAGCTCCAGATGCTCGCGCACCGTCATCGAACGGAACAGCCGGGCCACCTGGAAGGAGCGGATCAGGCCGAGGCGCACCCGCGCCTGGGCCGACAGGCGGGTGACGTCCTGCCCGGCCAGCCGGATGGTGCCGGAGCTGGGCGCCAGGACGCCGGTCACCAGATTGACGAAGGTCGTCTTGCCCGCCCCGTTCGGCCCGATCAGGGCGCAGCGCTCGCCGGGATGAAGCGCCAGGGTGATGTCGGCCGACACCTGCAACCCGTCGAAGTTCTTGCTCAGCCCCTGGACGTCGAGAAGCGCGGTCATGCCCGGTTCCCCTTGATGAGACGGTCGGCGAGCGAGGCGATGCCCCCCGGCAGGAACAGCACGGTGCCCATCAGGAACAGGCCGATGAACAGCATCCAGTGGAAGGGGTCGATTGCGGCCATGACGTGATGGATGGTCATGAAGGCCACCGTGCCGATGATGGCACCAACGAGCCGCCCGGCGCCGCCGAGCACCAGCATGACCAGCGCCTCCGCCGACCAGGAGAAGCTGACGCTGTCCAGCCCGACGATGCCGCTGGTCACCGCGGTCAGCGCCCCGGCCACCCCGGCGAACACCCCGGCGATGGCGTAGAGCGTGACCAGATAGCGGCGCGGCGAGCCCCCCAGGGCGGCGACGCGCAGCGGGTCCTCCTTCACGCCCCGGCAGGCCAGCCCGAAGGGCGAGCGGACGATGCGCCGCGCCACCAGGAAACCGACAAGAAGCACCGCCAGCGCGAACAGGTAGGAGGTGCGCCCGAACATGTCGAAGCGGAACAGGCCGAACAGCGGGCTCGGCTCGATGCCCGACAGGCCGTCGCTGCCCCCGGTGAGGTCGCGCGCCTTGTTGACCACCTCCTGGACGATCTGCACCACGGCGATGGTCAGCATCAGCAGAGTCAGGCCGCGCGCGTGCAGGATCAGCGCGCCGGTGACCAGGGCGACCAGACCGCCGGCCAGACCGCCGACGGCGAGCAGGACGAGCGGGTCGCTCACCAGATGCACCGCGGCGATGCCGGCGGCGTAGGCCCCGGCGCCGAACATCGCCGCCTGCCCCAGCGTGGCGATGCCGCCGAAGCCGAGCACGAGGTCGAGCGACAGGACGTACAGCGCCGTCGCGGCGATCCGCGTCATCAGGCCGAGATCGTTGGGGAACAGCCAGAAGGCGGCCAGCCCGGCGGCGGCCAGCAGCGGAACCGCGGCCCCGCCGAGCGCCCGGCGGAACCAGGGCCCGCGCGCCGCGACCTGCGGAGACGGATCGATGGCCACCGCGCCCGTGTCACGTCCACCCATCAGGCCGCCCTCCCCTGGAAGAAGCCGTGGGGCCAGCGGAACAGGATCAGGATCAGCGCGGCGTAGAAGAAGAACTCGCCGAAGCTCGGGATCAGGTATTTGCCCGCGGTGTCCACGATGCCCAATGCCAGGGCGGCGGCGGCCGAGCCGAGGATGTTGCCCGCCCCGCCGACGGCGACCACCGCCAGGAACAGGACGATGTAGCGGATGGCGTAATAGGGCTCCAGCGGCAGCAGCTCCGCCCCCAGCACCCCGCCCAGCGCCGCCAGCCCGGTGCCCAGCGCGAAGGTCGCGGTGTAGAGGCGCTCCGTCCGGATGCCCAGCGCCGCGGCCATGTTCGGGTCGTCCACGGCGGCGCGCAGCTTGATGCCGAAATCGGTGCGCTCCAGCAGCCACCATAGGCCCAGCACGGTCGCCGCCCCCAGGGCGATGACGAAGGCGCGGTGCACCGGGATCGACTTCGGCCCGATCGCCACGGTGCCGAGCAGTGCGTCCGGCAGCGGGATGCGCTTCAGCGTGGGGCCGAACAGGTAGTTGATCCCGGCGACGATGACGAAGGTCAGGCCGATGGTCAGCAGCACCTGGGCCAGCTCGTTGGCGGAGCCGTAGATGCGCCGGTACAGCAGCTTCTCCAGCGGCAGCGTGGCGAGCACGGTGAACAGGATCGCCGCCACCAGCCCCACGGCGTAGGGCAGGCCCAACCCCTGCGCGGCGTAGGAGGCGACGTAGCCGGCGACCATGGCGAAGGCGCCGTGCGCGAGGTTGACCACGCGCATCAGGCCGAGCGTGACCGACAGACCGACGGAGATGATGAAGAGGATCATCCCGTAGGCGACCCCGTCCACCACGATGCCGAAAAGCGTTTCCATCAGGAACTCCAGCGCGGACAGGCCCCCTTCCCGTCGGGGACGGGGGCCGTCGATGGTCCTACTTGCCGGCCTTGAAGCCGTAGTCGGGCTGATCGGGGAATCCGGCGACCTCGGTGTTCTGCAGCCGGCCGTCCTTGCGCTCGGTCACGCGCAGATAGATGGTCTGGGTGACGTGGCGGGACTCGGGGTCGATCCGCACCGGCCCGCGTGGGCTTTCCCAGGCCATGCCCTTGACCGCCGCCACCGCCTTCGCCCCGTCGCTCTTGCCGCCCGTCGCCTCGACCATGCGGTAGATGACGTGCGCGCCGTCATAGGCGCCGACCGAGGTGAAAGTGACGATGTCGGACGAGCCGAACAGCTCCTTGTGCTTGGCGAGGAACTGGCGGTTCAGGTCGGAATCGTGGGCTTGGCTGTAGTTGAAGGTCGTGGTGATGCCGACCGCCGCGTCGCCGAGCACCGGCAGGTCCGGTTCCTGCGTGATGTCGCCGGGACCGAAGAACCTGATCCCCGCGGCCTTCAGCCCGGTGTCGCTGAAGGCGCGGGCGAAGCCCAGCGTCGTCGGGCCGGCGGGCAGGAAGGCGTAGATGGCCTCCGCCCCGGAATCCTTGATGCGCTGCATGAAGGGGGCGAAGTCGGTGGACTTCAGGGGCATGCGGATGCTGTCGACCACCTTGCCGCCGGACTTCTCGAAGGTCTGCTTGAAGGCGGTCTCGCCGTCGATGCCGGGGCCGTAGTCGCTGACCGCGGTGGCCACCTTGCGGATGCCCTGCTTGGCGACATGCTCGGCCAGCGGCACGGTGTTCTGCCACAGGGTGAAGGAGGTGCGGACGTAGCGCGGCGACTTCTCGGTGATGGCGGAGGTCGCGGCGTTGAAGATCACGCAGGGGATGTTCGCCTCGTCGATCAGCGGGGCGACCGCCAGCGCGTCCGGCGTGAAGAAGAAGCCGGCGAGGTAGCCGACCTTCTCCTTGACCACCAGCTCCTGGGCCAGGGCCTTGCTCTGCGCCGGGTTGGCCTGATCGAGGTCCTTGTAGACGAACTCCACCGTGTTGCCGGCGACCGTCTTGCCATGCTGGGCCTGATAGACCTCGATGGCCTGCTTGAAGGTCTGGCCGACCGTGGCGAAGGGGCCGGAGAACGGCGCGATCACCCCGACCTTGATCGTGTCGGCCCAGGCCGAACCGGCGTTTAAGGCACATAGGAAAGCCGTGCCCAGCAGGGCCTTGCGAAATGTTCCGGACATGTTTCCTCCTCGTTTTGAAAGCCCCCGTGTTTTTCGTCGTTGATTGGGGGGCGTCTTGGCGTTCGCCGGGGCCGGACGCGCAGGCCGCCGATACCGTCACCAGTGCATGATTATCAGTGATCGCAGCGCTGCGCTCATTCGTTGAGCGAAGGCCCCATTCGTTTTTTGAATAACGCTCGGGGCGCCATTGCAATGCAGCATGGTCGTCTAAACTGGAAATAGACGGTGCCAAGCCGCAAAGCCTATGGGTGGTCTATAGTAAAACTCAATGCCCCAGGGCTTCGACGGTCCGGCCCGTGCCGCTCGACCGGTCCTCGGGGTGGACGAACTGCTTGACCAGCAGAGCCAGGGCGGCGACCAGACCCGGAACGGCGACGATGGCGAAGATGCTGGTGAAGTCGAGCTGTTGGCGGGCCAGCTCGGCCACCAGGAACGAGCCGCCGATCCCGCCGAAGCGGCCCAGCCCCAGCATCCACGCCACGCCGGTGGCCCGCCCGTGGGTCGGGTAGAAGCTGGCGGCCAGCGCCGGCAGCGAGGTCTGGGCGGTGTTCATGATGGTGCCCGCCGCGAAGACCGTGACCACCAGCAGCCCGACGTTCCCGGCCACCTGCCCGATGGCGTAGACGGCGCCGTAGGTGAGCACGAAGCCGAAGGCGATGATCCTGTTGGCGTTGAAGCGGTCCATCAGCCAGCCCGACAGGATGGCCCCGACGCCGCCCAGCGGGAACAGCGCGGCGATCAGCGCGGCGTCGCGCGGCGGCAGCCCGGCGTCCTTGAACAGGATCGGCATCCAGTTGATCAGCGCGTAGAAGATGACCAGCCCCATGAAATAGGCGACCCACAGCATCACCGAGCCGACCAGATAGCCGCGCGACAGCACGACCGCGATTCCGTTCCGCGCCTTGGTCGCCGGGGCCTTCTCGGTCATCACGAAGCCGGCCGCCCCGGCCGCCGTCTCGGAGATGCGGCGCAGCACGGCGCGGATGCGCTCCACCGGGTGGTTGTGGGCGACCATGTAGCGGACCGATTCCGGCAGCAGGACCAGCAGCACCGCCGCCAGGACCAGCGGCGCGATCCCGCCCAGCACCAGCACGCTGCGCCAGCCCCACAGCGGGATCATCCAGGCGGCGAGGAAGCCGCCGAAGGCCGCGCCGAGCGGGAAGCCGCAGAACATGGCGTTGGTGACCATGGCCCGCCGCCCCTCGGGGCAATATTCGCTCATCAGCGTGACGGCGTTGGGCATCGCCGCCCCCAGGCCGAGGCCGGTGACGAAGCGCAGCATGACGAGCTGGTCCAGGTTGCCCGAGAAGGCGGAGGCCAGACAGGCGGTGCCGATGACCAGCACCGAGCCGATCAGGATCGCCTTGCGGCCGAAGCGGTCGGCCAGAGGCCCGGCGGACAGGGCGCCGAAGGCCAGCCCGAACAGCGCCGCGCTCAGCACCGGCGCCAGCGCCGGCCGCGCAATTCCCCATTCCGTCGTCAGCGACGGGGCGATGTAGCCGATGGCCGCCGTGTCGAAGCCGTCCAGAAGAACGATGAAGAAGCACAGCGCGAACACCAGCCACTGGTATCGCGAAAAGGGGTGTTCGTTGAGAAAGGCCTGGACGTCGACGCTGCGCGCGGTTGGCATGGGTTTCCTCCTCGGGGCGGGTCTTCGCGGGACGTTTTTCTTGGTCTTGCGTCCCGCGTCCTTGTTGTTTGGGGCCGGGGGACCGGCGACGCGTTCCCCGATCAGGCGTTCAGCGATTTTTCCAGACGGTCGAGCGTCCGCATGGCCGGCAGGCACTGCGCCACGCTGGCGTTGGGCTCGCGCCCGTCGCGGATGGCGGCGAAGAACTCGCGGTCGATCAGCTCGATGCCGTTGGTCGACACGGTGAGGCCGCTGAGGTCGATCTTGTTGTCCTTGCCGTCGTACAGATCGTCGTAGCGGGCGATGTAGGTCCCATTATCGCAGATGTAGCGGAAGAAGGTGCCCAGCGGCCCGTCGTTGTTGAAGGACAGCGACAGGGTGCAGATCGCCCCGGACGGCACCTTCATGCCGATGCTCATGTCCATGGCGATGCCGAGCTGAGGGTGCGTCGGCCCCTGCAGGGCGTGCACCTGGCTGGCCATCTCGCCGGTCTGGTACTGGAACAGGTCCACCGTGTGGCAGGCGTGGTGCCACAGCAGATGGTCGGTCCAGGTGCGCGGCTTGCCCAGCGCGTTCATGTTGGAGCGGCGGAAGAAGTAGGTCTGGACGTCCATCTGCTGGATCGTCAGCTCGCCGGCCTGGACCCGGTTGCGGATCCACTGGTGGCTGGGGTTGAAGCGCCGCGTGTGCCCGGCCATGGCGACGAGGCCGCTGGCCCGCTGCGCTGCGACCAGCCGTTCCGCGTCGGCCAGACTGTCGGCCATCGGGATCTCCACCAGCACATGCTTGCCGGCTTCCAGACACTGGATCGCCTGGGTGGCGTGCACCGGCGTCGGGGTGGCGAGGATCACCGCCTCCACGTCGGTCCGCTCCAGGCTCTCGGCCAGATCCTTGGTCCAATGCGGAATGCCGCGCGCCTTGGCGAAGCCCTCGATGTCGTCCGGCTCGCCGCCGACCACCGACACCACCTCGACGCCGTCGATGGCGGCGACCGCCTCCAGATGCTTCACGCCGAAGGCGCCCGCGGCCCCGGCCACACAAATCCTCATCGCGTCCTCTCCCGAAATCCCTTGTCCGGGCCGGGGAGCCTCCCGCAGCGGCGGGTCCGGCTCCTTGCCCCTTAATCCCTCATGATCGAATGGGTATCATCCCGCCCGCCGCCGAGGAAATTCGTTCGTCGAAGAGCCCATTTGTTTTTTGAATAGCAGAGAGGTCGACCAGCGTGGAAGGAACCCCGTCGAGGCGGCTGCACGACAGCCCTTTCCTTACCCGACAGCGCGCCTTTGAGCACAGCCCCGTATGTTGCATCCCCATGATTCGACATGAGATTACGCCTGACGCGACATCTTCGTATCGACCCCGGAGGCATTCCCGCGCCCGGCATCCCATGGCGAGGCCCAACCGAAAAAGATGCCTATAGCAAAACCAAATGGTAACGAAGGGAGTTCGAAATAGGATTTGCCACCGGACCGGCGGATGATGGGCCATCGGAATCGGACTGCCCACAACAAGGCTGCCCACCACCAGACTGCCCATGCGGGGGAGCGGACATTCATGGCACAGAACAAAAGAGCGCTGGTGCTCAGCGCCCATTCGGCGGACTTCGTGTGGCGCGCCGGTGGCGCCATCGCGCTGCATCAGAAGAAGGGTTACGAGGTCACCATCGTCTGCCTGTCCTACGGCGAGCGCGGCGAGTCCGCCAAGCTGTGGAAGCAGGACGGCTGCACGCTGGACCACGTGAAGACGGAGCGCCGCAAGGAGGCCGAGGCCGCCGCCAAGGCGCTAAACGCCCACGACATCCAGTTCTTCGACCTGGGCGACTACCCGCTGGAGATCGACCGTGAGGCCAAGTTCCGTCTGGTCGACGTGATCCGCAAGGTGCAGCCGGCCTTCCTGATGAGCCACTCGCACTACGATCCCTACAACACCGACCATTCCTACGCGACCAAGGTCCTGATGGAATGCCGGATGATCGCCCAGGCCTGGGGCCACAATCCGGGCCAGAAGGTGCTCGGCGCGCCGCAGCTCTACCTGTTCGAGCCGCACCAGACCGAGCAGATGGGCTGGAAGCCGGACGTCTTCCTCGACATCACCGAGGTGTGGGACAACAAGCGCGCCGCCATCGAATGCATGGCCGGGCAGGAGCATCTCTGGGATTATTACACCAACCTGGCGCAGAACCGCGGCAACCACTTCCGCCGCAACTCCGGCGGGCAGGCCGGCGGGCGCAACGCCCGCTACGCCGAGGGCTTCCAGTCGGTCTATCCCCGCACCGTGGATGAACTGTGATGAACGTCGTCGTCCAAACCATCGAGCGGGCCGACCCGGCGGTGATCGCCGGTCTGGCCGAATGCGGCGTCGCCACCGTGCACGAGGCACAGGGCCGCAAGGGCCTGCTGGCCTCCGCCCTGCGCCCAATCTATCCCGGCGCCCAGCTCGCCGCCTCGGCGGTGACCGTGCTGGCCCCGCCGGCCGACAACTGGATGCTCCACGTCGCCATCGAGCAGGTGACGCCGGGCGACATCCTGGTGCTCGCCACCACCTCGCCGTCGGACGCCGGCTACTTCGGCGACCTGCTGGCAACCTCGGCCCAGGCGCGCGGCTGCGCCGGTCTGGTCATCGACGCCGGGGTGCGCGACGTCCGGACGCTGACCGACATGGGATTCCCGGTCTGGTCCCGCGCGGTCTGCGCGCAGGGCACCGTGAAGGAAACGCTGGGCTCGGTCAACGTGCCGGTGGTCTGCGCGGGCGCGCTGGTGAATCCCGGCGACGTGATCGTCGCGGACGATGACGGCGTCTGCGTGGTCCGCCGCGAGGAGGCCGCCGACGTGCTTGCGAAGGCGCAGGACCGGCTGGCGAAGGAGGAGGAGAAGCGGGCGCGGCTATCGGCCGGCGAACTCGGCCTCGACATCTACGGCATGCGCGGCCCGCTCGCCGCGAAGGGGCTGCGCTATGTCTGACGGCGTGCGCTGCCTGTGGATGCGCGGCGGGACCTCCAAGGGCGGGTATTTCCTGGCCGACGACCTGCCGCCCGGCACGGCGGCGCGCGACGCCTTCCTGCTGCGGGTGATGGGCTCGCCCGACCCG